>CAYRKE010000383.1:0-6007 GCA_964424695.1 uncultured Polyangiaceae bacterium
CAGAGGCGATTCCGAGCCCGAAGGCTACCCTACCGAAGTGCCGCGCCCAGCTCTTGACGCAAAGGGATCCGTCCGCGCCCTCCAAACTGTCCCTTCCCAAACCGTTCACAAGCGGCTGAGCCGCCTCCCGCACTTCGTGCGGGAACGTCTACCTCACTGGACTCGTCCACGACGTGGACTCATGCAGTTCGGTTCGAGAGTCCTGCTCGCTGATTCAGTCCGCGAGTTGCTCCCATTCATCGTGCCGCGCTCGACGTTCCTGCCTGAAGTTCGTGATCTCCAGCCGGATCCCATCGGGATCGCGGAAGAAAGTTGCCCAGTAGTCAGGAGCGTACTCCGGGCAGTGCCGTGCAGGGGTCGCCTCGATCCCCGCAGCCCATAGCTGGGCGGCGGCTGCGTGCACGTCCTCCACCGAGTCCACGCGAAGGCAGAAATGGTGGAGGCCTGGTGAGTACGGATCGTGCCCGGCCGAAGAACGAGCTGGCCGCAGCACGAACCCGAAGTGTCGGCAGAAGTACTGAACGTGCGGCTCGTCGGACAGAGCGAAGCGGTTCTTGCGGAAGCGGAGGACGCCCAAGAACACCCGGTCATAGAATGCCTCCGACCGACCCATGTCGGACACGGTGACGTAGATGTGATCGATTCCGATGATCTTGGGCAAGACAGCCTCTGGGTTTGCTGGGGTACACATCAGTCCGCCGGAACTCGCTCACGGCGTGCGGCTCGCGGAAACGCCTCCCGGGATATGTGCGATCAGCACCGCCAGCGGAGTGGCACCATCGCCGACGGAGTGAAGCCATGACGAAGATAGAATTGTTGAGCCCGCGTGTTCGTTTGGTCGGTCAGCAACGTAATGCGGTGGATGCCGCGCGCCTGACAGTCCCGTACGGCAGCTTCGATGAGTAGGCTACCGACACCTCCGCCACGAAGGTCAGGCTCAACCACCATGTCTTCGAGCCACGCGGCGATGCCTCCCTCCGCCGTGCTGACGCTGTAGAGCAGGCTCACCATCCCAATGCATCGGCCCGCTGCTCTCGCAACCAGGATTCGCCCGACCTCGGGCGCATCGAGGATCCTGATGAGTGCACGGCGCTGAAGCTCGGCGTCCGCAGTGAAGTCAGCTTCCTGGTCGAAGAGACAGCGCAACAGCACGACCATAGCCTCGAGATCACCGCGCTCCGCCAGCGAGACCACCACGCGCATGTCATCTCATACCGCTAAGGAATCGGTTACGTCAATGCGAGCAAGTCAACCGACGCTGGACCCCAGCGCTCTCGCCAGTGGGTCCGTGGTGTGAACTGGCGGCAACGTTGCGAACAGGTTTCGTCGGCCGCACCTGACCTTGCGCTCAGCGCCACTTCGACCTCCGCATAGGCTTGACGACCACAGCTGGCAGCCCTGCGGTTGTACGCAGTGCGCTTCGCCAGTCCCTGCGAATGGAGCTCGCCCCAAGAGGGCTCGACGACGAAGGCGGAGTCAAGCACGGCACCTCTGACGAGACCCAGCCGGCACAGTGGGGGCTCTTCCCCTACGCCCCCACGACGGTCACCCCGCCGCCTACGGCTGCGTGATCTCCCCGGTCTGCCGCGGCGCGTACGGCACGCAGGGAAACTCGTCCCGCACCTACCTCTCGAGCTGAGCGTTCCTGAGACGCTCCGCTGGCGACAGAAAGCAGTGACGCTCTGGCTTGCACACATCGGACGCGCTGAAGAGGCGCACAGTGGAAGCCAGTGCCCCGCATGGTTCGGGTTGAGGACCGCCCGCTGGTACGTGCGCGCTCCTTGCCACCTGGCGCCGCTGGCTCACGCGCTGCGCGACGCTTGGCCTCGCGCCAACGCGCCGCTCCTCGGATGGATCGAGCGTCATTGCGGGATCCCGCTCGAACCACCCGCAGTGGCCACCCCCGCTCCAGCCCCTGCCACCGCAGCAGTGGCCGCCCTTCCGACGCCGGGGGGGGCAGTTGGAGTGGGCCACAACTGGGTTCCTGGAGGTGTGCACGGACTAGTGTTCCCCCAATGTGTGATGACCAGACCTAGCGGTACCACTGTCCGTTCGTGTGTGGTGAGCACCGTGTTTCTTGCGTGGTCTCGCGAGTCGCGTCCTCAGCGGGTTCCCCGGCGTCGCCCGGCCTCGGCGGACCCCCGGGGTCGCTTTGTTTCCGCCGCGCCGCAAGTGTTGGCCGGAGATCTCGGGCGCTGCACCGAATCCCTGCGAGCATCCTGGCTAAAGAACCGGGTGAGCAGTGCGTAGAAGATACAGAGCTACCCACTTCAGCAGGCCGCGGCCATTGACAGAAATCGAAACCCTCCCGTCTTCTGGCTCCCACGTCGGACGCTATCACGTCCTCGGTGAGATCGCCTCGGGGTGCTTCGGGCCGCTCTTCGAGTTGCGGGCCGAAACCGAGGTCACGGGCATGAGCGGTTTGGGTCGACTCATCGTGCTGCCGGCGGAGCTATCACCCGAGGCGGAACAGGACATTTCGGAAGCCGCTTGGGACAGTATGGAACTGCGCCACGAGTCACTACTCTGCGTTGCCGATGTCGTCTTCGGCAAGGGGTGGCTCGTTCTCGTCCACGACTACTCAGAGGGTTCGCTGCTGCGTTCGTTGAGGCGCCGCGCCGAGGAGCGCCACACGGGGTTTCCGATTGGCGTCGCGACTCGGATCGTCTTGGATCTCTTGGACGGTCTCGAACAGAATCGCGCCGTCTGCGATTCTGCCGGCGTTCCCTGGCGTCCCGGAGGGATCGGCGAGGCCTCTCTGTATCTCTGTGGTGACGGGCGCACCCGAGCGCTCGATGGCCAATTGATGGCGGTCCTCACGAGAGCCGGGCTATCGGACCCTCGACGCGGCTCGGTCGGGTTTCCTCCGCCAGAGCTACTCGACGCCGAGCAGACGCCAGACGAGCGAGCTGACGTTTTCGCGGCCGCAGTCGTGTTCTGGCAGCTACTGACCGGTGCAGCGCTGTCTTCGGAGCAGGGGAGCGAGCCACGACCGAAGGTGCCCAAACTCAGCCTTGCGCTTCCAAAGGGATCGCCCCTGGTGCCAACGACCGTCGCTCGTGTCATCGATGCGGCGTTGGAGCTCGACCCCGCCAAGCGTCCTCGGTCGATCGCCGAGCTGAGACGCGCTCTCGGGGCCGTCAAGGCTGCAACCTACGCTGAGGTCATCGACTTCACGGATGCGCTGCTTCATCGTGAATCTACGCTGTTTCGCTTGGACCTTCTTCCGGGGCCGAAGCTTAGCGACGAGCTCCGCAACGGACCGCCAAAGGAATCTCAACGTGGTGCTGTCGCGAAGCCTGGCAGCAGTCGTGGGGCCACCGAAGCCGCCCGCGCGCGCAACCTGTCCGCGGATTTCGCGCCAAGACCTTCCTCGCTGCAACCTTCCGCTCACACCTCTGCTGGGCAAGCGCGAGCCGTGGTTTCGAAGAGACCAACACCCAACACGGGAGTCTCCGAATCAGCATCCAAGCCTGCGACGGCGCCGAAGACCGCTGGAGTTGCAGCGACAGGCGCATTTCGAGGAGGGTCCGCGAGCTCCGGTGCCGCCACTGCTGGAGGCTTTGTTTCTGCAGTGAGAGTCACCACCGCTGGCGCGCTTCGGGGCACGACGAAACAGGGCGGCGGCACACAGACCGCGAACGCCGACCTTTCGGCACGTCAAGCGAAGGCGCGATCGTCGATGCCGACCCTTCTTGGATTGAATCCCCCGGGGATCGGGATCACATCTGTCGCGCTTGCGCAAGCCGAACCTTCGACGTCGCGCTCCGTACTCGGGGCGGCGTCCGCCGCGAAGGCGGCGCAGGCGCAGAGGTCGGAGCCGAGACTATCGGTACCGGGATCACTCCGCTCGAGTGCGGCGGAGATCAAGGCGCCGGAGCCGAGTGCGCCGCAGGCGCAGAGCTCGGAATCGAGACTATCGGTACCGGGATCACTCCGCTCGGGTGCGGCGGAGATCAGGGCGCCGGAGCCGAGTGCGCCGCAGGCGCAGAGCTCGGAATCGAGACTATCGGTACCGGGATCACTCCGCTCGGGTGCGGCGGAGATCGAGACACTGGAGCCGAGTGCGGCACAGGCCCAAGGCTCGGAGTCGAGACTCTCCGCGTCTCAGCTGTTCCCCTCGAGCTCGGGAGAGGTATCACGCTCGGAGTCGCGGGTGTCCATTCCGGAGACGTTCCCGTCGAACTCGGTCGAAGCTGGAGCGTTGGAGCCGAGCCACCCCAACCCTGAACCACCGCCCCCCGACCCCGGACCCCAGGAGGCGCACGCCGGGCCACGGGTGATCCAGGTGAGTCTCAGGGGGCTCGTGATCATGGGTACAATCGGCGCGGGGGCAACTATCGCTGTTGCCGCGCTGACTGCAGTGCTGGTGCAGAACGTCTCGACGAAGGACAGCGCCACGGCAGCTGGTGCGGCAGTGGCGGCGCCCGCAGACTCGTCCATCTCCGCGCCCGTTGCGTCGTCGAGACAAGCCGCGCCACCGGCATCTGCCCCTAGATCGGTGGAGCCGAAGGACAAGTCCTCCGAGCCCTCGGTCGAGCCCGCCGCTTCCGCGCCCGTTCCGACGCCGTCTGGTTCTGCGGTCAGCGTGGACGCGTCGCCCGAACCCACGAACAGCGCCGTTCCCGGACCTGCATCGGGCCGCCCCACGCAGTGGCGTCCACCAAGCAGGCGTGCGAGCGGCGCAGAACCTCGCAAGTATACACCAGCCAGACTCTGATCTGGAGGACTGCCAATGACCTATCGCTCCTGCTCTATCGCTCGATTGGTACAGCTACTCCTTCTTGCTACCGCCGGAACGCTCAGCCCACACGCAGCCAGTACTACCCTCGAAGAAGCTTCGAAAGCCGAGCTTCAGGCTGCAACGGAGGAGTACGAGGCAGGTCTCGCGGCGATGGGGGCCGAGAAATATGCAGAAGCGCTGGAGCGGTTCAAGAACTCGAATGACAAGGTGAGCAGTCCCAACTCGCGCATGATGATCGGCCGAGCACTCATCAAGCTCGGGCGCCTTGCTGACGCCTTTCGAGAGTTGAGTCAAGCGGTCGAGGACGCCGAGGCGCTGGCCAAATCCCAGAAGAGATATCGGAAGACAGTGGAGACAGCGACTGCCGAGCTGGCCGACATCCGAGAACGCCTTGCCTACGTAACCGTCAAGCAGCTGAAAGAGGTCACGATAAAGGGACGAAGCCTGACACCCGAGGAGATGCTGGAGCCGCAGCCTGTCGATCCTGGGGCCGTGTCGATCGCGGTCACCTACGCCGACGGGAACAAGAGCGCGGAAACGCTCACTTTGGCACCAGGGGAGCGCAAAGAGGTTTCCCTGACCCCACCGGCGTCCAATGCGCCAGCGCCCCCCAAGGCCGAGACTCCGTGCGTCACCATCGCTACTCCGAGCAAGCAGACCGAGTCGAACGGACTGAGTCGCATGACAGCGGGACTCGCCGTGGGCGGCGTGGGGGTGCTGGGCGTTGCAGCATTCGTCGGCGTCGGCATCGTCGCTTCGTCGCGCTACGGCGATCCCAAGTCGACCTGCGGCGCCGGCACGTGCCCCGAGAACGAGATGGACAAGGCCAGCAGCAAGTCGCTGTACCAAGGGATTGGCTACGCCGGGCTTGGGATTGGCATACTCGGGCTAGGTGTGGGAACATGGCTCATCCTGAGCCACGAGGATGATACGGATTCTTCGTCGTCCGAGACGGCGCTTCGCGTCGGACCAAGCAGTCTGCAGCTGAGTCATCGGTTCTGAGCACCACCGCCGCTCGGCATCCGGAATCTGGCAGACCTGCCAGAGCGCTCGCCGCTCTTCGAGTACCTGCACGACGTATTCGCCAAGCTCTCTGGGAACCGGACGCAGTCGAGGCTTGCCGAGCTGTTCCCTACTTCCGTCGCGCGGATGGCCGCATCACGGTCAGATCCGCGACGAGCAGCGAGAACAGCCGTTCGGCGTTGTCTGCGATCTTTCGTGCCGCCTCCGCGCCGTCGCGAACGACTCTGTCAGCTCCACTAG
>CAYRKE010000384.1:0-4363 GCA_964424695.1 uncultured Polyangiaceae bacterium
AGGGCGTTCGCTACTCCGTTTACCGGGCCTTCGTGCGTCGAGAACGCCTTCAGCGAGGAGGCTGGGATTCTCGAGCGCCACGAGCTGAGTCGTGAGCAGCACGACCCGCTCGCAGGGCTCCGAACGAGTCACCAAGGCACGTAGCCTGTTGTAGAACTCGAGATACAGTGCCGCCACTTCGGTCAGATCCCGCTCGGAGACGTTGAAGAGGGCGTACGACGACCGGTGCTGGTAGCCTTCCTGCGTCCGCTGCAGGGCTACTTGGGTCCACCAACGCTTGACTTCCTGTGAACGCTGGGGATCGGCGCGGGTGTCCACCGTGCGCGTCTCGTCGATGACCCAGCGTCGTCCCACACGGCGGATCTGTTTGGAACAGGCGAGCAGTTCAAGACAGCGCTGCTCCTCTTCGAGAGGGATGCCCAGGCGGCTTGCGATCCATCCCGACTCGTGTCGTCCGAGCTTCCTGTACTCGTCGAGCTCCAGGACCCTCAGCACGGCATGGGACCAAGGTGCCGAGTACGCGGCGTCCCGTGCCGCCTGGAGCTCCGCCCATGCACCTGCCGCCGAGGGAAGGCCGGCGGGGTCTACCAGGACGGCCACGAAGTCGAGCAGCCGTTGACTCGCGGCGTCGACGATGAGCAGCAGCTCTGGCAGCCGCGGCTCGGCGGTACCCTTGAGCCAGCGCGACACGGCGAAGCGGCTGCGGTGGGCGCGGCGGGCGACCTCTCCGATCGGCGTGATCCCGACGAGGTTTCGGAGCAGTTCCGTGACGCCCTCGGGTGATGCAGGATCGACGTCGCGGAGACGCTCGGGGATACCTCGGAAGAAACGACCATATCCCGCGGACAGGTCAACGCCCACTTTCTTGGCTGCCTGCAGGCTCTTGGCGGCGGTGGGGAACGTCTTCCCGCTTTCCCACCGGTACACGACGTTGCTCCGGTACCCGAGGCGCCGACTGAAGGCGGGTTGGGAGCGACGGCCCCGCAGGGCCCGCAGGATCTCCGAGGCAAGTCGATGGTGGTCCACGTCGTCAAGATTCGCACATGATCGGGCAGATCGCGGCCACGAAATGCGCGTATCGTGCATTGACCTCGCGCTCGGCCCCAGGAATACTGACCATCGGCGGTCATGAATCTCCGTGCATCGAGCGAGCGGCTGAGCAGATGCTCCAGATTGTGCTGGGGGTTGGTCGCAGCCCTATGCTCCGGGTGTCTGGGCGGTTTCACCGGTGATGCTGGGGCCGCTGACCACGGGGCCGGTCCTGTCGGGACCGGTGGCGTCGGGCCCGGTGAGCCCGCCGAAGGCAACCCTCCCGCCTGTGGTCCAGTCTCTCGCCAGTATGCGGAGGAAGGGCTTTGGGGTCTCAGCGCGGCCGAGCTGGTCGAGGGCTGGGGTGGGGTGCGCGAGGGTACCTTGGACGCTGCGGACGACGGGTTCCTTCAGGCGCTCGGGGTGGAGGGGACGAGCCTGCCTACCAGCATCCACCTTGGCATCAGCTACGATGGCAACCCCATCACCGAGGATACGTGCACCGGCACGCTGACGGTCGGGGTTGCGGTGTCTGTTGAGCTGGGCGACCTGGCGCCCCTCTGGCAGGGGGCTGGGCAATTCGTCTTCGGCGGGAGCACCAGCACCCTTGGTGCGCAGCTGGCGGATACATCGGGGGTTGGGGCAACCAACCTCCGCCTCGAAGCTTCCCCCACTGCCACTCCAGTGCTGGCAACGCTGACGGTGATGGGAACCGAGCTGGCCAGGACCGCGACCTATCGATTCGACTGAGCAGACTGGTGCTACGCAGCGTCAGCGAGGCTGACGGGACCAGAGTCGGCCAGGACTGCGCGCCCATCGATACGACTGAGCCGAGTCTCGCGTGGTGGGAGCGCGCGCTGGCATCGGGGTCGTGAGGCTGGTGTATTGCCCTCGGCTTGGCGCGCGTAGGACGTTCCGACAGGCAACGGCGGGGCTCTCGCGTCGTGCGTTGGGACCCGCCGGGCAACGATCGTCGCGGTGCGCCTCGAATAGCCTCGATTCGCACATGGTGGCGCCGATCGGGACCATGGATTGTGCGTATCGTGCCTTGCTCCCTCTGACGTCATCAGCATACTGAGCGGCGTCACGTCGGACTCGCAGCATCGGAGCCTAGAGATGCGCTCGCGACTACCGAGAGACCGAGTGCGGCGTGAGAGTGCGTCTGCTCCGAGGAGGCTGCATGGACTGGGGTTCTCGAATTCCGAGATCGAACCAACGGCAATCGGCATGGTGCTTGTGCGCCGTGATCACTGTGGCGCTGGGGGGGTGCTGCTCGTCGTCGGTTGACGAAGAGTCTGGGGCCGCGGTTGCGAGCGGCACCAACGACGGCACGGCCTCCGGGGTTGCCAACGACGGCACGGAATCAGGGGTTGCCACGACCGTAGACTTCTATCGGCCCACGGCGCCCCCCACCATCGACGAGAGCGACATCGTCAAGTCGGACGGGGCATGGCTGCACGTACTCAGTCAGTATACCGGGCTCAGCGTGATCGATGCATCCGTTCCACGGGAACCCAAGTTGGCGGCTCGCCTGGACGTGCTTGCGGGCAACGGGGGCGAGCTCTACGTGCAGGACCAGGGGCTGTTGGTGTTGGCGAAAGACTCGAAGCTATCCTGCCACGCTCTGGCGCCATCGGAGCTTGCCCACTATCCCTCGACCGGCATTGCGTTCATCGTGCAGCCCAAGAGCGCGCCGGAGGTGGCGAGTGAGCGCTGCGTGCCCGGTGACCTCGTGACGAGTCGTCTTGTGGGTGACACGCTGTACGTCGTCACCACGGCCGCTCCCGTGGAACCCGACCGCGGCTGGCTCTACGCCGTGGACGTTACCTCACCCGAGGGGCTCGAGGTGGTTGCCGATCTGCCTCTGGGCGGCGCGAGCTTCGAGATCCACATGACTAGCGAAGCCATCTTCTTGGCTGAGGACCTCACCCCCGATACGAAGATTCGCTACATCGACATATCGAAAGGAAAGGGGGTGCTCTGGGAGCGCGGCGAGATCCAGATCTCTGGATCGGTGCCGGGACGATTCCACATGGATGCGCTGGGAAACACCCTTCGGGTCGTGACGTCGGACGCGGCGATCGACGGGAATCATCTCCATGTGATCGATACCTCGGAGCCCGACTCCCTGCAGCTCTTGGCGAGCATCGGTGCATTGGCGCCGGGGGAGCGGCTATTTGCCACCCGCTTCGTGGGTGATCGGGCCTACGTGGTCACGTACCAGCCGGAGATCATCGTCGAGCAGACGGTGGTGATCCAGCAGACGGTGATCGAATACGGATCGGATCCACTCTGGGTGATCTCGCTCGAGGACCCCTCGGCTCCCGTCGTGCTGGGAGAACTGGAGATCCCGGGATGGAGCGACTACATTTTCCCCAGGGGAGACCTCTTGCTTGCTGTGGGGAGAGGGGATGCCGGCAGTCAGGTCGCTGCATCGTTGTTCGACGTGAGCGATCCGAGCAGTCCTCTTGAGCTGCGACGCGTGCAGTTTGGATCGGCAACGGCGAGTTCCGAGGCGTCCAGCGACTTTCGTGCCGTCGAGATCGTGGAAGATGACCTTGATGCTCCACCGCTGGTCGTGGTTCCCTACGCGGACAACGTCGAGGTCGGCGGAACTTGCGTTCCCGAGCACCATATCCAACTGATCGACCTGGAGGAACGAAGCCTGGCTTTGAGAGGAAGCCTCAGGCAGTCGGGCAGGGTACTGCGCACCCTGCCCCTGAGCGGCCAGCTCATGGCAGTGACGTCAACGGCGGTTACCGCCAATGATGTCAGCAATCGGGAGGAGCCCTACCAGGTGGCGAGCGTCGCGATCGGCAACCCGGCAGTCGCCGACGAGTGTGTGCTCCCTCCAGAAGCGCCCCAGCGCGTGGTGACAGTGACCACGGTCGACACTGTCGACACTTGGCGCCCGACGGGTGCCCAGAACGAGTGGAGCGAACCCAGGTGGCCCTGCATGTGCAGCACGAGCGCCGAGCCGCGGCCGTGCATTGGATGGCAGGTGGGGAGCGTCCTGGTGGCTTTGGCCGCCGCGGCCTTCGTCGTTCGCAGTCGGCTGAGGACGCAGCGCGTCAGAGGGTGGGACCCAAGGGGCTGAGCCGCCTTCTGAGGCCGCGCTCAGCAGAGCGCACCAAAGCATGAGTTGCGGTCGGCATTCCTGTTCGACCGGGGCACGTCTCCGTGCCCCATCCGGAGGAACTATGAAGAAGAAAAGTGCTGATGCAGTCCTCTTATCTCTGGGGTTGGTCGCCGCGCTGGCGGGAGGATGCGCCTTCGATGCGGCCGACTCCGACGGGAGTGCCGCCGCGGGCAGTGCGGTGCCCGGCGATGCGGG
>CAYRKE010000384.1:4463-6006 GCA_964424695.1 uncultured Polyangiaceae bacterium
GCGATGCGGGGAACTACTACGTCCCGGAGGATGTTGACCCCGTGGATCCCCCAGAGAGTCCGACCGGGCCCGGCTTCCAGCCCTTCGTCGATGTATCACACGATCCGTTGTCTACCTTTGCTGCGGATGTCGACACCGCCAGCTACGATTTGTTTCGACAGAGCATGGTCTACCAAGGTCTGCCGGCGCCGGACACCGTTCGAGTCGAGGAGTACGTCAACTACTTCGGTTACGAGTACGCTGCGCCGGCCCACGATGCCGACGTTCCCTTCAGTGTCCAGCTTGCAGCAGCACCTCACATCCTCGGGCGTGACACGACGGTTCTGCGCATTGGAGTTCAAGGTAAAGATGCCCCGCCAGCTAGTGTCGATGGCAGTTCCGCGAATCTGGTCTTCCTGATCGACGTATCCGGCAGCATGGCATCGACCGACAAGCTGCCGTTGGTGCAGCAGATGCTGACCGAAAGCCTTGACGTGCTGAAGCCGGACGACACGATCGGCATCGTGACATACGCTTCTGGTACGCAGGTTCGGCTTGCGCCGACTCGGGTATCGGATCGGGCGACCATCGAGGGCGTGATCCAATCGCTCGCGGCTGGAGGCAGTACTGCCGGGGCGGCTGGGTTGGAGCTTGCCTACCAGCTCGCCGAGCTCGGATTCATGAAGAACGGCATCAACCACGTTCTGCTCTGTACTGATGGGGACTTCAACGTCGGGCCGGCGTCAACGACCGAACTCGTCCAGTTCATCGAGGAGAAGCGGGCCACCGGCATTACTCTGACCGTGCTTGGGTTCGGGAGTGACAACCTGAACGACCCGATGATGGAGGCCGTCAGCAACGCTGGCAACGGTATCTACGGGGTAATTACCGATGCCGATCAGGCAACTCGCTATGTGCATGAGCGGCTGCTCTCGACGATCGTTCACATCGCCAAGGATGTGAAGATCCAGGTCGAGTTCAACCCCAAGTTCGTTGAGGCGTACCGTCTGATCGGATACGACAATCGAATCCTCCAGGACGGTGAGTTTCGGGACGACGCCGTGGATGCCGGCGAAGTTGGGGCCGGGCACCGGGTGACCGCACTCTACGAGCTTGTTCTCGCTGGAAAGTCGATCCCAACGCTCAGCGGCGCGCCGTCGCTTGTGGTCGGCAGCGACTACGACGGGCAAGTGGAGGTTCCCACGGACGACCTCGTTCTCGTCAAGATCAGGTACAAGTGGCCAGGCGCCACCGAGACGGATCCAGCCGAGGAGCTGACTGCGTCGCTCGCGCCGAATCGACTGGGTGGATCTGTCAGCGAGATGGACCAGGACTTCCAATGGGCAGTCGCCGTGGGGACCTTTGCTGAGATCCTACGAGGTAGCCCGTTCGTGGATCCCGCGGCGCTCGAGGGAATCGGCCCCCTGGTGGCGACGCAGGAACAGAGCGCCGACCCAGATCGCGTGGAGTTCATATCCCTTTTCGAGACTGCGGCGTCTCTCATTAGCGGTTCACTCCCGTAACTAGTACTACATGCCCCATGTGCTTCGCTTGCGCAGAAGGG
>CAYRKE010000385.1:0-6004 GCA_964424695.1 uncultured Polyangiaceae bacterium
TGACCCACTGTAACGCCGGAGCGCTCGCCACGGGGGGCTTCGGCACCGCGCTTGGGGTGGTTCGCGCTGCGCACGCGATGGGTAGAGTCAGGGAAGTCATTGCCGATGAGACTCGGCCGTGGCTTCAGGGGGCTCGTCTCACGGCGTGGGAGCTCCATTGCGACGGCATCCCCGTGAGAGTCATCACCGACGGCAGCGCCGGCAGTCACTTTGCCCGTGGGACGATCAGTCTGGCTGTCGTCGGTGCTGATCGCATCGCCGGTAATGGTGACGTGGCCAACAAGATCGGAACGTATACGGTTGCCTGTCTAGCGCGGCATCACGGGCGTCCACTCTACGTCGCGGCTCCGTGGAGCACCGTGGATCTCTGCTGCGGCTCGGGGGAGCAGATCCCCATTGAGGAGCGGCCCGCAGAGGAGGTGACGCATTGCGGGGGCCGTCGGGTGACTCCCGAGGGGGTCGGGGTCCATAATCCGTCCTTCGACGTGACCCCCGCGCAGCTCGTGAGTGCGATCATCACGGAGCGTGGAGTGATTGGACCGGTGGGCGCCGCAGCCCTGGCGCGTCTGGCGGCGCAACCCTAGAGAGACAGACGGTTGTCCGGCAGGTGAACGGAACCGTCGCGACGTGCAGTCGACCGGGGGTACCGACCCGCGAGCAGGATGGGCCTCACTTCGCACGGATCGGCTCGCCCAGCGTGGTTGGGGGCTAGCTCCGGGATCTCGGCAGGGGTCGAGAACGGATGGGTGTTGCCGGTTCGGGTGCGAAGGCGGATACGCTCCCGAGGTGCGGGTTGGCACACGCCGACACGGCTGGCGAGTGGGCTTCGGAGGCTCTAGGTTCCAGGCTGTGATGCACGATTCTGAATCTGCAGGACCCGCGATTTCTGTTCGAGAGCGCAAACCAGAGTGGCTGAAAGTCCGTGCTCCGGGTGGTGAGAAATATAGCGAGGTCAAGGGTACTTTGCGCCGGCTGGGCTTGCACACCGTGTGCGAAGAGGCTCGCTGTCCCAATGTGGGAGAGTGCTGGCACGCCGGCACTGCGACCGTGATGCTTCTCGGAGACATGTGCACCAGGGGCTGCCGTTTCTGCGCTGTGGCCAAAGGGCATCCCCGTGGAGCCGTCAATCCTCGAGAACCCGAGAACGTCGCGACTGCCGTCGCGTCGTTGGGTCTCAAGTATGTCGTGCTGACCATGGTTGATCGGGACGACCTCAGTGACGGAGGAGCCGCCCACGTTGCCGAGACGGTGCGAGCGCTCAAGCGCCTGAGCCCCGAGCTGCTCGTCGAGGTACTCGTGGGCGATTTCGGCGGGTGCCATGCGGACATCGCGACCGTCGTGGACTCTGGGCCCGACGTGTTCGCGCACAATCTCGAGGTGACTCGACGCTTGACGCCGCTGGTTCGGGACCGCAGGTGTGGTTACGAGCGCTCTCTCGAGGTTCTGGCGGGTGCCAAAGCGCGTGCGCCCGAACGCTTCGTCAAGAGTTCGCTTATGGTGGGGATCGGAGAAACGGACGACGAGATCGCGGAGACCCTCAGAGATCTTCGGCGATATGGTGTCGACATCGTGACGTTGGGTCAGTATTTGCGACCAACGCCGAAGCACGCTCCAGTCGCGCGCTATGCGACGCCCGCGGAGTTTGCTGGGTATTCCGCTGTGGCCGAGGCGCTGGGGTTCGCATTCGTGGCTTCCGGCCCTCTGGTGCGGTCGAGCTATCATGCGGCGGAAGGTTTCGTTCATGCCAGAATGCGGCCCGGTGATCAGTCGGCCAACTCCGGCGATCTCCAAGCTGCACCCGTTGGATAGTCCCGGGCTGGGGACGCCGCTGAGGGACCTCACGGGGGCGGACGCCACGCCCGGCGCTCTGACGCCAGGAGAGGAATCACGTCGCGTTCTTCGCGGCTCCGGAGCATGGTGCGAAATTGTCTTTGCGTGTGCGAGCAGCCGCGTCGCTTCTGACGCAGCTGATTGAGCCCTAGTTGAGGATGACACCGAGGGGAGCGATGGACTACCCTCGGGCTGCGCCGGGCGGGGCGCCCGAAGGGTATCATGACAGCCGCAGTAATTCAGTTCACCGAACCTGTGCTTGAGCCCGAGCCCTTGGTGCGCGTCATGCGCGACGATGGAACCTTGGATCCCTCGCGGGATCCTGGGCTGAAGCCTGCCGAGGTCGTGTCGCTCTACTGCACCATGCTTAAGACACGAGTGCTCGATGACCGTCTAGTTGCGCTGCAGCGACAAGGGCGGATTGGGTTCCACGTTGGTTCAACCGGCGAGGAGGGAGCGATCTGTGCCGCTGCCGCTGGCATGCGGGCACGGGATTGGATCTTCCCCTGCTACCGTGAGATTGGCGCGGCGCTGATGCGCGGCTTCGATCTCCAATGCTTCATCGACAACATGTTCGGCAATGCGCGTGACGTGGTTCGGGGGCGGCAGATGCCCGATCACTTCACTGCCCGAGGGCTTAGGTACGGCTCGGTGAGCTCACCGGTGGGCACTCAGATCACGCAGGCCGCTGGTTTCGCGTGGGCGGCCAAGATGAAGCGGGAAGATGTCGCGACGCTCGCTTACTTCGGGGATGGCGCGACGAGCTCGAGTGATTTCCACAGCGGGATGAATTTCGCGGGGGTGTTCAAGCTTCCCGTCGTGTTCTTCTGTCGGAACAATGGGTGGGCAATCAGTGTTCCGACGAGGCTTCAGAGTGCAACGGAGACACTCGCCATCAAGGCGGACGCATACGGGATCCCGGGAGTACGAGTCGACGGCAACGACGTGTTTGCGGTCATTTCTGTGGTGCGCGAGGCTGTCGAGCGCGCGTCCCGTGGGGAAGGGGCGACGCTCATCGAGGCTCTCACCTATCGGCTTGGGGGGCACACGACCAGCGATGATCCGGATCGTTATCGGGGGGCGGCGGATCTGGCTCCGTGGTTGCCCCGAGATCCGCTGCATCGGCTGCGGCGCCATCTCGAGCTTGGGGGGCAGTGGAGCGAGGCGAAGGAGCGGGCGTTCGTTGAAAGCGTCGACGCTGCTTTGAGGGATGCGGTTGCTTCCGCAGAAGCCGTGCCGCCTCCACCGCTGTCGTCGATGTTCGAGGATGTGTACGCGAAGATGCCGTGGCATTTGCGTGAGCAGCGAGCCCAGCTCCTCTCCGGTCCCCGCGCCGGGGCGACACATCAAGGGTCTTGAGGCGCGCACCTTGCCGGGGCTGAGTGCAACTTCCACCCATGCGTCTGCTGTTTCGGAGCGCCCGATACGGGGCCGCTTTGGTCGCCCGGCGCCCCGAGTTGCGGTGCGGAGCATACCAGCTCCTTCCTCTGGGGAACCCGTGGCGGGCGAGAGCGGGCCGCGCATACCCCCTGGGGGGAGCGCCGTACGCCGAGGCGGGAGCAGGTGCCGGCGAGTGGAATCCGTCTGGAGTGTGATTGGCTTGGAGTCAGAGCCGCATCCGGACGAGGCGGAGTTCTTCAGGACCGCGACCTTTCGGCCCGCCAGCATATCGACGACCGAATCGCCGGCAGGAGCTTGCGTGGACCACGTTGCGCGGTCGAGCGCAGGCTCATCCACGGACACCCTGAGGCTGGTAGAGCGATCGCCGCTCTGGAGTTGGCGTGCGACCAGTGCGACAAGGCAAAGCGGAGTGATTCATGCCCCAGATGAACATGGTTCAGGCCATCAACGACGCCCTCCGAGTGGCCATGAAGACCGACGATCGAGTCCTCGTGATGGGGGAGGATGTCGGCAGGCTTGGCGGAGTGTTTCGCGTGACGGCTGGGCTTCAGGAGGAGTTCGGTGAGGAGCGCGTCGTCGACACTCCGCTGAGTGAGAACGGGATCATCGGAACGGCAGTGGGCATGGCGCTCTATGGTTTGGTGCCCGTTGCCGAGATCCAGTTCGGCGATTTCATCTGGCCGGCATACGACCAGATCGTCAATGAGCTTGCCAAGTACCGATATCGTTCGGGGGGCGAGTATCCCGCGAAGATCGTGATCCGAACCCCGGTGGGCGGGGGGATCCGGGGAGGCCACTACCATTCGCAACACCCGGAGGCCCCGTTCATTCACACCGCCGGGCTCAAGGTGGTGATTCCGTCGAACCCTTACGATGCCAAGGGTCTTCTCCTGGCCTCCATCGCCGATCCCGATCCGGTGGTGTTCCTCGAGCCGAAGCGCGTGTATCGCGCCGCCAAGGGGGAAGTGCCGGAGGGCGAGTACGTCGTTCCGCTCGAGTCGGCGCGAGTCGCGCGGGTTGGGGCTGACGTTACCGTGATCGCCTACGGCGCAATGTTGTACGAGGCGCTTGACGCGGCGCAGCGGGCGTCCGAGGTTGGGGTCGACGCAGAGGTCGTGGATCTGCGGACGCTTTGGCCGGTCGATATCGACACAGTGATCACCAGTGTCAAGAAGACCGGCCGTTTGGTCATGGTTCACGAGGCGCCAAGAACCTGCGGGTTCGGCTCTGAGTTGATCACCCTCGTCTGTGAACGTGCGTTCTACTACCTTGAGGCGCCTCCGGTTCGGGTCACTGGGTTCGATACGCCGTTCCCATACTCGCTGGAGATGGAATATCTGCCTCTCTCCCACCGAATTCTCCCCGCGATTCTCGATGTCGTGCGGGCGTAACGGGGTCGCAGTTTCAGGAGCAAAACGATACACATGGCGCAATTCGAGTTCAGATTGCCGGACATCGGCGAAGGGGTCACCGAGGGGGAGATTGTCAGCTGGCTCGTGAATGCAGGAGACGCTGTTCAGGAGAACCAGGACATCGTCGAGGTGATGACTGACAAGGCGACGGTGACCATCAGCGCGCCGAGAGAAGGGCGGGTCAGCGAGCTTCGGGGCAAGCCTGGCGACGTCGTGCCCGTGGGCAGTGTTCTTGTGGTTTTCGAGATCGGGGAAGGGTCCAAATCGGTTCACCCGGTGTCCGACGCTCCCGCTGCGGGCGCTGCCGCTCCCTCCCCGTTGGTTCCCCAGGCCCCGGCCGCTCCGGGACCCGCCGCGAAAGCGGTGGAGGCTCGAGCCTCGGCGGTCGGCGACATCAAGGCAGAGCTTCCTGGCACCGACCTCTACGGCACCCCGTCCAACTCCCAGGCGTCCGGGGGCGCCCATTTCGCCGAGAAGCCGCTTGCAGCGCCTGCGGTGCGCAAGCTGGCGCGCGAGCTGGGCATCGACCTGCGTCGAGTCGCACCTTCTGGAAAGAGCGGTCAGGTCACCCGGGAGGATATCGAGAGGGTGCACGCGCAGACGGGCACGCCCGCCGGGGCGGCGTCACCCACCGCACCGAAGCGGGGGGAGGTCGCGCCGACTGCGCCTACGGTGGTTGCTGCTGGCACGAACCGCACGCCGATTCGCGGTCTCCGCAAGCGCATCTACGAGAACATGGCTCGAGCCAAGCACACTGCGGCGCACTTCACCTACGTCGATGAGTGCGACGTAGGTGAACTGTTGGAGCTTCACGGGCGCATGGCTGCCGTTGCCGAGCAGCAGGGCGTCAAGCTGAGCTACCTGCCGTTCATCGTCAAAGCGGTCGTTGGGGCACTGCGCAAGCATCCGGCGCTGCACTGTCTGGTCGATGATGCGGCCCTGGAGATGGTGAGCCCGGGCTCTTTCGATATCGGTATCGCGATGGCGACAGACGCGGGGCTCATCGTGCCTGTGCTCAGGGCCGCGGATCGGCTCAACCTTCTGGATATTGCGCGGGAGGTAGACCGCCTCGCCACATCGGCGCGTGCCGGCAAGACGCGCCCCGAGGACCTTGGGGGTTCAGTGTTCACCATCACGTCGCTCGGCAAGCTAGGGGGGCTCTTCGCTACCCCAGTGGTGAACTATCCCGAGGTAGCGATTCTCGGGATCCACGCCATTAAGCGGCGTCCGGTGGTTAGAGACGATCAGATCGTCATTGGGCAGGTGATGCACCTGAGCCTCTCCTTCGACCACCGAATCATCGACGGGCACGTTGGTGCGGCGTTCGCCCAGGAGATCATTCGATACCTCGAGAAGCCCGA
>CAYRKE010000386.1:0-5968 GCA_964424695.1 uncultured Polyangiaceae bacterium
TCGCGTTGCTAGTTTCCTGTTTCTAGTTCCCTTCTGCGCAAGCGAAGCACATGGGTGCAGGTGACTATGAGGGTTGCGGCAAGTTCCATTGCTCCAGCGACGGGGTCGACTACCCTTCGGTCGGAGAATGTAGCTTGGCCTGTCCGGTGAGTCTCGAAGACCGGCGGGAGCATTGCCTGACGCCCTGCCTGCCGGTCGAGCTTGCGACCACGCTTCTGTGCGGCACGCGCTGCTCGACGGGGCCACGGTTGACACAGAAGTCGGCCTTGGCGACCATACCGTCCTACCATGCAAGCACCTGAAGCGATTGAGCTCTGTCTGGAGGAGCTGAGCGATGTGAGTTGCGACGAGCCCTATGTCCGCTGTGTCGCGGTGGCTGGAGGAAGCCCAGGGCTTGGGTTTTCCGCGAGTGGCGCTGTGCTCTGGCGCGAGGTGAACAACACCGTGGCAGAGCTGTGGGTTTCGCTGGACGCACGCTTGATCCTATACCGGACGCGGGAGGACAGTGAGGTCTTGCTTTCGCGTGCCACGAGGCAGCTCGAGCTACCTCTTGGCAAGCCGGTGGTGGTGCTCCACGGTGACGAGTTCGCTGTCAATGGCCATCGTTATCGCCTCCATGTGCATGGGCTGGCGGCTGAGGTGCGCCCACCGGAGCCGCTCCGGTTCAAGCGGTCGCGCGCAGCGGTCGTGGGGGCAGCCGTTGCGCTCGGAGCGATGGGGCCTGGTTGCGATGGGTCGGACCGAAATCCGATCGAAGTGCGGAGTGCGCCGCCCATCGTGGCGGTTCCCGTGTCTCCGCTAGACGCCGGACGCTCGGGGCCAGACGCTGGAACCAGCACTCACGTGGACTCTGGCACGGCCGACACGGGTTCCATGAAACGACAGCGATCCACGATTCGACAACCAGGCCCGCCCATCGAGATTCGTAAGCACCCTCCAGCACCGGTGGCCCGACCCCCCGTGGCCAAAAAACCAGGCGAGCCGACCAAGCGATGAACGGGTCGAATCAGGCATGATCGCTGGCGGCGCATTCACCGCGAGCGCGCACCTGCTGCCAGCGGACTCCGTGTTGTTGCCACTCACAGACGGGCAGCTCCTGGTTTCGCCGAGCTACGCGCTTTTCTGTCGCGTCCCAACCTCGGCGGTCGAGGCGACGCGAGCCGCGATTACCGACCCGCGGAGCGAGGCAGATCTGTCGCAGGCGTTCGTCGAGCTTTTGAGGCAGCATGGTTTCGGCGGACCGCCACGCCCTGCGCCTCCCGCCACGCCGTCCGTACAGCTCCAGCTGACCAATGCCTGTAACCTCAGCTGCGCCTACTGCTGCACCGATTCCGGTGCCCCGAGAGCCGGCGAAGTCACGCTGGAGCAACTGCTCCGTGTCGTGGACGAGGCACGCCAAATCCTCGGTCCGACGACTCGATTTGGGATCCTGGGAGGTGAGCCCTTCCTGGTCCCCTGGGCCATCGACCTGGCGGAGAGCATCGCGAAGACCGGGTCGGACCTCGTTATCTTCACCAACGCCCTGTGCCTTGGCGAGCCCGAGCTCCTCCGACGCGTGGCGGCTCTGATGAAACGTGGCGTGGAGCTTCGGATCAGCCTCCCAGCGGTCCATCGTGAGCTCTGCGACTCACTCTCCGGTGCCGCTCGCTTCGACCAGGCCATTCGCGTCGTGCGCGAGCTTGGAAGGATTGGGACGCTGCCCTTCGTCGACGTCATGCTCTTTCCGGAAGCCGTGGACGGTGCCGCCGAGGGTCTCCCTGGCCTCCGAGACCTGCTTCCGCCCGACACGGCGGTCCAGTTCGGGATCCTTTACCGTGCAGGCCGGGAGCAAGGAGCACATCTCTTCGGTTCCCGAAGGGACTTGGAGAAGTCCTTGGATCGCATTGCCTTTGAGGCAGGAGAAGTCATCCCCGGAGAACTGCGGCAGCCCCTGGCTTCGCGCCGCGATGGCTGCGCCTGTGCGCTCGGCCACAGCCTCCATGTGCGAAGCGATGGGGGCCTGTTCGCGTGCTTCAAGATGGTCGAGCAGGTCGGGAGCCTATCCGAGGATTCCTTCGCCAACTGGGCGAGGAAGGTACAGGCTCATCCGCGTCCGGCGCGGTCGCTCCCCTACTGCGCGGGCTGCCCTCTAGTGTCGCTCTGCGGCGGGGGATGCCGAACCGAAAACCTCGAGCTCACCGGGGATCCGGAGCAGCCGCTGTGCGGTGAGTGGAGGGTCCGACTCTGCGCAGAGCTCCTGGCAGAGGATCGCCCCTACGCCCTCGAATGGCCCGCAGAACATCTCCTCGCTGAGGCTCACGCGCGGGGCATCGCTGCCCCAAGCCGTTGCGCTCGCCTGGGCTAGGGCCACGTGAGCTCGGGTGCTATTCGGGGATTCCGAAGCGCTTGCGTGTGCCGCGCTCGAAGAACCGTGTGGGCATTGCGACTCTCATCCAGGGCATCCGCCGCGCCAGATGGACTACGCGCGGTGCGCAACCTGGAGGGTCAACCCGACCAGCTCTGCCCGCGTGGTGGCGCCCATCTTCTGTAGGAGCGAGGAGACCTGGTTGCGCACGGTGTTGGGCGAGGTCCCCAGGGCGCGCGCGATCTCAGGATTGGTGTAGCCCAGTTGCACCAAACGTAGCACCTCCTCCTCACGTGCGGTCACCCTTGCCGAGGCGAGCGGGCAACCACTCCCGGGCAGTCGCGATAGGATGGCTGCAAGCCCGACGGCGAGCGCAGGGATAAGGCCACGCACTGCCTCGACCTCGTGATGGGCGAAGACCGACCCGGCCCGCCCCAGCATGAGACCACGCGCCAGCGCCGCTCCTGCAATCATCGAGTCGTTCGGTCCGATCGGCGCGCCATTGCTCTCGACCTCCGCCTGGACCAGAACCTTGGGGCGAGGTGTAATTTTGGTCACCGACCATTTCAGTGGCGGCCTCGCCGTCGGAACCTTCGGCGCGCCTACTCCAACGGATCACCGTAGAAGATCCCGAGCCCATTGGTGCCGAAGTAGACCCGACCATACAGCCGAGGATCCCCGGTGATGCACTGAATGGTGGCGAATTGGTGCGAAGGATCGCTGATCTCGACCCAGGTCGCTCCGTAGTCATCGGAGCGATAGATGCCCGGCGTTCCATCAATGAGAGCGGAGATGAACACGGTGGGGAAGTCCGCGCCAGGGGCTGGCATTCCGAAGCCGAACGCGGCGCAGCTGTCCACGCTGTCGACCTTGGTGAAGGTATCCCCGCCGTCGATGGAGTACCAAAGCCCGTCGATGTCCGACTCGCTGGAGCCGCCGGAGATTTGGCTGCCGCCCGCTAACCAGACGTGCCCCGCATGTCCGGGCACGGCGTGAATCTCGCCACTGCTGGGCAAGTCCGACGAGACCGTCGCGGCGAAGCTCGCTCCACCGTCGTGACTGACGTAGAAAGTGCCCTCCGCGAATCCGTAGAAAGCGGATGCGTCCACGCGATCGGACGCCACCACAGCGCCTTCCGGGATGGAGGCGGAGGACTGCCAGTTCGCCCCTCCATCATTGAGGGAGTACGACACGGGGCCATCTTGGGGTGCCCATACGATGCTGCTGGCGGTGGTGTTGATGGCGACGGTGCCGTGAGTCCCCGGCAGCGCAGCGTAGCTCTGATTCCAGCCCGCACCGCCGTCGTAGGTGATGGCGAATCCTTCGCCCACTCGCACCATCGTGGCGGGAGTGCCCTCGGCGAAGTCGATGGAGCTGTTCGTGCCCGAGCTCGGGACCGTGTAGACCTCGGCCGGCGGGAGATCGAGATCCTCGTGGACCCAACCGCCGATGTCACCCACGACGCTGGCGAGATGGGCGTTGCCCTCCGGGGGGCTCACGAGCCCGAGCACGGAGGTTTCTTCGATGCCGGACGCCATCGAGGCGATGGTGATGGTCCCTCCCGAGTCCCATTGCGTCAGGTTTTCGATGCCGTAGAGGGTCGCTCCCGTTCCGTACATCATCCGGTTGGGGTTGAAGGGGTCGATGTTCATGCCCTCCATCATCCATCCGATCTTGACGACCTGATCAGGGGCCTCGGCATCTTTCGCGAGGACGCCAAGCCACGGGGCAGTGGTGAGGTCGAATTCAAACGCCTGGTTGATGTTGGGATATCCGTTCCACTGCCAAAGAGGGAGCCAGGAGGACCCTCCGTCGATGGAGCGGAACATCACGCCGTCGGGCCACCACGAGTTCACTCCGGCGACGACAAGGGTTCCGGGATTCGCGAGATCGACAGCTAGCCCACCGTATCCCCACCACGGATCCCCATAGCCGAGCGACTCCGCGTCGGGCGTGATCTGGGTCCACGTCTCCGATTCTGGTACAAACTTCCACACTTCGCCGTGGTTGCCTCGATAGGGACCCGCGAAGTTGGAGTAGGTGACATAGAGCGTCCCCTCGGAGTCCAGTTTTCCCTGTTTGGGCAAGAGTCCCGTGGTGTACGAAGCGAGCTCCCCATCGTCACCGACTGCCGTCGTGTCCCATGTCGTGCCGCCCGTCGTGGTCACGATCGTGCCCGACAGGGAATTCATGGGCTGTCCGGGGATTGCCTGCCAGGTCGCGCCCGCGTCGGTGCTGCGGTAGAGGTTGGGCATCTCGCTCCCCGTTTGGGCGACCCCCACGTAGATCGTCTGCGTCGGGCTGCCCGCCACGCCCGTGTTCGGATCGAAGATGACCCAAGGAATCCCAACAGGGTGGTTATCGTAGTCCCAGGTCGGGTCGGGGTTCTCCATGAACGGACCGGTGTCGGGGAAACTCGTGACCTGGGCCCAGGTCACACCAGAATCCTCGCTGCGCCAGAGGCCCATTTCCTCCCGGGCTCCGAAGTAGAGGATTCTTCCGTCGTTGGGGTCGACTGCGAGGCGCTCGCCCATGCCGCGGCCTGGCATGTTCGCTCCCATCTTGAAGGGGAGCAGGGAGAGCTTCTGGAAGCTCTGCCCGCGATCGGTAGACTTCCAGATGATCCCGTTGGAGCTTGCCCAGGCATTGGTATAGGTTCCCGCGGCGACGTACAAGATGTCGGGGTCGGACGCATCAAGGGCCACGCTTTCAGGTCCGGTCCAGTTCCACTCAGGGGCTGTGACGAAATTGAAGAGCTGCTTCCAGTACCGACCCTCCTCGTTCCATCGGTACACCCCGCCCATATCGGTCTTCGCGTAGATGAGGTTCGGCTCGGTGGCGTGGAACACCACGTCGACGATGAATCCGCCGCCTGCGCCGGTTCTGACGTTCTTGAAGACGTAGGTCCCGTTGGGATCGACGTCATGGTTTTCCACGGGCTCTGAATCGATGGGCGTGGACGTATCATTCCCGCCGGTTTCCGAGGTGCCGCTTGTGGCCGTGGAGCCGCCGGTCCCCGTGGCGCCGCCGATTGGCGTGGATCCGCCGGTTCCTGTAGCACCGCCGATTGCCGTCGAGCCACCGGTTCCCGCTGCACTGCCCGATCCAGTGGCGAGGGTGCCGCCGCTTCCTGTCGCTCCGCCGGTGCCGGGGGCGCCGCTGGTTCCTGAGGCGTTTCCCGTTCCGGCGATGTCTCCACTTCCACCTACGCCGGCACCACCAGTCCCTGTGACACCTCCCGTTTCGGGGGTGCTGCCCGTTCCCGTATCGCCGCCGGAGGTCCCGTTCTGGGTCGAACCACCGGTGGCGCTCATATCCGCCGTTGCCCCGGCGCTGCCGGATCCGGTGCCGCCAGCGGTACCCAGAGTGCCGCCCGTCGCCGTTTGGACGTCGCGTTCACTCGCGGAACCGCCGTCTCCCGAGCAAGCGGCGAGGGAAAGTGGCACGAGTACCGAAAGCCAAGGGACAAGGGTGATTCGCCTCACTACTTCCGCCCGCCGCAGTCGCGTGAGGTTGGGTTTGCCGGTCGAATGCATGGAGTACTTGGTGCAGCATGCACGACAAGCGCTCGCCGATCCCCGAGCCGTGCAGTTTGGCCAGGAGATCGGCCATCAGGCGTGCTGC
>CAYRKE010000387.1:0-5951 GCA_964424695.1 uncultured Polyangiaceae bacterium
CTTACCAGCATTTCGGTGACCGGGTTGTGGTTCTCGCGATCGTTCACCTGAAGCGCAAGCCGTTCTATTGGCTAGATCGCGTCACCACCAAGTGAACCCGTGAGCCCTCGGCAGGTGAAGCGTCGCTGAAAGACTGTCGCGCCTGCCGAGGTCATCTTCGCCTCTGCCCCGGCGGTCTACTCGGCTCCGGCCCGGTTTGCGCCGTTCATCCTTCCCGTTCGCTCGCGCTGCGTCGCCCCAGGCGAGGGTTGGCTTCCGGCACACGCGGTTTGGCTTCGGCCGCACGCGTTTCGGCCATCGGCATACGCGGTTTGGCTTCGGCCGCACGCGTTTCGGCCATCGGCACACGCGGTTTGGCCGTCGGCGCTCATGACTCGGCCAACGTCGTCGAGGTTCGGCCATCGGCGCATGCGGTTCGTCCATTCAAGAACGAAGTATTGGAATTGATGTGGCTTTATGGATATGCGCCGGCTTTGCCTCACCTCAGGCTGGGCAAGCATCGTTGGGGCGGACCAATCCAATCTGCCATCAGACAAGTCTGATCGTGCAGTAGCCTAACCGAGATCAGGATGGACGAACCTCTTATCTGGGCGGCCCAGGCCCAGAAAGCGCGCAGACTATCGGATTCCGACTGGGACCACCCAACGCAACGGAGGCGCAGAGTCCAATGCCGGAGATCAGCCAGGCGCGACAGCCAAGCAGGCAGCCTCGGTCTTGCAGATCCTCGCTCGCCGCGGTCTCGACGCGAGCGAGCGCGCCCGGCTCAACCACTGGGTTGCTCGGGCCAAGGCTGCTCCAGCGTCCAGCTCGGCGTAGCCCTCCCGCGTCACCGGCACCAGGTCACAGTCACCACGTCATGGCCTCGGAATCGTCGAGCTCCATCTCGGGATCCCGCTCGAGCACCTGCTTGCCGGAAGCCTTGGTCACGAGCCGCCTCGGCCAGATCCGGATCTGCGCTCGCCCTGAGCCTGCGGCTGCGCCAGCCCCCGTACCAGCAGCCGTGACCGCGCCCGCCGCAGCCCCAGCACCTGCCACCGCTCCAGTGGCCGCCCCCGCTGCAGCCGCCGATGCAGCCCCAGCCCCCGCCGCAGAGGTCGCTCCCGCTGCAGCCGCTGCTCCCACGAGCTCCACCCTCCCCGCGGAATATCCGTGCACCCGCTGCAAGCGTTCCCCGGCGCCGGTGCCGAAGTACTCGAGCCCAAAGAGCGACGCTCCCTGGAGGCGATGCCGCGGAGCGCTCCCGCCTTCGCTCACCGCCATGGCGCCGGGGTCGTGGAGGTGGCCGTGGAGGTGCACGCCGAAGCGCCCGGGCGGCGCGATCTCGCTGCGCCAATGCTCCCTATAGCGCTGCTTCTCGAGCCAGGTGGGCGGATGATGGGTAAGGAGGAGGTTGAACTGCTGCTTCGCGAGCCACGCGGGTGCGTCTCCGCCGCAGGCGGCGTGGAGCTGGCGCACGTCTGCGTCGAGCTTGCCCTCGTAGTCGCTGCCGGTGAGCTGGAGGAAGCCCGTATTCAGGCCCACGAGGCCTACCCGGAGCGAGCCCTGCTCCAGCACGGCCGAGAAGTCTCCAGGCAGGCGCCCCCAGGTGGGCCGGGCCCGGGCAAAGCGTTCGTCCCGCGCGGCCCACGCCGCGTAAGGCTCGAAAACCGCCTGCACGAGGCCCCTGTACTCGTTCTCGGCCTCGCCCCAGAAGCCCTCGCGGAGCTCAGGCTCGGCGTGCCAAAGGCGCAAGGCGCGGAGGCAGGGATCCACCGCCAGACCACGGAAGCGCTCGAGCTGCTTCGATGGCCGCACCAGATCGTGATTGCCCGGCACGGCCACGAGCGCCGGCTCTGAACCAAGGCGCCCGAACTCCTCCCACAGCTCCCCCAAGCGCCGCTTGAGCTCGGCGTATTCCTCTGCCGAGCCTTGCTGCACCAGGTCGCCGGTGAAGAGCACGGCGTGCCAGGTGCCCACGCGCTCACGGAGCCGCTTCAGATCCTCGAAGAGCGCCTGCCGCACATTGGGCCAGAGCCCGCGCTCCTTCATGCCCACGTGCCAGTCACTGAGGTGGAGCCAACCGAGGGCAGGGGGAGGGGCGTCCAGTGTCCGCGTGGGCCCGCCCTGAACCTGCACCGCGACCTCCACGCGGTTCGCCGCGCCGATATCCCTCAGCTCGAGCATCCAGACGTTGCCGAGCTCGTCTCCGGCAACGAGGAGGTCTCCCTGCGCCGCAATGGATACGAACAGACTCGGCCCCCGCAGCAGCACCTCGCTGGCTCCGGTCGCGAGGTCCCACACTCGCAGCGTCTTGTCCCAGGACCCCGAGACCACGCGTCCGTCTCCCAGGCTCGCTACGGCTTCAACCCCCCCCCGTGTCCCTCAAGCACGCGCACGCATTGGTCGGCGTGCTGCAGGGGATGCTTGAGCCGCACCTCAGGGAAGGCGCCGCCCCACTCGAGCCCCTGGCGCAGGCGCTGGGCCCTCCAGCCTCTCGTCAGGAGCTGACTGTAGAGCAGCCCGGGCAAGCCCTCGGCTGATTGGCGCAGCCAATGGGATTCCTGGCGGATGGTCCTTTCCAGGGCTCGCAGGGTCTCCGCCCCATGTTCGGCGGGGCAGGCCCGGGCGGCGAGCTCCAGGTCGCGCTCCAGGCTCGTGACCCCGAACTGCTCCACCTTGGCCATGAGGAAGGGCACGCACGAGCACAGCTCCACCACGTTCTTCCAATCCTTGCCCTGGGCACCTGCCACGTCGCTTCCGTCCGCGGCTGCCCTTGGAAGCCGCGCCGCCTCCACGCGATGAGTGATGGCAAAGCGGAGCGCGTAGTCGAGGCCAAAGCCTTCGGCCTCGAAGGGCAGCCAGATCGCGATGCGCTGGGCGAGCCGCTCGTGGTGCTCCTGAAGACCGCCGCGGAGCTTCTCGCAGAGGAGGTCCCGCATCGCGTCGTGGAAGAGGCGGTAGCGGGGCTGCGGCGCGCCGTGCCACCCCCCGGGCTCTTCGAGGAGGGCCTCGCGCGCTGGCTCGAGGAGCTGCTGCCCGGCGGAGCCCGGAGGCCAACCCAGGGCTAGCTCGATCGCATAGGCCGGCAGCGCGTCTCCTGCGGCGCAGAGCAGCCCCAGGCCTTGACGGATCGGAGCGCCGTAGCTCTCGTGGTCGCGCAGGCGCTCCCAGAGGGCTTTCAGGATCCCCTTCAGCCCCACGGGCAGGCGCTCCACGCGGCGTTCACTAGGCTTCACGGTGCCGAGCCACTCGCGGGTCTTCACCGCGTGGAGGAGGTTGCCCTGGGCGCGTTCAACCGCGGCCCCGACGAACCCCGGCTCGAGCGGCGGGTCGAAGCGCGGCGCGAAGTGGGCCCAGTAGCGGTCAACCGCGGCGTGGTTGGAGTCGCTCCACGCCCCGCTGTCGAGATCCAGGGGCGACGCTGCTTGGTCGTGCTGCTCGAGCCACCCGAGGTGCGGGTAGCGCGACCGCGAGGCGACGACGACCACCACGCCGGGCGGCAAGCGGTAGGGGAGCATGCGCTCCACGGGGTTGTCATGCTTGCGACTCGGATCGACGTCGGCTTCATCCAGGCCGTCGATCACGAGCACCAGAGGCGGCGCGACGCTCTCCGGCGTTCTCTGCCTGGCACGACCGCGCCTGGGACACCGCGAGCAGGAGCTTCTCGAGCTGGCGCTGGGGGGCGGCCTCGGGATCCACGAGCGCGGGCTCTGCCTCCACGAGCCGTGGGTGCAGGGCGGCGATCTGGGCTACCAGGTTCCGCACCACGACGTCGGGTTGATTGCTGCTCCCCTGACCGCGACGGATGAAGTGGTGGGGCGTCCCCATGCCTGGCTCCCGCTGGCCCCGCGGGTTTCGGCCCTGCTCGTCCTGGCTCCGCGGGTTCCCGCCCTGCTCGTCCTGACTTCGCGGGTTCCCGCCCTGCTCGTCCTGGCTCCGCGGGTTCCCCCCGTGCTCGTCCTGGCTTCGCGGGTTCCGGCCCTGCTCCTCCCGGCGCCGGAGCCACTCGCTCAGGATCGCGCTCTTGCCCATGCCCGGGCCACCCTTGAGCACGATGAACCCAGCCCCGCGGGCCTTCATAGCGTCGCTGAGAGCCGCGTCGATGGCCGCGAGCACGTCCTCCCGCCCAAAGAAGCTCGTGTGGCGCGAGCGCTCCAAGGTGAAGTCGATGACGTCGCGGGCGAGCGCGCGGAGCGGGCTCTGCGGCTGGCCCTGCCCAGCGAGCGGCCGGCGGAGCAGGTTGCCGAGTTGCTCAAGCACGAACTCGACGCGCACGAGGCCGCGCTGAAGCGCCTCGAGCTGCTCGGGGGTCAGGCGGAGGTCGCGGGTCGTGGTCGCTTCGCGGCACGCCTGCCGAATCGCATCGAGAAGTCGCCGCTCAGTCTCGAGCCGCTGCTGCTCGTCGGCCTTTGCGGCCTCCCACGCCTGCTCCGCCTGGAGCAAGCGCTCGGTAGCAGGGTCACTCGTGAAGAGGGTGATCGCTCGCTCGGCTACCCACTGGGTCGCGCTACCCACGAGCGCACCGCCGAAGTGGCTGGCGAGGGTCCCGGCAAGCTCACCGATCGCCTCGGCCCGTTTGGGCTCGCCCTCGAGGGCCAGCTCGAGCGACTTGCTGAAGTCCTCCTGCGTCAGATCCGCCACGGCAATGGACTCTACAGGAGACGCCGACCGATGGGCAGAGCCTCCGAGCAGGAGCCTAGATTCCCGCAGGGGGCGGGGGGCGGGCTGAGCGACTCGAGATCAACCCGACCGACCCAGCCTAGGAGGCGCGCTCCCGCGATGTGCCCCCCCCCGGCCATCCCGGCGCTCTCTGGGCGGGGCTCGGGGGCCTCGAGCTCGGTTCCGACTCCGCAGTCCGCACATCGCTCCGACGTCGTTGGCGAGGCCTGGCGCACACCTTCGCGTCGAAGCCTGTCCCGCCTCCTTCCCTTCCCCCGCTCACCTCGACGAACTCCGCGACGAGTCGAACGGCTGGAGGTGCCGCCGGAACGACAGACGTTGGCGAAAGCCTGACCGAGGCGCCATCGCGGTGATGAAGCCGGTCGCGCGTACCGCGGTGGACATTGCTCGTGACCTCTGCGCGATGACCATCGCGGAGCGGAATGGGATTTCGACCGAGGAGTCCGTAAGGACTTTCTGCGCCACCGAGGCCCAGCTCGAGCCCTGGCTCGACGAGCTGCTGGCCGCGAAGCAGCGAATGGCCGCGCGAACGCAGGGAGCCGGGCCGTGAGCGCGACGCCCGCTCACGGCCCGGCGGGGACTTGGATACCTGCCAGATCTCGCCGACGCTCGGGACTGGTCTGTCGGGAAGCTTGGCCTTGGCGCGGGGCGCCGCCGCGGTTTCGCTCCGCGGTCATGTGGACGCGGTGCTCGACCAGGGCGACACCCAGTCCTGCGTCGCGCACGCATGGGCCCAGGCACTTCGGATCGGGAACCACCTCGACGGGCAGACCGTACCCACCCTCGCGTCGGTGCTCTTCCCGTGCGTCAACTCCCGCGCCTGGCACTCCGACGAGGAGACGGACGCGGGTACCTACCTGCGGACGTGCGCGCAAAGGCTGGTGCGCTTCGGCCGCGCTCCGATCTGGTTTTGGCCGTTCGACGTCGCTCGCGTCAACACCCGCCCGAGTTGGAAGGCGTATCGCGCAACGTTCGATCTGCGCGGGCCACGTGGGTACTACCGCATCGCGAACGGTGACCTCGCCAGCGTCCGGAGTGCCATCGCAGCGGGCAAGCCCGTGGTCTTCGGCATGGCGGTCGACGCCGAATTCGTCGACAACCATGGACCACTCGTCATCCGTGAGACCAGTGGGCCCACCATCGGCGGATACGCGATGTGCGTCGTCGGCTACAACGGCGACAACCTCGAGCTCGTGAACTCCTGGGGAACCGGGTGGCGAAACGGTGGCTTCGCCTGGTTGACGTCGGGCCGTCTCGCCACCGCGACGGATCTGTGGGCGGTGGACCCATGA
>CAYRKE010000388.1:0-5928 GCA_964424695.1 uncultured Polyangiaceae bacterium
CAAGGGTCGTATCCGTTCACGCCTTGCTTGGAGGACCGGCCGCGATCCGCCCCGCCCGGGGAGTTGCGGCTGCGCTCCGGTGCTCTCGTACCGACGTACGCTCCGCTCCGGTGCTCGCTGCGCCTTCCGCGCAAGGCGGCTTGCGGCCGGGGCTTTCTGGGGCCGTGAATGCATACAAAGGGTCTAACCGGGATGGGGCGTCCGATCAGCGATGTTCCACCGCCCCAGCGTCACAGGTACCGATTCGCTCGGCACCCGTCTGGTCCGTGTCGGGGCAGCCAGAGCAGAAGTCGATTGCTGGGCTTCCCTCCCCAGGGGCCATCGTCGGAGTCGGGCCGCCATTGTCGCCCAGGTCGCTCAGCAGTGGATCGGCGAAAAGGACTCCAGAGGTGCAGGGGGTGTCGTCGTTACCGTTGTTCTTCGTCCTCGGCCATTGGATGTTGCCGCCGCCGTCCTCGAAGCTCTCATGACACGCGACCGCGCTGTACTCGTTGTCGGTGAGATTGTTCGAGAATATCGTGCCCGAGATGGTCACGCTGCCGCTATCCCCCTTGAAAATAGCCGGGGCGTAGTCGGCCTTGTTGTTGGCGAATGTGCAGTTGGTGACGAAAAGCGGGCTGTTACTCGCGAAGATGCCTCCAGCATTCCCCTTTGCCTCGTTTCCGTAGAACGTCGAACTCGAGGCGTACACGACCGTCCCTTCGGAGGACTCCATCTGGATCGCCGCTCCATGACCTTGCAGGGCGGTATTGTTGGAGAACGTTGAGTTCGTCAGGTAGAGCGGTACCGATCCGTGGTAGAGCCCGCCGGAGCCTCCCGGGCTTCCTGTGAACGAGTTCCCATCGAAGACGCAGCGGTCGATGTATGCAGTCGATCCGGCGTAGAAGTAGCCGAACACCGCGCTTCCATGCTGTTTGGCGCCGTTGCCCTTGAACACTGAGCCACAGAGGTGGAAGTCCCCGGTGGGGCCTACGTCCTCGTAGGCCATCCCGTCGATGTACAGACCGCCGCCGTTGCCGAACTGGCCGCCGCTGTCGCTGTAGCTCGTCGCCTCGTTGCCTTGAAACTCGGAGTCAACGATGGTGAGTGTCGAGCCACGGTTGAGGATGGCTCCACCGTTCGAGGCGCTGTTGCCAGTGAAGATGCTGCCGGATATGATGGCTTTGCTGAGTCCGCCAGCGAAGATCGCTCCCCCGCCGATCTCACCTTCGGTCTGCGCGGCGTGGTTGTCGAGGAAGGCCGCATCAATGACGATCAGGGTCCCGTACCAAGGGTGGTGTATCGCACCGCCAGAGCCGTCCGTGCGCCCATTCCGGAGGACGATGCGTTGTATTACGAGCTCTGAGTAGTTGCTTGCATCGAGCAGCCGATCCGCTCCACCACCGCTCAGCGTGATCGTGTTGTTGCCGTCCATCATCAGCTTCCCATCGACCTCGATGGCGCTCGAGAGCGTAATCGTGTGCGGATCCTCTCCGCAGTTGAAGGCGACGGTTCCTCCCTCGCTGCGACTGGTGAGGGCTGCGACCGCTCCCTTCAGCGACTCCTCGGTGCAGCTATCGGGCGATCCATTTCCGACTGTCTCTACCGTTCCCTGAGGAGAAAGCGGCTCCAGCGCTTCGGAGCATCCGCTGTTCGCGGCGACCGTTGGTCCGGCAGCACTCCCGCCGAGTCCCGCGCTGCTGGTCCCGCCCGAGCCGGTGTTCCCCCCGTCGTCCCGGCTGCTGGAGCCTTCGGTACTGTTGCTTCCACAGCTCGGTGTGGCCAAGGCCACCGCGAGCAGTACGCCCGGTACCCGTTGTTTGCTCATCTTCATCCTTGCTGCCCGTGGGTCTGTTGCTTCGATGCTCGCAGAAAATGGGGAAGCGCGCCCTGAGAAGCTTGGTGCGTCTTCGTTACCAGGACCAGGCTAGTGCTCGCTCGAAACTCACCCGACCGTCATCCAGGGTGAGGCGTGGTTGTTCGGTATACACCGACCCCGCGGGGATGCTTGGGTGCTGTGAGCGGATTGGTCGAAGCTGGACTGTCGGCCAATGTGGATACGGTGATCGGGGCTCGTGCGCTTTCATTGGCGCGTGGGCGCCCCTCGGTTCACCCTCATCGGGTGACGGTGGCGCGGCTCGCTGTCGTTCTGAGCTTTCTTTGGGGCACTGCCGGATGCGCTGCAGCGCTAGCGATCCCGCCCGGCAGCTCGAAGCACGCCGTTGTCACTGGGGGCTCTGGCCAGTGCGCGTCAGTCGATTCCGCTCGCTGCATCGTGGTGGCGCGGACCGGCGATACTGCTCGAGTCGAGAGGACGATTCTCGACCCGAGCGAGGTTCCGGTCACCTTTGATCAGGGATCGACGCGACTCGAGGGCACTCTGAGTCTTCCCGCACGCCATCCGCATGAACGGGCTCCGGGTGTGGTGATTGTGCATGGAACAGGGGCCATGTCACGGGACGGCACCATGCTGGGTCAGCTCGGGCTCGGGTTCGGGTTCGAGATCCCAGTCTACCGCGAGCTGGCGGAGGTACTGACGCGCAACGGCTACGCGGTGATTCGCTATGATAAGCGCACCTGCGGTCCGAGCAGCGGCTGCAACAATCGCTACGCCAATGTCCCCTATGACCTCGCTGGGGACTATTTCACCACGGAGCAGTACATGCGTGATGCCGAGGCCGCGATGGCTCGGCTGATCGAAGATCCAGCCGTGGACAGCGAGCGGATCTTTTACATTGGGCACAGCCAAGGTGGCGAATTGGTGCCGGAACTCATTTCGCGCAGCCCCGATGTCAAGGGCGGAATCATGCTCGCTCCGCCTTTCAGCACTCCCGACCGGCTGCTGGCGCAGCAGGCAGAACGTGTCCGTTGGGCCTTCGAGGCCGTGGGTAAGGAACGGGCCGCTCACCTCGAGCATGATGTGCTGGCTCGGGCGGCTGCCCAGCTGCGTGCGCTGCGGCTTGGGGCGCACCTGGGGGATCCGATTCTCGGGCAGCCCCCGGAGGTGTGGCAGGCCTGGCTCACCTCGGCGGAGCGTGCTCCGGGGTACGCTCGCGATATTCAACGGCCTCTCCTGGTTCTCGGTGGCGACTACGATTTCAATGTCGAGCCGCGCGAGATCGAGTCGTGGCAGCGCTGGCTAGCCAGCGCGCGCTGCAAGAACCACCGCGTCCGGGTCTTGCCCTGCGTGACCCATGCGCTCAACTGCATTTCCGAGCCCGAACCAACTCGCATCGAGCCTGCCGATATCGGCCATGGGCTGTCAGACGAGCTGGTGCGGGAGGTGCTCCGCTTTCTTTCTCGATACGCACTCACGGCATAGCGCCTGCGCAAGAGCCCAGGTTCATCCGATGCGCTCAGTACTGTGCCAGTATCCGTTCACGCCTTGCTTGGAGGACCGGCCGCGATCCGCCCCGCGCGGAGGGGCCACGGCGCGGGGTCCCAGTCGGGCAATGCCCGAGTGGGGGGCGCCCGGGGAGTTGCGGCTGCGCTCTGGTGCTCTCGTCCCGACGTACGCTCCGTTCCGGTGCTCGCTGCGCCTTCCGCGCAAGGCGGCTTGCGGCCGGGGCTTTCTGGGGCCGTGAACGCATACCTGTGCCACGGGTGCACAGGTGTGGCACTTGCTCCACGCCTGACGGCAGAACGCCAGTGCGTGTACCGCGTATCAGTGCCGAACCGCCACTTTTGCTGCCAATCGGGTGGGTGCTCATTGTCGGCATGTCGCTTGCTATTGCGGTCGACGTGGCAACGATAAGAGAGAATTCGTCGGAAGCAACCCAAGTCAGCCTCAATCGAACAGGTTCGCAGGGCGCAAACGGACCGGACCAGTCGAGCGGCACACGCGGATTTGACGGCATGAGGGCCCTTTTCGGTCTATCCGAGAGGCTCTGCGAGTCCCGGTTACTCCGGGGCGCCCGATGGCGTCGCTTTTCCCTGGGGTGCGTTGCGGCGGTGCTTGGGACTGCCTGGACCAGCACCGCACTCGCTGAGGTCGGGGTTTGCGTCGATGTGCAACAGAAGTCGTGGGCCGACGACACTGCTGGCTCACCTAGTTCTCCGGCAAAGCGAGCCAAACCGGATCGGCTCTCCTTGGAGGATCCCTCCTTGCGGAGCGGGTGGCGCCCGCAGAGGCTTTCGGCGAAAGAGGGGGATGAACCAGAGACCGCAGACGGCGGGTCTCCGTTTATGGGGGAGCAATCCCAGAGCACGACCACGTTCGAGACACCGACGGGCGCAACGTCAGTTTCTGGTCAGTCGGACGCCCCCGGCGCGATTGGCCCCACCAAGGCATCGTTGGAGACCACCGAGAGCGCTGGTGGCCCCAACGAAACCAGTGAGCCGAGCCCCGAGGGGTACTTGCGCCGCATGATCGAGTACGAGGTGACGCACAAGCCTGGATTCGAGGCGGTTGCCACGGGCTGTTCCCAACGCATCTCTGTCGAGCTCTACCCGATCCGGGGGGGGTACACCGTCTTTGCTCGCTACACGGGATATGGTCGAGAGGAGCGAGTGAACGCCGTATCCATGCAGGAGTTCCCTCAGCTTGCTGGACGGATTGTCAAGGCCCTCCTGGAGGATCGTCCCATTAGCGAGACTGTCTCGCGACAAGACGTGCTGCGGGCTGATAGTGAAGGGAGGCTCCGCAAGGTCGACGTCCAAGGGCACGCGCTCTTTGCTCTTGGCACGACCTTCAGAACGACCAAACTGCCTACGGCACCCGAGGGCGACGGCCCGGCAACCCGGGACTACCGGTGGCTCACGCCAGCGAGCATCCGTCTTGGATACCGGGGCAAGTTCCAGGCATGGGGCCTCGACGCCTTCGGCATCCTGGAACTTGGCACGGAGGAAATGAGCGTACGACAGAACCCCAGCGGGGGACACGTCGACTATGCGGGAAGCGGTGGCCTGGGGCTCCACTTCCTACGCTACTTCTCGCAAGACGACGTTACATCCTTGTACGTGGGGGGCGGCGCCACGTTTACGATGTCGTTCTATCAACAGATACGTGAGCCGAAACGGCGGAATGGCGATTCTCGCGACCTGGTGACGGGAACGGGGCTCGAACTCGACGCACTCGTGGGCTACGAGTTCATGCGAGCCAGCGCGCTGCACTTCTTCGCGCAGGGGGGGCTGCGACTGCCTACCTACCTCGTGCGGTTCGAGCACAACGAAGCGCTGACGAACTCCTACACGCCCGGGCTGATGGCAGAAATTGGCATGGTTTTCTGAGTCGACCCCCCCGATGTTACGCTACCTTTGTTCCATACTCGCCGTCTCGCTCGCCGTCTTGCTGGCGGCGGGTCATGCGGCGGCTTCTCTGCCGACCTGCGTTCGGGTGGTCGCCGCGGAGCAGTACGTCGCCGGTCTGCGCCGCCTGGTCGAAACCGAGCTCGCGCGCCACCCGACGCACCGACTCGCGGAGCGCGATTGCAGCGCGAAGCTCACCGTCGAACTCGTCAGCGTGGGAGACGAGCATGTGTTGACGGCTCGCGTCGACGGTGAGGTACCGTACCGGACCGGTGCAGAGAAGGGCAAGCTCGCGGCTGCCATCGAGCAGGCCCTTCGGGTCGTTCTCCATAGTGATCCACGAGTTCTGCGAGGACCGGAGACTCGTGGGTGGTGGGGGGAACGGCTCCGGGAGTTCCGCGTCGAAGGGCAGAACTACTACGGGCTCGAGATCAGCCAGACCTTTACGCTGATCGACGGCAGTCTCCAGTCTCTCGGGGGCGCGGCGTTGACCGTTCGCCGGGAAGCAGGCGCGTTTTCTCTCGGAGCAAGGCTGGCGGGGGCGTCCACCTTCTCGCGCTCTGGGACGGAGTTGATGCTCACCGAGCAGTTTCTGGCGCACCTGGAGCTCGCCGTGTACTCTAACGCGGAGGCATCAAGCGCTTTCTTCGGTGCGGTGGTTGCCGGGATGGAGCTTCAGCGATTCCAAGGTCCGTCGCCTTG
>CAYRKE010000389.1:0-2491 GCA_964424695.1 uncultured Polyangiaceae bacterium
CCGCCCGTGTCGCCACCAGCTCCTGCGCGACTGGTGCTGCCGCCCGTGTCGCCACTAGCTCCTGCGCGACTGGTGCTGCCGCCCGTGTCGCCACCAGCTCCTGCGCGACTGGTGCTGCCGCTCGTGTCGGCGCCAGCTCCTCCGTCGTTCTCGGGGTGGCCCGAGTTGCCCGCACCCGTTTCCTGCCCTGCCGCGGTGTCCGCGCCGCCCGCTTCGGGGTCGAGCCCACCTGCCCCGCCGCCCGAACCCGCCTCTCCCTGACTGTCACCGCCCCCGTCAGACTCCGACCCGTCCTGATGACCCCCAGAGGCCCGCGACACTCCGCCGGTCTCAGTGAAAGGCGCTCCCGAGCTGCCGGCAGCGCCAGCGGCGCCTCCAGCCTCTGAGCTGGGTGCGAACTTGCGACCACACCCCCCCCAAGACGATGCCCAGGACTGCCCCTGCGGCAAGAACGCCCAACCCCCGACGCGAGCCGTCACTCATCGCGCTGATCCTCCCTCCGCCAATATGCTTGTCGGACCCCAGAAATGCACCAAATTTCGGCACGATCTCGGAGCGCTGACCTCCTCGAACCCTGCCAGATGCCCCAGGCCGGCGACAAGGACAATCAAATTGCGATTGCGCCAGGCAAAGCCTGGGTGAGGAGGAAGCGATGCAGAGAGAGCGGAAACTCCACAAGGGGCCAAGCGGGTGAGACACTCGTCCGGGAAGGACAAGAAGGGGTCAACGACTCTGAGACAATCTGGTCGTGAATTCCAAAGAGGAGTTCAGTCCTTTCGGCCGCAGCCGAGCCGGTCACTTCGTTGGCGGACGTGTCTATTGGGGTCTCTGGAGAAGCAGCTTCGGACAAGAAAAGGGGCAGCCATCCAAGAATCACCAGAGCGCGAGCGAGGTCTGGTGCAAGGGCTTCATAGAGGGCTTGGGCACGCCGAGCATGAACGCAAGTCAGGCCATCGACGTCGCGCTGCGCTGGGGCTGGATCGACGGCATCCGCAAGAACCTCAACGAACCGGCGTTCTTGCAGCACTTACACGTCGCACAAGGGCAACAGCCTCTGGTCGCCAATCGACGTCGAGCCCGTAGCGCGGCTCTCGACGGCAGGACGCCTGACGTTGCACGGACAAGCACACGTCGACGCCGCGAAGGCCGATGGTCATTGGGCAGCAGCCCGGGTCCATGGAGCTTCCGGCCGAGCTTCTGGCCACCGAGAATAGAACGCGGGGCTCAAGCGATTTTCGAGACCCTTGGCCGCCAAGACCAGCACCTCATCGACGTGACATCGACTGGCCATAATGATAACTCCTGCAGGCGTCTCAACTAGCTCAGGGAGGTTTCGCTATGGCTATTGGAATTGGGGTCGGAGTCGTCGTCCTGCTGTTGGTCCTCGCCGTCGTTTTCTTGGGTGATCGCCGCACGGCCGTGCAGGTGATGGAGCAAGAAGACGGCGCAGATCCGCTGAAGCGCTGGGCACGCGGCTGCTACTCGATCGTTTACGGCAAAGACGATCCTGCCACCAAGGGCAAGAAGAGCTGTCGTGGCTCACTGAGTCAGTACTGGGAGATCGAAACACCCGAGCAGGTGCGTGACACGCTGCGTGACCTGCAGGGCCTGCCCGAGAATAATCCGGCTTGGGACTTGATGCGCGCGGTGATCGTGGCGCGCTTCGCGGAGGGCGCCGAGCTGATCGGAAAAGACGAGAGCTGGGCGGCGATCGCCGCAGTGCGCCCGCGTCTCCAAGAGTCGTTCGGGAGCTGGCAAGACCTGGCGTCGGCCTATGGTAGGGCGCGCGAAGCGGCCGGTTTCGACGGCGACATGCTGAAGGATGCGCGGCCCCACGCCGAGCTGATTTGGAGTACTGTTCCGTTCAAGTGAGCCTGCTCTTCGATCCCGTCAGAGAGGTGCTGGCTCGCGTCGCTCAGAAGATCGCGGCGCTCGATCAACGCATTGCGGCGCACGAAGTCGTGCGGAGATCGCGCCGTCCAGGGTGGGTCACCTCGGATGTATGTTTTCTGCCAAGCCTGGCGGGTTTATCCGTGTCTGCCATGGCTATCACGCGCGCGTGGCGCCGTGCCCTCTGAGTGGGCTTGGAGGGGATCTTGGGGCCGCGAGCTATCGAATCCCGCCGGGCTCGTGCCATGGTGAGCGTTGATGCGCCTATGGTGGATCGGGTTGCTGGTTTGGTCGTTCTGGGGCTGCGCGCGGAGTTCCGCAGTGGGGGCGACGTTGTACCGACGGATCCAGCGGGTACCGTGTACACCAGTGTGGTCGCCGGCGTCGTGGAGCAGGAAGAGCCTACAGGATGGGGCTATCACCATCGGCTCACCGGAACCACGTGTGCGATTCGGCAGAGCGATGGTCTGGCCGTGTGTTGGGGTGACAATTCCTTCGGTCAAGCGACCCCTCCTGGCGGCGTGGCCTTTCGCAGCCTGAGCATGAGTGGTGGGCACGCGTGCGGGCTCCGCGAGAGCGACGGACAGGTCGAGTGTTGGGG
>CAYRKE010000389.1:2591-5922 GCA_964424695.1 uncultured Polyangiaceae bacterium
TGCGCCATTCGGCAGAGTGATGGTCTCGTCCGCTGTTGGGGCAGCGACGACCAAGGCCAATCAACGCCCCCAAGCAGTGTGGCGTTTAGCAGTGTGAGTTCGGGTCGCGACTTCACGCGCGGGATCCGAGCCGCCGATGCAGAGGTCGAGTGCTGGGGAGCCAGCTTCCAGGGTCAGCCCATGACGGCACCGAGCGGCATCGCGTTCATCAGCGTGACCGCACTGGATCGCTACGCGTGCGGTGTTCGGAAGCGGGACGGGGTCGAGGTATGCTGGGGCTCGGTCGCGCGCGGAATCCCGTAGCTTAATTGAAGGGTCCGAGGCGACTAAGGCATTTCCACCGCCCCAAGATCACACTCGGTGGGGTCGCGGGGCTCACCTCGCTGGTCCACTTGCTCGGTGCGTTCGAGCAGATCGGCTTCGTCGATCATCAGCAAGATGCCCTGGTCCCCCAGGGTGCCCTTGAGCCCTCGCACGAAGCCCTTGAAGTCGATCACGGGCTCGTTGCGGTCCAGCTTTGGCACACCAGCCCGGCGCTGTGGCTCGATTCGAGCCCTTGACACCGACCTCACGGTGTCGAAATTGTCTCGCACCAACGAGTGAAACCCCTGAACCGTGGGTTCGGAACCAACTTCGTGTGATCTCGCCTGGCTTGCCCGTGATGCTCGGGCCCGCAGCCAACCCGGCAGCAAGCCTACATCGGGCACCGCCCTCGACACCGAGGATCACACGATGGTTGCAGCCCGACCCAGCACCCAAAGAACGATGGCGTTAGAAAGGAGGACACAATGAGCAAACTGGAAAGATGGCTCCCCTTCATGTTCAAGAAGAAGAATCAGCAGGAGAAACAAAAGGAATCCCAACGGGTGGCTGTGGAGCAGAGCGCTCTGGCGCCATCAGCGTTACACACGCACCTCGGTCCATTTTATCCGCTGGCATCGTCTCCAATGCAGCAACTCGTCGAGAGTTTCTTCAGTGATCCGTTCTTCAGGGACCCGTTTGGTCGATTCGACCAATTGGATCGCTGGTTCGGTGATTTCAGCCCTCGTCGATTCTCGCCGAGTGTAGAGGTGTCTGACAGCGGGAAAGTACTCAAGATCACGGCCGAGCTACCGGGTATGGGAAAGAATGACGTGAAGCTGCACGTCGATGACAACGTGTTGGTCATCAGTGGTGAGAAGAAGAGTGCGGCCGACAGCCAAGATGAAGGGGTATTTCGCTCCGAACGCTATTATGGCTACTTCGAACGCGTAGTTCCCCTGCCCGAGGATGTCGAGCAGGACAGCGCCGAAGCAGAATTCAGGAACGGCGTTCTGACGGTTCGGTTTCCCAAAGTCCACAGTGTGGCAACGAGGGCGAGGCGAATCGAAGTCAAAGGGTAGGCAGCTGAACCAGCTGTTTTCCTTCCGGCCTGCTTCCCGGAGGTTGAGCGAGCCAACAGGGATTGCTCAGCCTCTTGCAGCAGCGTTGGGTGATGCGGGCTCACGGCTCGGCCACGGTGGGTCATGGTCATGCGTCGAGACGATTCATGCGCGCCGTGCGGTCGGATGGCGTGCCGTCCGAGTGCCGAGCAGTCGGCGCGTTTCGGGAAGCTGAGTCCCAAGTGCCGTCTTGCAAGGGGGGGCCACGCCTTGCCTTGTTGCTGGGGAGACTTAGCTTGGCTGTATGCCCTTCCCAATCCGCTCCTTCGAACCGTGGCTTGGCAGTCCTTTCTCGCGGGAACGTCCCGGTCCTGTGGCAGTGCCTGACGGGTGGAACAACAACAGACAGGTTCGGCGCATTCCAGTCACCGTCACGCCCACAGATGGTCTGGGAGTGAGAGAGAAATTCGTGCCGCTCGAGGCGCCACGAGAGCCATCAGCATCGAACACCGAAGTCAGGAGAAGAGAGGGGGAGCCCAGCTCGGTGGAGTTGACGGAACCCGCACCTGCGATACCGACTCCCCACCAAGACCGTATTCAGGCCGAGGCACCGTGCACCGAAGAAGAGCCGAGGCAGGAAGTGACAACCGAGCTCGAGGCGTCGCGGCAGCGTCTGGAGAGAGAGGCAAGCCGCGCCAGAGATGCGGCGCGCTCAGAGCTCATCGTGAAACTATTTCCTGTCTTGGACAGCCTAGACCGCTCCATGGCCTTCGCGACGGAACCGAGCAGCGTGCTCGAGGGAGTGAAGCTCGTGCGAACCCAGTTCCTCGATGTCCTTGAGGGACTGGGTGTAGAGCGCATCCAGAGTGTCGGGCAGCAGTTCGATCCGCGCTGGCATGAGGCTGTCGGGGTCGTCGAAGTCGAGGAGCCTTCCCGACACAATCAAGTCATGGAGGAGTGGGGAGCGGGCTATCGCCACAGGGGTCGGCTGCTCCGGCCAGCGAAGGTACAGGTGGGAAAGCTGCGAGCTTCGCAGTCCTGAAGCTGCGACGAGGCTAGAGCCCGAGAAAAGCGACCAGAGAGCGCGCTAGGAAAAGGTGGGGGGGGCGCATGGAGGCGACTCGGCGTTGGGGAAGGGCGAAGCGAGCACGGTCGGCCAGACACCGTTGCCCAGTCACCGGCACACGCCGGTCGGCCCCGCGGCGTGAATCGCGGCAACATCTTCGGCAGTGAGCGCAGCGCCGTAGAGCTGGAACTCGTCCATGCCCATGCCAGCCGGGTGAGATCCAGTCTCCGATGAGCGGGCGCCAAGTCGAAGCGGCGCAGTGTTGTCGAGCGAGCTCTGTTGGCTAGTCGGGTTGTGTTCACTCACCAGGACCCCGTCGACGTAGAAACGAAGGCCCAGGGCATTGTCTCGATCGACTGTGAGCGCAGCTAGGTGCCAACCGTCTCCGCAGAGCGATGGCTCAGAACTTGCCGCTCCCCAGTTGCCGTAGTCCGGAGCGGATGCTGCCAGCTGGATCCCCAAACGTCCCCCGTAGAAGAAGACATGATACCCGGCGCCGGTCCCGATGCCGTCTCCGCGCTTGTCGGCCAGCACCACCGTGGAGGTGTAAGTCGTCGGAATCCCGGAAACCCAGAAGACCACGCTGAAGTCGTCCATTCCGACGTCGAGTGCGTCGGCGTCCGGCACACTGAAGTAGGATGTTTCGGCGGGAAACTCGAAGCCACCGCTCACCTGTCCGCTGCTGCCCAGGAGCGCGCCCTCCTCCAAGGTGCCTTCAAGCCCCCCGACGACATCGGCACTGTCGAGCGAGGTGTCTGCCGTCCACATGGCCCTTAGCGAAGCACAGAACGCTTGCACACACTCGAAGCTTCCCGTCGTGTTGCGGCAGACGAGACCGAGCTCGCAGTCGTCGGTGCCGAGGTCGCATTCGTCGAGGTCGGTGCAGGTGGTGCCGTTGCCGGAG
>CAYRKE010000390.1:0-5905 GCA_964424695.1 uncultured Polyangiaceae bacterium
AATGGTCGAGCCTTGTGGTCGTGGCTGTCCACAGTAAAGACTGTGGTCCTACGCCCCGAACGTTGGGCCTACAGCCCGCACTCCAGGCGAAAGGCGCGGCAAGGCCATCGCCTGGGACGGAAACGGGCGCGAACCCTGGCCGTCCCCATCCGATCTGTGACAGATTGAAGCCCTCGATTCCCCGCGGCAGGGCCTTGACGAGCCGGGCACTCCGGCCAATTAACCTGCGGGCAGGCTACCTTGAAACTCCACCAATTTCCCCCCGCCTTGGGCCTGCCCAGCGCAAGCCCGTTCTGTACGAAGGTCGCCACTTACCTCCGAATGGTCGATGTGCCCTATGAGGTCGTGGTTGGCGACCCGCGCCGCGCGCCGAAGGGCAAGCTCCCCGTTCTCGAAGACGGTGGGAGGCTCATCCCAGACTCGGAGGCAATCCTGCGCTACCTTCAAGACCGCGGATTCGATACCGATGGCCACTTGAGCCCCGGGCAGCGGGCCCTCGGCCACGCGATACGACGAATGCTGGAGGAGCATCTCTACTGGGTGATGGTGTACAGTCGGATGCTGGACGAACCCTCGTGGAGCGCCTCTCGCGGGACACTGCTCAGCGGCGTGCCTGCGGGGCTCCGAACGGTTGCGGGTCGCATGTTTCAGAAGCAGATCCGCCAAACGCTCCACGCTCAGGGGCTCGGGCGACACTCGCGCGCAGACATCTATGCCCGAGGGGCGGATGACCTGGGGCACCTCTCCACGCTGCTTGGAGACCAGAAGTACATCCTCGGTGAGGCGGTAAGCAGCGTGGATGCCACGGTATACGCATGGCTGGCCTGTATCCTGATCCCCCCCGTGCGCACTCCGCTTGCCGACGCGGCTGAACAGCACGCCAATCTCGTGGCCTACCTGCATCGCTTCCGCGAAAAGTACTATGGGACCTCGTCCTGACACACGAGTCGGCCCTCCCCATTCGCGGGCACCGTCGGGCTCCGATGCAGGGGAGCCGTTCTGCATCGGCCGCTACCGAATCGTCTCGCTCCTCGGCGAGGGCGGCATGGGGCGCGTCTACGCTGCCGAACACGTCGTCACCGGCGCCAGCGTCGCGCTCAAGATCGCATCGTCTGCGACGCTGGCGAAGATGGGTGCTCTGCAGAACGAGATCAACATTCTGTCCCGGATCACCCACCATGGGATTGTCCGGTTGCTCGAATGGGGGCGGCATGAGGGGGTCCCTTGGTACGCCATGGAGCGCATTCAAGGCCCCACGCTTCGGGACGCACTGGCCCGGCGCGTGGCGACCACGCGAAGTGCCGAAGTGCACGACGAAGAATCGCCCAGAACCTCGGAGAGTGGCCCTGCGCATTCCATCCTGAACACCGGGGTTCGTGTCATCGGCTCTCGCGACGCCACCATGGAGGTCCTCCCACGGTCGGCCCGATCCGGGGAAGCCTGCTTGCACGTGTGCGAGACCCTGGATTGGGTCGGTTTTGCCCAGCTCTTTGGCGAGCTGTGTGCTGCCATCGCCCACCTGCACGACTTGGGCCTTCGCCATGGGGATCTCAAGCCGGACAACGTGTTCTTGGTGGGGGCGTGCCACCCGCTGCTCGCTGACCTGGGGGTAGCAAGCTTCGCCGTTCTCGGACGCGAGAAGCTGCAGCTCGCCCCCAGCGACCTGGGTAGCGTCGCGTACATGGCACCGGAGCAGCTGACCCGGGGGCACGCCGACACGCGGTCCGATCTCTATGCCCTCGGGTGCATCTTGTACGAGTGGCTCGCCGGAAAGCACCCCTTCGCTAGCCCGAACGCTTTCGCCATGCGGCTTGCCCACATCGAGCGCATGCCCCCGCGGCTCTCGGAGCTCTTGCCCGATGTGCCGCCGCGTCTCGACTCGCTGGTTGCCCAGCTGCTGTCCAAGGATCCTTGCGACCGCCCCGGGCGGGCTCAGGACGTCCTCGAGACGTTCGTGTCTCTGGGGGCCACGATCGATGCACCGTTTGAGAGCACGGCAGGCGCCCCAATTCTGTTTAGGGCTCCCCTCACTGGCCGGAACGACCTGCTCGAAGCGTTGGGCAAGCGTCTCGACGACGGCCAGTGTGGCCAGGGCTCCGTGACGCGACTGGCGGGGGCCTCGGGCTGCGGCAAGACACGCCTGCTCAATGAGCTTGCAGCGCTCGGGCGAGCCCGCAACTACGCCGTGTTTGGGCTTGGGCCTCGGCAAGAGCACGCCCTGGCCGAACTGCTCATGCAGCTCGAGGCGAGTTCGCTCGACGGCGGGCTACCACCGTCGGTTGCGTTGGGGCCGTCGCCCCCGAGCTCCGGCGTGCCGTCACGCGTCGTCGTGACCCCGAACCAGGTCGGCGCCCGACAACAGTTGTTGGCCGAGGCCATGCTAGCGCTACGGGTTCGCGCGACCCTCGACCCCGTGCTTCTCTTGGTGGACGACGCGGAGCACCTCGACGAGCTCAGCTCGGAACTCGTCAGACGGCTCGAGGGTTCCACCCGGCAACTCCCGGTCGTCATCATGCTGGCGCAAGGGTCTCCGTCCGAAACGCCCGGCCATGACTCTCTCATCCCACCGCTGGACGACGAGGCCGTGGAAGGCATCGCGTGCTCGATGCTGGGAGTCGAAGAACTGCCCCAAGGCCTCGAGGAGTTCCTCGCCGCCCGAGCCGCGGGCAATCCGCGTCTCGTGGGCGAATGGCTTCGCGCTGCCATCTCGAGCGGTGCGCTGACCTACCAGCGGCGTCGAGGCTGGAGCCTCAGCCAGCTCGCCCCAAGCGAACTCCGGAGCATCGTTTCCGCGCCGGATTCGCTGGTCAAGCTCGTCGAGCAACGTGTGGCCGGGCTACCCAGCGACGCGCGACTGCTGCTCGAGCTGGCGGTCGTGCTCGGCGATGAATTCGAGCCAAGCCACCTGGAGGGGCTCAGCGCTCTCGAGCCCAGCCTGCACCAACAGGCGCTCGCAACGCTCCAGGCCGGCGATGTCTTGGAGCTCACCCCGACGGGGCGCCTGCGGTTCGTATATTCGACGCTCCGCGAGCGCGTCTACGCGGAGCTCCCCAGCGAGAGAGCCATTGCGCTGCATCGGGCAGCGGCGGCGGTGCTCATGCCCGCGGTCTCGTCCTCGCCCGATCTCGCCAAACGCCTAGCGGAGCACCTCTCCCAGAGCGGTGAGGAGAAGTCTGCCTCCAAGTACTTCGAACTGGCGGCCCGCCTCGCGGCCAAGAACTTGCGGTTCCGGGATGCCGAAGCTCTCCTGACGCGCGCCCTGGCTGGGCCGGAGGACACTGGAGATCGAGACGAGAGAGCTCGCATCCGACATGCAAGCGAAACCCTGGGTGATATCCGGTTGATGCTCCAGGAAGGAGCTGCCGCCATCGCAGCTTTCCAGCAAGCGCTCGACCACGATCCCGAGAGCGCGACTGAGCATGCCCGTCTGGAGCGCAAGATGGCCGAGGCGAGCCAGGGAGACCGACCGGCAGCGCGTCAGCACTTGGCGCGAGCAGAGGAGGTCCTTGGCTCGGACGCGCCCGACAACATCGAGCGGCGAGCCGAGTGGCTCCAGGTCAACCTCGTCAAAATGCTGGTCGGCTACTTCGAGGGTGAGCTCGACGCCCTGCTCGGCCTCGCGGAATGGCTCGCCCCCTTCGTGGAGAAGTTCGGAAGCACCAAGCAAAAGGGAACGTTCTATTCACACCGCGCGGCGGTCCGGATGCGCGCTCGTCGCTACCGACCGGGCGAGGAGGTCAAGGCAGATCTCGAGCGAGCGTTGGCCCTCCACAAGACCGACAGGGACCGCCAAGCAGAATCGATGACTCGATTCCTGTCCGATATGAGCACGCTGTTCGACTACGACGACTCGGCGGAGCTCGATGCGGTAAGGCAGGGATTCGAGCAGGCGCTGCAGGTCGGACGACGAGTGGATGACCTGACGCTTCAGCTTCGAGCCGGGACGTACCTGTGTATCGCGCTGCGCCGCCAAGGCCATCAGCAGCGTTGCGGCCGCATGAGCACGACGCTCCTCAGTCAGGCCGAGCTTCACGCCAGCGCGGACTACCAGGGGGCCGCGCTCGGAAACCTCGCCTGGGTGAGCCTGCGGGACGGAGAACCCCAGGAAGCGGCGAAGCTCGCCGAGCAAGCGTTCTCGGTCTGGGACGCCGCGAACTCACAGTACCCCTTCCAATGGTTGGCCGCTCTCCCGTGGCTGGCCACCCTGACCAGTACCGCTCCGCCCGGGGGCCTCGACATGCAGCGAGCGCGGTGGCTCGCCAAACGCTTGGTGGATCCCCTGCAGTCTTGGCTGCCGGTGTCGGTCGAGCAAGAGCTGCTAACCCTGAGTAGTGGTGGGACTGCTGCCTGCGACGCGGTCGGGCGAGTGCTGGCGGCTGCCGGGCACTGCGGACTGCTGTAGAATCGGGACGGGGTTCGCGCTTCTTGCACTCGTGACCGTCCCAAGGTGGTGGTGGCCCCCGCTGGGCGCGACGCTCCACGGCCCAGCGTGCTCGCGCTTCGCGCTCCGCGCGCTGGGGGCTCCGCCTTAAGCCTGCGCTCGCTGCCGCGAGCGCGCGGCTTGGGGGCCATGGGTCTTGGTGCGGCGCTCAGCCGCACCGACCCAATCCCGGGCAAGCCCCATCATCGCGAGCTCCCCTGGTCACCTGCTGCACCCTCACTCTCTGTCTCTCCAGATGCGGGTGCCACGCCTGCGTTCTTCCTGAAGACCTGGAAGAGTGCGCCACCCATGCCAATACCGCTTAGCTGAGTTTCGGCGCTCTCGGGGGCAGCGTTCCGGCCTTGCCAGCGCGCCACTCTGCGTCTGTGACCGGCTCTCGGTCCTCGGACTCCGGCAGCCTTCCGTGCCATGTGCGTCGCGCTTCAGGCCGGTCTTTCCCGTTCAGAGTCACTGAACCGGAACACCTTCGAATCTCGCATGCGCCGAGCAATCCCAGAACACAAGAGGAACAAGCCCCCCGCAAGTATAATCAGCGCTTCGCTGACCACAAAGGTCCAGAATATCCAAGGAAACTTCAAGGGATGCAACGCGTAATCCAAGGATGGTCGCCACAGCCATATCGACCATCCAAGCTGCGGAGCAACAAACGCGACCAGCTGACGCCACAGCGGACTCCTCTGGCTGCTGAGGCACCCGTGGATGGCACCCGCGACAATCACCAGTGTGGGACGCAGCGGACCCAAGCTGACTCTCACATAGTAATAAAACAGGTCAGGTATGTAAGTCAGACTCTCACCAATGAGCATGTCCCCGACAATCCAAGCCAGCGTTGTCCCGACTCCAGCGCCTAGAGCTGACCAGACAGCATTGAGATTTCTCATCATCGCCTACTTCGGGGGTTCCGACAGCAGGACCACCACCTCGCGGTGACTGCGCTTCGTGGCGATCCCGAGCGCCGTTCGTCCACGCGCATCTGTCTTGCTCGTATCGGCACCGAGCTTGAGAAGCATCTCGACGCTTGGAGCGTTCCCCTTGTGCGCAGCCCACATGAGCGCGGTGGATCCATCACTGTCACGGGACGCATTCACTGCTGCGCCGCCGCGTACCAACTGGGCGATGGTGCCAGCACTGTCAGAGTACCCGGCCGCAAAGAAGAGTGCGGACAGACCCGAATCCTCCTGCTTGTTCGGCTCTGCTCCGGCAGCGAGTAGACGACACACAACTCGCTCACGACCCTCCCGCGCAGCAGCCATCAGGGCGGTATGCCCAATCCGGTTTCCGCGATTCACTTCCGCGCCATTCTCAAGCAGAGCCTCAACCGAATCGACGTGGCCTCGAAGGGACGCCAGAATGAGTGCAGTTGTCCCGTTCTCATCGACGCTGTCAACAGCCGCCCCGTGAGCCAGTAGCTTCCTTACAGCGTTCGTGTCTCCGTTGGCGGCTGCCTCACGAAGCGCAACCCCT
>CAYRKE010000391.1:0-5875 GCA_964424695.1 uncultured Polyangiaceae bacterium
TAGAGAATGGCCTCACCATCGAGAACGGGACCCTGGAGATCGAAGCCTGTAGCGTTATCAGGCTCGCCGAAAATGCTGGAATCACGGTTTCGAGCGATGGTGCCCTGAAGCTCATCGGAACAGCGGACTGCCCCATCACCGTTACCTCGGACTCGGATGCTCCCCAGCGCGGGGATTGGGCGTCGATCGAGCTATATGCCGACGCGGATGGTGGCCACAATGAGTTCGACTACGTCGTGATCGAATACGGTGGGGGCAGCGGCTACGGCGCGCTGTGGTTCGAGGCAGGGGCACGCCTCGCCATGCACAACACGGTGGTGCGGCAGTCCGCCGATTTCGGCATGCAGCTGGGCGACGGCACAGCGCTTCCAGGTTTCGAGAACAACACACTCACGGACAACGCGCTCGGGCCCGTCGAGCTATCGGCGAATGATGTCGGGCAACTGGGAGCCGGCACGTACGACGGCAATGACGTGGACAGCATCCATGTCGTTGGCGGAACGGTGTCACTGGACCAGACTTGGGAGGCCTTGGGCGTGCCCTATGTCATCGCGTCCAATGTGGACGTGGCGGCCGAAGCCGGATCGGCTCATCTGACCCTCGCTCCCGGCACCACCCTCGAGTTTGGCGAGAACGCGGGGCTGTCGGTGGGCACCTTGGGCGGGCTGACAGCCATTGGGACGACCGAAGACCCGATCACGTTCACCTCGGCGAAGGCCGCGCCCGCCCCCGGTGATTGGGATGAGATCGAGTTCTATGCAGGCTCGAGTGATGGGCAGAACCAACTCGAAAACGTCGCAATCGAATACGGCGGAAGCTCGGGCTACGGGCTCGTTTGGGTCGAGGGTGGTGCGTCTGTACAGATCACCGACTCCATCCTCACCGACTCGAACGCGCACGGGATCCTGGCGCAACAGGGCGCCGAGCTCCGGGGCTTCACGGGCAACAGCATCACAGCCAACACCTTGGCACCAGTGGCTCTCGCGGCTGAGCAGGTGGCAGAGCTCGGGGAGGGAACCTACGCTCCGAATGGTGTCGATGTCATCGATGTCTCCGAAGGGGATGCCCTGTCCACTGACGCCGTGTGGGAGGATCTCGGGGTGCCCTATCTGCTCCAGTCGGGTCTCGCCATCAGTTCCGATTCGGGAGGGGCTCACCTCACCGTGGAGGCCGGCAGCACCCTCCTGTTGGCACCAGACGAGTCGATCTCCGTAGGAACCAACGGAGGGTTGACCTTGGCGGGCACCTCGTCCGCCCATGTGACGGTGACCTCCGGCAAGGCCTCCCCTGCTGCCGGGGACTGGGCGGAAATCGACATCTATGCAGATTCGAACGGCCCCCTCAACGTCTTCAGCTACACGGACATCGCCTACGGCGGCGGTGACGACTACGGCCAAGTGTGGCTGGATGATGGCGCGGCGCTCCAGCTCGATGACGTTACCTTCTCCCATGGCTCAGCCTCGACGTGCGACGTCTACCTCGCCGGAGCTGCAACCCTCACTGGCTCGACCGCACCCGACACGTGCGGATAGTCCATTGACTCCGCGGCGGAAACGTCGTCGCGTGAACAGACTGACCCCGTAGGAGGCAGATCCCGAAGGCCCCCCCGGGGCACGCGACGACGTGAACGGTGACCCGAGGCCGGCGACCCCATGGAGCCCCGTGGAGGCTCCAACACTGCCAACGAACAACCCAGTGAAACACAGGCCGAGCTCCCGGCGCGCTATTCCTGGCTCAAGGCCTCCCGAACCTTGGAGGCCAGGACCGCCACCGAGAAGGGCTTCTGCAGAAGCACCACACCCTCGTCCAGCACGCCGTGGTGGACGATGACGTTCGCTGTGTAGCCGGACATGAAGAGGCATTTGATGCCGGGGCAGAGTGACGCAACCTTGGTAGCCAGATCGCGGCCGTTCATCTCGGGCATGACCACGTCGGTCAGCAGAAGATCGATCGTGCCGCGGCACTCGTGGGCCAGGTGAATGGCCTCGCTCGGGGTGCTCGCCACCACCACGACGTGACCGAGTCGTTGTAGCATTCGCGCGGTAACTTGACGGATCGTGGGTTCGTCCTCCACCAGCAAGATCGTCTCCCTGCCAGAATCCACGACCATGGAGGAAGCCCGAGTCTGGGTATCGCTCCCCAACGGATGGCTGGGCAGGTAGATCTTGAAAGTCGTTCCTTGGCCGGGCTCGCTGTAAACGCTGATGAAACCGTTGTTCTGCTTGACGATACCGAAGACGGTGGCTAATCCAAGCCCAGTGTCCTTGCCCATCTCCTTGGTGGTGAAGAACGGCTCGAACAAGTGGCTCCGCGTTTCGGCGTCCATGCCAACGCCGTCGTCGCTCACCGCAAGCTGGACGAAATCACCGGGGACGACACCCGCGTGCGAAGCGCAGTATTCTTCATCGAAACAGATACGCCCGGTTTCGATGATGACCTTTCCCGTGCCGGCGATGGCGTCGCGCGCGTTGACGCAGAGGTTGGCCAGCACTTGATCCACCTGCGATGGATCGATCTTGACCACGCTGGCGTCCGCTCCAGGACGCCAAACCAGCTGGATGTCTTCGCCAATGATCCGTCGCAGCATCTTGAGCATGCCATCGACGGTCTCATTGATGTCGATCACCTTGGGCGCAATGGTCTGCCTTCTCGCGAAGGCCAATAGTTGTCGAGTCAGCGCGGCCGATCGCTGGGCCGCGCTGTAAATCTCCTGGAGATCAGCATACAGGGGATGGGTAGGGGCGAGATGCTCCATCGCCAGTTCGGCGTGACCCAGGATGGCTCCGAGCATGTTGTTGAAGTCATGGGCCACGCCGCCCGCCAACCGTCCCACCGATTCCATCTTCTGCGCCTGAGTCAATTGCGCCTGCAATCTGGCGTGCTCCTCTTCCGCCTTCCTTCTGGCCGAGATATCGCGAACGTTCAATACGATTCGCTTCGCGGGTAGATCGTCAAGAAGACTGCTCGCGACCGCTTCCAGCCAGATCCAAGTCCCATTCTTGTGCCTGCTCCGAAACTGCAGTTGCTGTGCGACGCCGGGCGCTTCCTGCAGCTTCGCAAAGACACCCCTAACGCGATCCAAATCATCGGCGTGGACGAGATCGAATCCGTTGGCCCCCAACAGATCCTCCAGCTCGTACCCCAAAACGGGCGAGAGAGCTCCGTTGATGACAACGAACGTGCCACCTTCCTCGACGATCGCAATGACATCGTTCGAGTTCTGCAGAAGGCGGCGGAAGCGCTCCTCGCTATCGCGAAGAGCACGCTCGGCCCTCTTCATGTTGGAGACGTCCACGGCAATCGAGAGGTAGGCCGGCTCCCCTGCAAATACGATTCTCCGACTCGAACAGATGAGGTTGAGCGCTCTCCCGCTGACCAAGGCGTTGGCCTCCAGATACTCAGTCGGCCCGGAACGCTCCAACTCGGAGCTAGCTCCGAGGGGAAAGCTGTCCTCGATCGCGATACCCAGCTCACTCGGGGTACGTCCAATTGCCGCCTCTGGGGTCAGCTCCATCTCTTTACAGAACGCCTGATTGACCTTGAGATATCGTCTCTCGGTGTCACTGACCGTGCACGCATAGGGCGCAAGCTCGAACATGGTCTGGAACTGGCGTTCGCTCTCTCGCAACGCCTCCTCCATCCGTTTGCGTTGGGTAATGTCACGTGCGCTGGTTATGAATCCAACGATCTCCCCGCCGTGGCGCATGGGATGGTACGAAGACTCGAACACCCGCCGCACCCCGTCCGCAGACAGCAGTTCGAACTCGTTCGAGAACGACTCACCCACCAGGACGCGCGCGTAGTGCTCGTTCCAGAATTCCCGCATCGTTTCGGGAAGGGCATCGATGATGCGAAAGCCCGGGTGTATGTCGACGCCGAAGAGTTCCCGGAAGACGTTGCTACAAGCTTGGTTGTAGGCCACCAGTCTCCGCTCGCGGTCGTAGGAAGCGATGATGTCAGTGGTGTTGGCCATGATCGCCTGGAGGTTCGCTTCGCTCCGACGTAGCGCCTCCACAGCTCGCATCTGTTCGGTGATGTCGAGGAGGACCCCATCAAAGACGGTCTCCTCTCCCACGGCCACTGGCTGCGCTCCTGCGTGAAACCACCGTTCTTCGCTGTTCGCAAAGAGCAGCGCCGCCTCAAAGGACCAGGGACTTCTGTCGCGAACTGCGACATCGATGGAGGCAAGGAAAGGAGCCCGCTGCTCGGGCTTCACATGGCCAAGGAAGCGCTCGAAGAGTGTCTCGAGTGGCGCAGCGGGGATGCCGACCAGCTGTTGGCAGCGTTCACCGACGAACAACAGGCCCCTCTTTCCGTCTGACCGCGCGAAGAATCGGAAGACAACACCGGGTATATTGGCAGCGATGGCAGTCGCCTCGGGAGGCTCGCGCAATCGCCCTGGGTCTTCAAACGGTACCATCGCCCCTGACCTCCAACCCACGTCCAGTACAACGGAAAGACGGTCCCACAACGCATCCTAATGCGGCCGGCACAACGTCGGCAACCGCATGCCCAGAATATCGCGGGGAAATGCGTTGTTCCACCCATCAGGCCCCCCGAACGGCCACTAGGATTGCCCTTGCGCGCACGATGACCCGAGGGAAGCGTCTCGATGGGGCGATTCCTGGCCTCCGTTAGCTCGAAACCCCGCGCACCCGCACTGGTAATTCTCATGGCACTCTCAGCCCAGACATCTGCTTCACCCGCAGCCACTGGTACGCAAGGAATCGTGAGGGCTAACCGACGGGCTCGAACGGGATGGGGTCTTGGCGCGACCCTGGCGAGCCTCGTGGAGCTCCGTGAGCCATGCCCACGGGACACGTGCCCTCGCGGCGAGCCGAATCCCGTCCACGCACCGATGCTCTGCTCACCGGTGGGGCACCGCCATCCCGTGCGCTTGCCATCGAACCGTCCGTCACTCCAGATCCCCCATCCTCCGCGCCTCGCGCTTGCCAGCAGCAGCCCGAAATGCCAATGATTCGCGCGGCTGAAGCCAGTTCATCGATACCTGCGCGGGCCTCGAGTGCCCCAACACGTGAGGAAGTACGGATGGGTTCTGACACCAACAAGGCGTTCTCCACGGCGATCTCCGAGGATCTTGAGAAGATCCGTGCAGGGTCTCCGCTGGTACACAACATCACCAACTATGTGGTCATGACCCCGACGGCCAACGCCTTGCTCGCCCTGGGAGCCTCGCCGGTCATGGCGCACGCTGCGGACGAGGTGGAGGAGATGGTGGGCCTCGCGGGGGCCTTGGTCATCAACATCGGAACGCTGAGCCCGCCATGGGTGGAGGCAATGGTAAGCGCGGGACGCGCGGCGAGCCGGCGAGGGATCCCCATCGTGCTCGATCCAGTCGGAAGCGGAGCCACCAAGCTCAGAACGTCGACCGCCCGCATGCTGCTCGAGGAGATCCGACCCACGATCGTCAGGGGAAACGCTTCAGAAATCCGCTCCCTCGTGGGTACGGGTCCTGGCCCCAAGGGTGTGGAGAGTCGCGAGGTACCAGAGGAAGTTCTGCGAGAAGCCATGGCCGTCTCCCGAGAGTGGCAGTGCACCGTCTCGGTGAGCGGAGCCGTCGACATCGTCACGGACGGCACCCAGGTAATCAGAGTGCGCAATGGCCATCCGCTGATGTCAAGAGTGACGGGGACCGGCTGTACCGCGACTGCGGTCACGGGAGCTGTCGCCGCAGTGAACGGTTCACCCTTGCTGGCCGCCGCGCATGCCATGGCCATCATGGGGGTGGCCGGCGAGCTGGCGGCAGAGCGTTCGGCGGGCCCCGGAAGCTTCTTCGGCAATTTCCTGGATTCGCTGTACCTCCTGGACCAACCGCAGCTCACCTCACGCTTGCGCATGGAGTCCGCGTAGCACT
>CAYRKE010000392.1:0-5679 GCA_964424695.1 uncultured Polyangiaceae bacterium
GGGGCCGTGTCCATCGCTTCGAACATCGTGGAAGGATGTGCCCGCAACAGCGAGGCGGACTACTTGCGCTTTCTGGACATCGCCTACGGGGCAAGTAGAGAGCTCGAGTACCAGCTATCCCTAGCCCGCCGGCTCGGATATCTCTCTGAAGCCGACGCTGCCGAGCTGGAACAGCAGGCTGTCGAGACTGCCAAGGTTCTGGCTGGCCTCCTCCGTTCACTTCGACGCTGATCACCGAATGTCCTCCTCCAGCCTAGAGCCTCCAGCCTCTGGCCTGAAGAACGTGAATCCGTTCCAGTTGGTGCCGGTGATCACGCGTGCGATCGCGGAGAGCGAAGCGTAGGCCTTCCCGCGGTACTCGAAATCGCTATCCCGAACGACCACCTCGTGCGTCTCCCCCCGGTAGACTCGGCGGAGCACGGTACACACGGGCGGCAGCCGAGGATCGCGCGGCTTGGGAGGCGACCGTGGCGGCTCGGACTTCCTCTGCGGTGCATGCAGCTGTCGTGGCCCGGCATCGAGAAGCCGCCGTCGCCAGGGCCGCGGCGCCTCGGAGCCGAGCGTCGCGATCTTCGCCAGGGTCTCCGACGAGAGCCCGCCCAACGCGAGCTCCTGGATCCGCCAGGCGATGCTGCGCACCAAGTGTTGACGGTTCCTCGAGCGACTGGGCTCACCAAAGACCTCGGCGTAACGAGCGATGAGCTCTCCGACGGTCATGTTCTCGAGAGCCTTCACTTCTGGGAGATCATCAGTGAGGTCGAACAAGGTCGTTGCTTCCTTCAGGACAGCGGGCATAGGGGCTCCTTCGGGGGGGATGGACTGGATGCAGGAGGCTTGAGACCGGAAGCAGACGCCGGAACACTCCAGCGTGCGGCCTCCTGTCTCCGGCCTTGGTCAGTTCGCGGGTCGCGCCGCTTGGCGCGTCGAACACACAGGCTCTGTTTCCGCCTCCACGCAAGCCGAGAGCGCGACTTCGAGGAGCGCTTCAGCGAGAAGTGCGACGAAGACCTCTCGAGCGTCACGGGCAGGTTCCAGGCTCTCGGTAGTGGCCATCCGCTCGACGCCGTTGGAGACGAAGGGGCGCTTCGCGGAGGCGGGCACCGCGGAGCGATGGCTGCCTTTGGGCGAGTACGCCGCGGGCGCGGACCTCTCGGACCTCTCGGACCTCTGGGCGCTGCGATCGAGCGGAGACGCCGCCGGTGCGGACCTCTTGGGCCTCAGGGAGCGGATTCTTGGGCTCATGCAAAAGGATCAATCCCGACGGACTCGACCTCGGCGCTGCCCTGTTCGTATCGCGCCAGCAGGGCTCGGGCGCGACTGGTGTCGGAAGCCTTGAGATCCCGCACACGCTGCACACCGAGTTCGCGCAGCAGCTCGTCGACATCCGAGCGCGGCAGCGCCCTCATCCGACCGATGAAGTCGGCCGCCACTGCCATGTCGATCGGCTCGTCATCACGGCCCGGTTCCGCTTCAGCGGCGTCGCCTCCGCCGTCCAGCACCGCCTCGAGGTCATGCAGGCGGACATCGGCAAGCGTGGAGCGGAGGCTAGCGTCGATCTTCTCCTCGGGCAGGATGGTGTACTTGGTCTTGGGATCGCCTGCATCACCGTGGCGTTCGATCTCGAAGCTCCACTTGTCGAGGCCGTACTTGTCCCGCACCTTGAGCACGTCCTTGAACCACTGGGTCCCGCCCTCGATGATCTTCATCGTCCCGTCGGCGACGACGTAGAAGTTGAGAGCCACCCGCAGGCTCGGCCGCTTTCCCTCGCTCTGTTGAGCGGAGCTCGTCGCGTCGTAGGGTTCGTAGCGCTCGCCGGTCCAGATGACCTCCCGGGCGTAGGGTTCGCCGCAGAAGACGCCGGTCACCTTGTCGCCGTTCGACGCAAGCCGAACGAAAACGCCGCCCGAGTTCGCGTGCTTGTCTGCCAGTCCCTTTGCCGATTCCCATGCGTTTCTCATCGTTCCTTGACCTTTCTTCCTACTTGTCGTGTTTCCGGATCTCGTCCGTTCTTGGTTGTCTGGTGGTGAACCGGTGCCGTCGCGTTGCCGCTCCGACCCAAACGCTCCGCCGAATCCCGGGGCCCGGCGGCGGCCCGCCCCACGCGGTCAGCTCGCCACTCGAAGGCTCGACGAGTCAGGGGCCAACTCCTCGTCCGGCGGGAACAGCCTCAGTGCGAGCAGGGTTTTCAGGCGGCGCAGTGTGCGGAGGCGTTCCCGCTTGAGGCGCTCATACTCGACCTCGAGCTCCTCTGGACCAGCGCCTGGTAGGCGCTCCAAGGCGAGCTCGCGGAGTCCCGCGCCCCTGAGTCGAGTAGCAACGACCACATCGAGCTTGGCCGTAGACACGTCGCCTGCGACCGTGTGTCGTAGCAGGGCCTCGAGTTCGGCACGTTCGTCGTCCTCGATCGACATGGGCTGCGGCTTCCAGGCGTAGAGCTCGAAGGCGTCATCACTGCGAGCACGCTGCTCGAGCATCCTCTGATTCACGATGCGTCGTTGCTCGGCCTGGAGCGACCGAAACACGAACCGCTGCGTGTCCCAACGAAGCTGCACGACTGCCCTGGGCGCGTCTAGCGGCCGGCGAGCGACTGCCCGCAGAAACCCCTCGAGCACCAGCTGGTCCAGGTCTTCGGGAGACAAGGCATCGCCTTGAATTTTTGAGCGCAGCGCCCGGAGCATCGGCGCGAACGCAACCACGAGCACCGTTACCCAGTAGCTCTCGCCGGTCCGCTGTTGCTCCCGCAGGAGCGCGCGCACCAGTGACTCGCGATCAGGAGCGCCGTCTGCATCCCGAGCGTCGAGCGCCTCGAGCACGGCTCCAACACTTCGGTGTGCGTCGAGGGCCGGCTCACGATGGCATGCCGCTCGGAAGTGGCTGCAGTGTCTGTGCGAGAATGCGTGGTCCCGCAGTGCGGGACAGAGTCGTCGAAGCCCCATGAGTCTCTCCGCTTGCGGGCGGGGCACGTCGCGGGCGGAGGCTCACAGGGAGCCATCCGGGTCACGCTTGCCGGCCTCTCGGGCCTCAGACGCGCTCGCTAGTCTGGGTCAGCTGTGCCCCAAGGGGCTCAGGCAACACTCCGCGCCAGACCCTCTGTGTCGGATGCGCTCGCGTTGTGCCCCACCACCATCTCGTTGATCTCCGAACAGCGCCGGCACACCGCCATCACGGAGCCGCTGACCACGAATTGCGCGGTCTTGTACTTCAGATGCATGCGCCCGCCACGCTCCACTCCAAGGAGGGTTCCGCACTGGCGGCAGCGCCATTCCTTCTCGATTGGCTGGTCCATTGCTCAACTCCCCGCCGGGCTTCAGCCGCCGGCGACGAAGTCCAGTTTCCCGATCGCGAGCGACAAGGGAGGGCGAAGCGAGCGACAACCGAGCGAGGCCCTACCCCACCCGATCCAACCCACGAACGCGCCCTACCGATGTTCCAGAGGCTGGATGACGCACCAGCGAAGGACCTCAGTCGGCTTGAACTGCCACCGCTTCGCTTCGGGAGTTGGCCCAGGTAACGTGTGGATGGCCCGCCATTCGTAGCGTCCGAGCCTCACGTCGAGCTTCTTCCGGGCACGTTCGACCGATCGCTCGACGGCGTTGACCGTCGTGGTCTGGAAGTCGCCTGCGCGCAGCGCCCGCTTTGTGGTCACGAGTTCGACGATCACCGCCGCCTCGTGCTTCGTGAGCGCCACGGGCTCGGCTCTACCGTCGGGCAGTCGGCGGCTGCCCCGGCATTTCCCAGCTTCCCCTGCAAAGGTCGTGTCCACGAAAAGGTCGAGCGACGAGCACTCTGCGATGATCGCTCCGTATTCGGCAGGGTTCAACTCACGTCGCCCGTCCTGGTCAACGGCAACGCAGACGGCAGGCTCTACTGGCCTCAAGGGCCGCGTCCCATCAAGAACGGCTTCCGGTGCTGCCGTGGTCGCCAGGACCCATTGATGCCCGCTCAGTTCGACGATTTCGTCAATGACTCGGATCTCCACGGCGCTTCCAGCCCCGAACCGCTGTCGGAGGCCCAGCGACAGCGAGCGACCCGTTGGGATCAGCACCACTGCTGCCTTGAGCGAGCCAAGCCACGCCTCGAAGCCCGGTAGCCCTGGCTGAAGAGCCAGCAGCACCCGGCGCCCGGCGAGCTGCCCAATGCCGCGCGCTTCTGGAAAGTCAGCCTCTCCGCCGTCGACCATGCCAACAATGCCCATTGCCCTCCGCAGTTGCCGGATCACCTCGTCGAGCGACAAGGCAAGTTCCTTCGCCTCGGCCTCGGTGAGCGGTATCGAATCGCAGTAGTATCCGTCCTCGCTCTCGCATACGGCGATCAGCGGATGCGTCTCGCTGAGTGGATTCTCCACGATGCGCCTTGCGCAGGCGCCGCCACCACCGCATGGCCAGTATGCAGCCCGACCGCGCTCGACCAGGATCCCTCCCCGACAGAAGCGACCCACGCCATCGGCCCCGAGTTGTTCGACCCAGAGCCGGACAGGGAGTCGAGGCGGCGAGGGAGACTCCAGGAGTCTCAACAATGCCCCAAGCGGGCTCATTCGGCCGCCGCCGGCCTCTGCGGCACCTGCATGAAGCCGGCCTCGAGCAGATACTCACGGACCACGTCGGTGTCGACGCGCCGATCGAACGAGAGGTGGTTGGGCACTCGCACATCCAGCCGCACGGGGCGACGCCGTCCGGCGAGGCCCAAGTCGAGCCTGAAAGCCGTGACCACGCCGTGCCGGCGCACGAAGCGACCGAGGCCGTCGTCGAGACTCTTCGCGACGTTTGGTCCCTTCCAGCAGAAGGCTTCCCCAATCAGCGCCCGACTGACGATGATCAGCTCCCGAAGCGCCACGTCCTGAACTCCCGGCACTCCGTGGGGCTCCACAGCGGCACTGCCGAGTTCTCGCAGAGGCTCGCCAGTGTAGAGGGGCGTCATCCTGAAGTGCTCTTCGTCGTCCCAGAACACGCCGCCGAGCGCTCGTCGGTAGAAGTCTTGTTCGCGGGCGAACTGCGCATGCACCGCCAGCCGCCCGCTCCGGCGATCGAAGACGAGCAGGTCGTGCTTCTCGGGCACATAGCGCACGCGACTACGGCGCTCCTCGCCGTCGATGACACCTTGGCTCCGAGGCGGACGCCCGTGGATGATGAGAAAGCGGATCTCCTCGGCCGTCTCGACCACGCGCACATCACAGAAGGCCGTTCGGTTCCGTTCACCAAACCAATCACCAAGCCGTCGCGCCAAGAGCGTCCGCCGTCCTCCCGATGGGTTTGCTCTGGGCGGAGAGGCATCCTTCCCGACGAATTCGACGAACCGGCGCACTCCGCTCGACCGCGTCTGCGCGTGAGCCACCTGGAACACCTCACGATGGTCCAGATAGACGGCGAATGCGAGCTCTTCGGGCGTCGTGCGAGCGTTGACCGTGAAGAGGTTCAGCTGCTGCTGGTGCGCCAATGCGAGCACCTGCTCGTGCGCTCCCTCCGAGGTCAGATCGGCAATGTCGATCAGGGCCTGCTGGAGCTCGCCCGGCATCTCCGGATCGACCGCGTTCAAGGTGTGGTGCAGCGCCTCGAACCACTTCGCGTCGAACTCGACGTCATCGAGCTCAATCGACCGAGTCGCCAGATAGCTGGCGAACGGCCTCAAGAAACGTACCAGAAGCACGGGACGCACGGCCTCCAGAAGCTCGAGACCAACGAC
>CAYRKE010000393.1:0-5668 GCA_964424695.1 uncultured Polyangiaceae bacterium
ACTTGTGACGGCTGGCCCAAAGCTCCTGCTTGGGAGCGCCCAAACCAAGAACAAGGACATCCGGGGTCACCGCGGCAATCCGCCTCAGAATCGCGTCATTCTGCGACTCATCATTCTCGAATCCGAAGGGCGGGCTATAGGTGCCGACCACCCGAACCAACGGATGCTCTTGCTCAATACGCACCTTGGCGCGCTCAGCAACGCCTTCGGCAGCCCCGAGCAGGTACACCGTCAGCGGCTCTCGAGCCGCGGCGAACAACATTGGCGCCAAGTCACTCCCTGCGATTCGCTCGGGCAGGGGACGGCCCCTCAAGCGGGACGCAAGAACCAGCGGCTGGCCGTCCGCAAGAACCAAGTCCGCCAAGCGATACGCCGCCTGGAAGTCCTCGTTGGACTGCAGCATCACGACATGACTAACGTTGGGTGTTACGACCACACGGCAGCAATCCGACTCAGGCGCGTGCGACCAGCGCAAAATGTGCGTTGTTGCTTCGCTCATCGTTAGCGGATGAATCTCGACACCAAGGACTGTCACCACATCCATATTCACTGAACCCCGAAGCTCTCCATTTAGCTACCAGCCAACTCCCCACGCAAGGGTAACGTCTTTGCTATCGGCCAGGCCGGTTGTCCAGGGCGCCAGACACACAGAGGGTGCGGAGTCGCTCCTCGCAGCCCGTGGTCGGCACCCGCAGTGCCCAACCAAGCCGGGGGGGGCAACCAATACCGCCTCAGCCTCCGCGAACCCTGTACAGCCTGCGCCAGCGGTAACCAATGTGGGACCACATAGGAGCTCCGCCACAATTCGCAAGCGGCGTTGCGAAACCGGAGGTGCCTGACAGCGAGCCATGGTGGGCATCCCGCTTGCGGTACGCCGAGCTCTGCGCACCGGTCTGCCCTCCGAAGGCGCATTCGTTGCGACGAAGCCTTTCACACACTGGCGATTCGCAAGGCGTTCTGGCGAATCAGCCGCATCCAGACGCACCGAGGGTTCCTGGGGCTCCATCACTCCGTGGCCAGACTCGAATCGACGGCCGACATGGTCGGCCGCGGATCTGCGCTATCATTCCGCAGATTCGGGCTCCGGGTCGCGTCACACCGGGAGTGACAGAGCATCTCGCTCTGCTTCCCTAATCGCGGAAGTCCCACGAGCGGGAAGTGTGCGTTCTTGCGTCAGTCGCGCCCGCTGCGCACACTGTGGTCCACTTGTGAGCATCCCTTGAACGGGTCGATACACTTGGCTCCTGAGCGCGGTGGGTTCTGTGGTGTTGACTGGCAATACCGCCTATCGTGACGCCCGTCCGTCTTCCTTGACTCCCTCACACGAGCAAGGCCCATCGCGCAGGTTACACCAGATAACGAAGCCCTAACCCCAATAGGCCCCGTGTGGTAATGGGGTCCGCCATGGCGGATGAACCCAGAATCGGGATAGCAAAGAACCTAGGACCTGTACGCGGGCTGGCAATACTACTCGTTGTGTTCAGCCATTCCGCGCTGTGCATCAGCTCGGTTCGCCTCGGTCCCTCCTTCGCGTCAACCCCACTGAGTACTCCAGAAGTTCTCGCGCTTCTGTTCTCGACGACGTTCCCGTGGTTCTCCGTAACCGCATTCATGGTGGCGTCGGGATACTTCATGGCGAAGTTCAATGGCACATGGCCGTCAGTTAGGTCGGCGCTTCGGTCACTTGGCTGGAGGTACCTTGGATGGACCGTCGTCGGATATCTAGTCACGGGCGTCATCTACGACAGACTCAGCCCGCTCGCGGTACTGAAGCACTTCAACGAGTGTCTCGGCCCGTTTCCCGCGTATTGGTTTCTCACGGTCATGGTATGTGTGTTGGCCGTGTGCCCGTGGTTGACGCGGTGGGCTGCCGCCAGCCCCAAGTCGATGCTCGGTGCCATTCTCCTGGTGGAACTGATACGAGAGACCGCGTTCTACACTGGATACAGCATCCCCAACCGTATTGTCATTGAGACGAGTGGCTTCCTGGCTGGAATACTGCTTGCGAAACACACGGATGTTGTCATCCGCGCACTTGGGAGGCATCGCACTGCGATTGGGATTGCGACACTGTTGTTTCTGGGGGCGGGTCTCGTTGAATCAGCATACTGGTGGAACCTGCTCCACGTTCGAGACGCGCATCTCGGCAACACCGACCGGATCACCGTACGTATCTACGCCATATTGGGGACCGCCTGGCTGCTACTCGCACCATTGAAGCCCACAGTGTCAGATTGGAATCGTCGACTCGAGCAGATCGGACTGAAGTCGATGGGCATACTGTTGCTTTTCGATTTCTGTCAGCAGATTTTGTACATGGCTTTCTGGCACGGAGAACGGCTGCTTGGGCTGACTGACAGATCCCGTTCGGAGCCTCCCGCTTGGATGGCCAACCCTGCACTGGTATTCGCATACTGGTTTGCGGGAGTCGCCGGACCACTCTTCGCAATGTGGGCGACCGAACGTTTCCTGGGCAAGGGTTTGAAACGAACGATCTTCGGGTAGGGTGCACGCCCTGCGCTCCGGCCGGGCTCGACAATTCGAGCGCAGCGGTCGCGTTGCCGAGCTGTCTGATCCAGCTCATCACTCTCGATTACGCGGAACTCCAGAGCGCGGAGGCCGCGGCTGCCGCAGCCGCCAGCGCACATGCTGGTTTCGCAGCAGCCGGTGGCGCTGGAACTGCCACGACGGCTTGGTTCTGGTGAGATTGTTTAAGCCCGAGAGGGCGACACGAACCAAGTTCCCACGTGATCCGCAAGTACTAGCGAGCCGGATCACAGGAGTCACCGTGGCAGCCCACCGCGTAACGAGCCTCACTCTACATCATAGGCTCCAGCTGAGGGGGGATTCGCTCGAGGATTCCCATCGAAGTCCACCGCCGGAGCATCTGCACTGTCTCCAAAACCAGCAACCGCCGACGAGGCCGAGATGTGGAAGTCACGGCCCTCTGCATCAACAAAGCCTGGCAGAGTGTCATAATCGGTCGAGTTGTCCACGCCGCACGAGGGGAACCCGGGATTGCTGTTGGTTGTATAGAAGAAGTTGTTGTGATACCCCGGCGCGGACGCGCCACCAAAGCGATCGCAGGCCGCACTACCACCCGCAAAGAGACTAGCCTGCGCCTGGGCATAGTGAATAACATTATTGAAGAAGCGGTTGTCATCACCGTGGAAGCTGAAGCCCGTCTCAGTCGACCCGGGCCAGTATACCGTGTTGTTGAAGAACCAGTTGTCACCTGCCGGCCACTCTTCATCTTCGGCAGTCATGATCGTTCCACCTACAACGAACACGTTGTTATACACTCGAGCGTGCTGGGTGGCTAGAAGCGAGAGATTTCGCGGGCAGTTGCTTTCGAAGTAGTTTCCATAGATCTCTATGCCATCACAGAATTCCTCTGGATCCTCTCCTGCCGTGGCTATGTCGATAAGGAACGTCAAGCATGCGGGCTCCCTGAAGACGTTGTTTCGAATAACGAGGTTGCGATTCTGTCCACTAATATTGAGGAAGGTGCCGAGAGACAATCCCTCAGAATTCACAGACGCCCGCGTATAGGTTCCGTACTCAAATACAACGTTTGTGCTTGGGATCTCGTGGCTGCCACTCGAAAGATAGAAATGGTGCTCGAGTGCTGTTGCGCCGTTGTCATGCGCGTCGATTCGCACATAGGAGTTTGATAGCCACCCATAGAAACCGTTGTCATTGTTAGCGAGTTCGGTGATGTTATCTGGAACGCCAATTTCGATATCATCACACGGGGCTGAAGTTGTCCAGGAGTTGCAGATGAGCCCTTGCTCCCAACCGCTTATAAGACCTCCCTCGATGCGAACATGGCTCGTGCCCCCGAAGTCGACGCCTACAGCCCCTGTGGCACGACAGCCTGACTCGCATGCGAAATCGATGTTCCTGATGATGAACCCGTCGGCGTCCTCACTGAAAGCTACCCCACCGCTAGGACCGGAAATGCGAGGGTTCGCGGCGCCGCCACTCGTGCAGTTCTCGCCGCCCGCACTCGCGCAAAGCACGACCCGACTCTCGCCAGTCGGCGCCGTATTGGTGAGTTGAAGACGTCCGCCCCAACTTGCGCCACGTGCCAGACAGATCACGTCGCCTCCGGCTGCGCTGTTAATCGCATCCTGGATGTCCTCGAGCGCCGTTGAGTCATCGTAGAAGCGGGTGCACTCTGCGCCAACGTTTGGGGTGCCGCCGGACCCATCCGACGTGCCTCCGCCAGTCCCACCCAGACTGCCACCGGACCCGTCCGACGTTCCACCAGTTCCACCCAGGCTGCCGCCAACCCCGTCCTGCGAGCCGCCGGTCCCGTTCTCGTGACCCCCAGTCGGGTTCTGGGTTCCTCCGGTCGCGTTCTGGACTCCGCCCGTACTATCCTGCCGGCCACCGCTCGAGCTCTGCGTTCCTCCGGTCGAACTCTGTGTACCCCCCGTCGCGTTTTGACGACCGCCCGTCGCGTTTTGGCTGCCCCCGCTCGAGTTCTGTTGAGTGCCTCCTGTTGCGTCATCCATGCCGGATGACCCGCTCGCGTCACTTCCGGCAGCACCAGAGACTGGCTCTCCTGCGCCCCCAGCACCCGCAGCGTCGCGCCTCGCCCCACCTGTGCCTTGTAGCGAACGCCTCGTTCCACCCGTGCTCTCCTCATCGGATGTTCCGGCGCTTCCGCCGTTGCACGATGAGTTCGCTCCGGCGGTCTCGCAATCACACTTCTTGGTATCGTCGCCGCAGGCGCCCGCAGAAAACACCGTCGCTATGAACGCCGACCATCGAAGCACTCGTGTTGCGGTGCTTGATCGTTGAGCGGTGTTGCTTGGCACTGATCTCTCCCCTGAACATATCGATTGAATCATGCGCGTAGTCTAGGTCGATAAGGAGCCGCGCGGTACTGCTTCGTTCCTCCAAAATATCGATTCTGAGGCGTTCGACGGCGACGTAATCACACACAGAATCTTAACATTAAATTCGCCATCAACTCGGCGTCCGGACTTGCCTACGTCCGCGCCAGGCTCTCAGGAGAGGTGTGGACACACCACAATACCGCTGTGTCGGAGACAAGTGTGCGGCTGGTTTCCTCGAGCCACTGCCAGGGGAGTTCTTTGCTGTTACGTTGCAGAACGTAGCAACACCCTGCGTCGCATTCTCGATGGTAGGGATCGTGGAAAACGGGGCGGAGAGCAGAGGACATCGCATGGGGTGCGAGGGGGCCTGCGATCGGTCGCCAGGTTGGGAAAGGAAGGCCGGCGGTACCGCGTGTCGTATTGGGCGATCCCCGGGGGGCGATGTGAGGCGATACGGGATACGGGAAGCGGGCAACGGGCTGGATGGACAGGGCAATCGCATCCCAATCTCGCGGCGGCACCAGCGGCGGCGGCTGCAACACCAGGATCTGAGATTGGCCACTGCTGCTGCGTCGGTTGCGTTGGCGGCATCGAGCGCTCACTGCCGCTCCTTGCTGCCGTCACCCGGAAGGATCGCGACTTGGCGGTTTCCTTCTGGCATCCCATCGCGTCGATGGTGACTGTCGCGCTTCTGAGGTGAAGTAGCTTCAGGAGCTTCGGAACGGCTGTAATCTCGTTCGACTCGTCCTCCGTCTTCAGCTGTCCCAGTACCACCTCGTTGTGGGTTGCCCACGCGCTGACCATGTGCACGAACGCCTTGT
>CAYRKE010000394.1:0-5620 GCA_964424695.1 uncultured Polyangiaceae bacterium
CTTCGAATCCGGTGGTCGCAGGTTCGAATCCTGCGGCGCGCGCCGAATCTATTGGGGATCGGCGGACGTGGTATCGGGGTTCCGCGAGCGGCGGTCCGAGTGACTCCGTCTGAGAAATTCACAGCGTGGCCCTGAACGAGACCTGGAGTGTGATGAGACGGGGACTCAGCCCCCCCTGAGCATCACAAGCGGTCGTTGCGTCATCGAAGCGAACACACGCGTCATCAATGAACAACTGGAGGAACGTGGCACTTGCGCCGATCGAGAACGGGCCCCCGATCGTCCACAGACCCCCAAGCGCGACGCCCGCAACCGCCGCCCTCGACTCGTAGACGACGTCTGCGACCGAGCCCTCGATGTCTCCGCTGAGATACGAAAGACCCACGATCGTGCCAATGCTGGGCTCGAAACGCCGAGACTTGCCCAATGGAAAGAACCTGGGTGCGAGCGCCAACGCCACGAACTCGCCCCGCTGGTCTACCGATTCCTCTGCGCGCAACGGAAAATCACACAGAAGCGACATCGCATACAGACCGAAGTGGGCGCGTATCCTTGGCCCGCCGAACAAGCTCGTGGCCCGACCAATGCCGACGGCGTCGGAACCGCGACCAAAGACTGACGCGGCTCCATAGTGAGCCTCGACGTCCCAATCGAACCCAGACGGGTCGCCATGGGAGGAGGGCGACGGCTCTCCGGACTCAGCGGCGAAGCCCTGCGTGACATGGCACAGCAGGTACAGAACTGCGAGGAAGGCAGGGCGCTTCTTCAATGGATTTCGCTCTTGAGGTTGCAGTCGACCGCGTAGTGATCGATCCGCGCCAGAGTCAGTTTGGAGAGCTCGAACTCGTCGTCCAGGCGCGGCTCGGCCCAGACATAACACCCCCCCCGCGCGAAATCGGTGACAACGCGATCGAGGGAGGCGTCTTGTCCGACGCTCGTGCGATCGAGTCGGCAGTCTTCCCCATACTCCGAGTGATTGCGGAAACGCCGGTTCTCCCCAACCCAGTCCGCCCAAAGGGCGGTTGCGGCCACGTCGACCAGCCGCGAGGGATCGAAGTTCCAGTCGCCCGCAAGGACCGTAGGTAGGTCGTCCACCATCGCGAAGGCCTGCTCGAGCTGTCGGTTGAGGCAAATCTCGCCGATGGCAGTTGGGTGAGCGTGGATGAGACGTAGCGCGCCCGCACGAGTGTCGACGACGACGCTCGACACGCTTGACTCGGAGTCACAGTCCGTACTCTCTCCGTCGCAATCTCCTGCAAGGTAGTCGCATGGGCGCCCGGGAAGGCCAGCCGTCTCCGCCTTGTCGAGACCAAATCCGCGCAACGGCACTCCGCGAATCGCTCCAAAGGAGGCTTTCACTCCCATACACTCGACATGACGGTTCGCGTCACAGACGACGGTATACTCGTCTCCGAGCAACCGTTTCGCGGGTGCGACGCGCTGGCCCGCGCGATAGCAGACGCGCTCGGAATCGAGTTCGTCGAACGTCTCACAGCGCGTCGGCGGAAGCACCTCCTGCAAGAAGACGATGTCGGGCTCGAGCGTACGTATGCGCTCCCCCACGTGATCCTCGTAAGCTTGGTCGCCGATGCGTAGTGCATATGGCCCGGACTTCGAGCCATTGCCAATGTTGTAGGTGAGCACCCGAAGGTCAGCTTCGCCTTCAACGACGTCAGGCTGCGAACACCGTGGCTCGAGCGCGCCGCAAGCGCTGAGAATCAAGAGGAGGCTCGCCTCCGTGAAGGCCATGGCGGGAGTCATCGTGAGCGCACCGCTCCTTCGGTTGGGGGTTGGGCCGAGAGTCATGCTTGCTCGTCGGTGGCGTGACACGAACGAATCCTGGAGTGAGCGCCAGAGAGCGGACGCTCCGAGCTCGCAACACGCCTGGAGCCGTCAGATATCGCAGACACCCATACGAGCCTGGCGCGGCGGGATGGTGAGACACAGTGATCCGGCCCAAGCAGTGGAGGCGGGATGGGTGCCTAACGTGTCCCTATTCGGTGCCGGGGGGCTCAGCAGGTTGGCTGGATCACTGTGCTCAAGCTGGACCTTTAGCAATTTGCATGCCATTGCGCAGCCACTCGAAATGCTGCATATTCCCTTTGCCTCTGCTGAGTGCGGGCCGCATACGGACCGAAGCGGGACCAAATGAGCGCCGGGCGCACTCCCTCCAATCCCCCATCACGATGCCCCCTGACCCCACATCTTCCCCGTCCGATGACGAGCTGTTCCGGGAGATCACTGAGCACGTGTGCGGAACATTGAGCCTCGATGAGGCCCTGGCTCACGCTCTACCCAAGCTCGCGCAGAGGATCCCCGCCGACGCGCTATTCCTGATCGTCCGCGATTGTGCAACCGACTACATTCGCCCAGTGGCGTATGCCACCAATGCCGCGAACCTCGAGAAAGATGAAAGATTCACGAGTGACGCCCTGATCAAGGTGGATGGGTCAGCATGGCACGGTGCACGATTGCCCGCGATCCTCAATCGCCCCGCCGAGACTCCTCATATCCGCCAACTGTTCCAGCGCGTTGGGCTACCGACGACCCTGTCGGTGCTCTCCATCCGACTCGACGACTTCGATGGCTACTCGGGAAGTCTGGGGGTCTTCGCAAACGGCAACGACCAGTACACCCCAGAGCACGCTCGGGTGCTGGATCTGCTCCGCGTACCCTTTAACATCGCGCTCATCAACGCCTTGCGGTACGAGCAGGCGGTCGAGCTGCGAGACCGACTACACGAGGACAATCTCGCGTTGCGCCGCCGGTTGCACCAAGCTCAGAACGAAGTGGTCGGCGCTCAGAATGGGCTCCGTCATGTGATGGATTTGGTGGAACGCGTTGCGCCCACGCAAAGCCCGGTACTGCTGCAGGGCGAGACGGGGGTGGGCAAGGAGGTCATCGCCACCACCGTTCACGACCTGTCTCCTCGCCGCAACCGGCCCATGGTGAGCATCAACTGCGGGGCGATTCCGGAGTCCCTCATCGAGAGCGAGCTCTTCGGTCACGAGCGCGGCGCCTTCACCGATGCTTCATCCACGCGAATAGGGCTGTTCGAACGCGCGGCGGGCTCCACGGTCTTCCTCGACGAAGTGGGCGAGTTGCCGATGGCTGCCCAGTCGAAGCTGCTACGGGTCCTGCAGTCCCGGGAGTTCGAGCGTATTGGCGGAGCAGCGACTCTTCTGGCAGACGTTCGGGTGATTGCTGCCACGCACCGAGAGCTGGAGGGTATGGTGTCCGCAGGTACGTTCCGAGAAGACCTGTACTATCGGCTCAACGTCTACCCGATCCATATCCCCCCCCTGCGGCAGCGCGCCGATGACATCCCCCTGCTCGTCACCTACTTCATGGAGTCGAGAGCGCGAGAGATGAACCTGGCCAAGCATCCGAGGTTAGCGGAGAATGCGCTGGAGCAGCTCCTCGCGTACCCGTGGCCTGGCAACGTCCGGGAGCTGCGGAACGTCATCGAGCGGGCGCTCATTCTGTACCAAGACGAGCCACTCCAGTTCCTCGACCTTGCCACACACTCTCTGGTGGGCGAGCCTGGCGGCGAGCCGCGACTTGGCACGCTCCGCGAGGCCGAACGGACGGCAATCATGCGTGCCATCGAGGCCGCGAGCGGGAAGATCAAAGGGCGCGGCGGCGCCGCGGAGCTCCTCGGATTGAACCCGAGCACACTGCGAAACAAGATGCTCCGCCTCGGGATCCATGCGCCGTGAGATTCCCCCCGACACGCAGGGGTTTCCTACCCGGCCCCTCTCCCAAGCACTCCCTTGGCCCACTTCTCGACTTCCCTCGCTGAGGCTGCTCCGAACGCGCGCCTGCCAGTGATGCCAGAACCCGCGCGCGGGGCACCGGTGGCAGCCGAGCTCGGAGGTGTCTATGCTTGGCGCTCCATGGTTAGCGGTCCCGAGCAGCCCGGTGACGACAGGCTCTTCCGAGAGCTAACGCTCTGCCTGTGCGGAACGCTCGAACTGCGGTCAGCCTTGAAGGGTACCCTGAGCCTGCTGAGAGGCTACTTTCCGGCAGATGGGCTAAGCTTGGCGGAGCTCGATCACGTTGCTGGCTGCGTACGGCTGATCGCAGCACACACGGAGCTCGGGGACAGCCTGCTCGTGGAGAACAGCGTCATCCATATACCGCGACAGCTGCTTCAGGGCGTAAGCAACGTGGGTCTCCCGATTGGGCCCGTCATCAACCGTCCGCCGGACACCCCGGCGCTCGTGGAGATTCGCACACGCTACGGAGTCCCTTCGGACATCTCCCAGCTCGACATGCAGCTCTACCGCGACGAGCGCACGATATGCTTCGTTTCCCTTGCTGCCCGCGGCCTGGACCGCTACACAGCGTTCCACCAGCGTCTCTTCGAGCGGCTCCAGGTGCCGTTCTCGATTGCCCTACGCAACGCGCTCCGATACGAGCAGGTCCAGCAGCTGCGCGCGCAGCTCGAGTCGGACAACACCCACCTCCGTGACGCCTTGCGACAGGGAGAGAGCGTGGTCATTGGTGAGCAATTCGGACTTCGGGGGGTGATGCAGATGCTCTCCCGCGTCGCGCCAACGGATAGCCCCGTTGTCCTGCTGGGAGAAACGGGGTGTGGCAAGGAGGTGATCGCCAACGCGCTGCACAGTCGCTCCAAGCGATCGGCGGGGCCGATGCTGCGCGTCAACTGCGGAGCCATTCCCGAGTCGTTGATCGAAAGCGAGCTCTTCGGGCACGAACGGGGCGCCTTCACCGGCGCATGCGCCACGAGGTTCGGGCTCTTCGAGCGCGCCGATGGCGGCACGCTATTCCTCGACGAGGTTGGGGAGCTATCTCCCGCTGCCCAGGTGAAGCTATTGCGAGTCCTGCAAACGTCTCTCTTCGAGCGCGTCGGGGGGAGCAAGAGCCTCCGCACCGATGTTCGCGTCGTCGCCGCGACTCATCGCAATCTACCTCAGATGGTCCGGACGGGTCGGTTCCGCGAGGACCTCTGGTATCGGCTCAACGTGTTCCCGATCGCCATCCCGCCGCTCCGAGAACGGCGGGATGATATCCCAACACTGACGCGGCACTTCATGCAGCAGCACGCGCGCGAAATGGGTCTGCCCTTCCAGCCCACACTGAGCTCCGAAGCGCTGGATCAGCTGCTCGACTACGATTGGCCAGGCAACGTGCGCGAGCTCCGAAATGTGGTCGAGCGCGCCTTGATCCTTTGCCAAGGCAGGCCTCTTTCTTTTCCGGCATTGGGAGTCCGGCAGCGGGCAGTCTCCCTCGGCAGCCCGGTCGCGAAGGGTAACCATCCGACGACGTTCGACGACGCCACCGCCCAGCACATCCGACGAGCGCTCGCCGCGACGGGAGGCCGGATCAAGGGCCCCGGGGGGGCCGCGGAGCTCCTCGGCCTGGCTCCGAGCACGCTGCGAAACAAGATGAAGCGGCTCGGACTAGTCGGCTAGCTCAAAACCACGAGGGACTCGGGGAAGACTCGCTGGCGACCTGACGAGGAGCTCAACCGCTCAGACTTGGCGCCAAGTAGCAGACGTTGTTGGTGGTACACGGGAATTGGAAGCCCGAGTCGCGCCGAGCTAAATCAGCGAGCGCGATTCTCGAACGGTTTGGGCTGCCCCCATCGAGGTGA
>CAYRKE010000395.1:0-5555 GCA_964424695.1 uncultured Polyangiaceae bacterium
TGAGTGCGGGGTGTTCCGGAGAGCTCTGCGTATCCCGCGAAAACGCCGACATCGCGTCCGATTGCGCCTGGCTCGACGAGTACGCTTGCTACGAGGGCGCCTCGTGCGAGGTACAGGCCGATGATGGCGAGTGCGGCTGGACTCTCACCGATGAGCTCACCGCCTGCATCGAGGAGGCTCGAAACGGCTCCACGGTTCCGCCGACCGATTCCTGCGAGAACGTCGCGTGCGGTACTCCCTGTTCCACTTGCGTCCCGGACGAGAGCGGCGCCTGTGACACCGTGGTGGAATACTGCAATGCCGAAGGCGAATGCTCCACCGCTGAACCGCAGTGCCCCGGCGACGATCCCTCCGAGCCCGTCTGCGTGAGTGCGGGGTGTTCGGGCGAGCTCTGCGTATCCCGCGAAAACGCCGACATCGTCACCGGTTGCATCTGGCTCGACGAATACGCTTGCTATGATGGCGCCTCGTGCGAGGTGCAGGCCGATGATGGCGAGTGCGGCTGGACTCTCACCAACGAACTCAGCGCCTGTCTCGCGGAGACCACGGGTACCCCCTAACCCTCGAACGACCAAAAGCTCACGGACGGGGATCGAAGTGCCGCACTCCGGGGCACCTCGATCGCCGCCGTGGGATCAAGAACCGAACGACTGCTCAACTTCGTAGGCGAATCGCCCTGGGACACGCTGTGCTGTTCGACTCTGTGCGACTCGTTGTGGCGTTGAGAGCATGACGCGACAAGAACCCGTCGAGGCATGGATCCTCGATGACGCAGGGTTCATCAAGAAGGGAGAGATGTCGCCGGGGGTACAGCGACAGTACACGGGATCCGCGGGGAAGACGACGAATCGCCAGATCTGACGCGCTTCCTTCGCTCATCAATGAGACCAGTCAATTGATCGCTATCCTGACTGCCTCGGCCAGCACGGCCAAGGGGCGAATGGACCGACGCGCGCAGAGAACTCGTTATTTCTGGTTCGCGTTCCCGGTTGCTAGTCCCCGAATTTCTAGTTCCCCGTCCGCACAGAAACTAGCAACTGGAAACTAGCAACGCGAATGCGAACTGGAAATCACATCCAGCTGAGCTGTGGTACCTGGGGCGGTAGTATTAGACGGGAGCGGGAGGGCCGCCGCGCCGCTACATGTCGGGGAGGACATGCCCCTTGCTCCGCTTGGAGCGGAGATACCGGACGTTGTGCACTCCAACGCCCGCGACATGCGGAACCATCTCGGTGACGGGCTGCCCCGCGGCGACTAGCTGATCACGCTTGAGGGGGTTGTTCGTGAGGAGCCGGATGGGCCTTCCGCCGAGCAGGAACCTCAGCACGACGGCCGCGTCCGCGAAATCGCGAGAGTCCTCGGGAAGGCCGAGGGAAGTGTTGGCCTGGTAGGTGTCCTGCCCCTGATCCTGAAGCAAATAGGTCACCGCCTTGGCCCACAGACCGATACCGCGTCCCTCGTGCCCGGACATGTACACCACAGCGCCTCCGTCCTCGGCGGCGATCCTCTCGAACGCGGCATCGAGCTGCGGTCCGCATTCGCACCGCTGTGACCCGAACACATCACCGGTGAGACAGCAGGAATGGATGCGGACCAGCGGACGAGGCGCGTCGAGAAAGCCCTCGGTCGCGAGGACCGAATTGACGGACATGCTGGTGCGAAGCAGCTCGGATAGTGCCTCGGTGCCATGACTGAGAACTCCGCAAGCCGCATCGCTCACATGTCCCAACTCGACACGGCGCACGAAGGGATACCACGCCACGGTGTGATCACCGGTGGAGAACTTCCGCGGCAGGGGAATGGGACCCAGCACGGAGATGAAGGGTTTTCCCTCGTCCGCATCGAGCCGCCTGCCCTCGCGGTCAATGTGAGCAAGTAGACGATCGGCTTCGAGCATCTTCCGAATAGCTGGATCCACGTAGCTGAACACGCCGGACCTTCCTGACAGATGCGGCGTTCTGCACACCGCGACGACGAAAAAACGAGAAGAGGTCCTGGACCTCACACGTCTTGATAGCAGTGACTCTCGAAGCCGTACAGGGGGGGCGACAATCTGGAGCTGACCGGCACTGGAATCCCAACGCTACCTGAGGCCGTGGCGCCGATTACGGGCTCGGGTAGCCCCAGTCTCGTCGCCGAGCTGCTCCCGCACCAGGGCCTCCTCTTCCAGGAGATCCGCAAGGCAAGCCGCACGGTCATTGCCGATCAGGCTCACCAGGGAGCGACCGTCTAGATCCAGAAAACCGTCTTCGACGCCGAGCTGCGCACGTGCCTGCTGAACCTCCGCCAGCGCCTCGTCGCAGCGGCCAAGCTTGCGCTTCGCGATGATGCTGGCAAGCGCCTGCGCGAACAGTTCCACTTGCCGTTTCAGATAGTCCTGCCGGTACACGAGTTTGAGCCTAGAGCAACAGCCATGCGCTGTCGAGCACACCAAGCCCTCGCCCGCACGACGGGGCGCGTCGCAGGGCGGCGGAAGCGCGGGCACTGGCGGCAGAGTCCCCCTGCCGGCAAGCGCGCGACCTTTCCGAACTATGAGCAGGCCGTGCGGCTCTGCGCGCGTTCGTCGCTCTCCACGCCGCAACGTAGCGCGTTCCATACCGACCGAGCCAGCTGTTCCAACTGAAGCGGCTTCTGTAGGAAGCCCACCACACCGCGCTGCCTCAGCAGCGGAGCCACGTCGCCACGGTGGTAGCCGCTGATGAGAAGCACGGGAACCGTGTGCCCCGCACGACGAATTTCGCTCAAGGTTTCGTGGCCGTCCATGTCGGGCATGGTTAGGTCCAGCAGCACCAGACAGACTCTGGCTGAATCGGCGGCAAGCCGCTCCAAACCCTCGCGACCGCTGCCCGCAACAAGGACCTCGTACCCGAGCTCCTCCAACATCAGAGAAGCCGTCGAACGAACGGACCTTTCGTCGTCGATGAGCAGGATGACGCCCTCACCACGCACGGGTTTTTCGGGGGAAGAAACGCTGGCGGGAACACCGGCAGGAACACTGGCGGGAACACTCTCTGGCGGAAGAAGGATTCGGAAGGTGCTCCCTCCGCCCAGCGCGGACCGCACCCCGACGTGGCCGCGGTGGGCCCGGATGATCCCGAGCGTGGCCGCCAGCCCCATGCCTCGCCCTGCCACCTTGGTCGAGAAGTACGGCTCGAAGATGCGGGATAGCGTCTCTTCGGACATCCCCTGACCATCATCAGCGACCGACAGAACCACGCACTTGCCCGATGGGGGGCGTTCTGGCCGCCAGATCCCGTCGAGCTGGTCTGGCCCGAGCTCCTGACAGTCGAGTGTCAGGCGAACGGTGCCTCGACCCTCCCCGAGAGACTCGACCGCGTTCATCAGAAGGTTCACGATGACCTGCCTGAGCTGCGTGCGATCCCCGCGGACGCTCGGGAGGTCACTCGCGACAGCGTGTTCCAAGGACGCCCGCGCGGCCACCGTGCTCTGAACGAGCCTCAGCGCCTCACCAGCAACGCTTGCGACGTCCAATGCCTCAGTGACTAGGGTGCCCTTGCCCGCATAGGCCAGCATCTGCTTGGCAAGCGTTGCCGCTTCCCGCGCAAAATCCTGGATTTCCCGAAGAGACTGGCGAGCGTCCTCCGGCGACGAGCGATCGAGCCGAAGGATCGCGAGCTGTGCGTGGCCCAGGACACCGGTCAGCAGATTGTTGAAGTCATGCGCGACCCCACCCGCCAGCACCCCGAGGCTTTGCATCGCCTGGGCGCGCTGCACCTGCCCGGCAAGCTCGCGCTGCTCCTTCTCCAATCGCTCGCGCAGCGTCACATCGTGCATGACTCGCAACACCCGGGCAGAATCCGCGGGACTCGACTCGAGGAGGGTTTCGGTGATCAGTAGGAGCCGGCTCTCGCCCCCCTCCCGGCGCGTGGTCAGTTGGTATGCCCCCCCGCCCTGAAGACGCCGATGACGAGCAGCCTCCAAAGCCTCGACGCCATCAGTGTCCACCCAATCGCGCAAACACCGCCCCACTAGCTGCCCACTGGCAACCCCAAACAACTGTTCGGCGGCGGCGTTACCGAACACAAAGCGATCCTCGGCGTCGAACAGGCCAACCCCTTCGGCCATGGAGTTGAGCAGGCTGGAATAGAGCTCGGCGTTGGCCCGCAGCTCGGCAGCCATTTGGCTGCGAAGTTGCGCCTCCTCGGCAAGCGCCAGGTTGGCCTGAGCCAGAGCTTCATTGGCTCTGCGCACGCGCTGCCAGAGCCGGCGAAGGACGCCACTGCCGAATACGAGCACCAACATGGCGATCGCCGCGATCAGCGCCGCACGCGGCATCAGCTCCGGATCCAGCATCCTCAGGCGCCGCGCGATGGCCTGATTGATGAAAAGCGCAACACCAACGGCCACGACCCCAGCCCGGGTACCGTACAGCATTGTGGTGGCCAGCACGGGGAGTAGTGCGACCATCATCGCTGGACCGGTAACGAACCGTTCCAAGGCGATGACCACCCAGGGGTAGCCAGCAAACAGCAGCGCAACGACGCCGCCGCGGACTGCAGGATGGGTCCAACGTTTAAGCTTCACGCCGGGTGAAAGAATCCTCCGACCCAATCGATAGGACCTGTGGCACCACCGCGCAACCAGAATCTTCGGCCTTGAGCCCCGCGGAGTCTGCCCGGCCTGGACTGTTCAGCGCCTGAGACACGCTACCGTGAGCATTCGTGGCCATCCGCTCGCTTCTGGCCGGATTTGCTGAGCAGTGAACGGATCGAGGGTCTAGCGCACCAACGCGGACACCGCTTTAAATGAAGGATGCGCCGAGTCGCCGAGCCAGTCGAAGAGCACGGACTCGGCAGTCGTGATGACTGCACCGGCGCGTTCGCAGAGCCCAAGCCCCGCCTCACGGTGATCGTCGTGGCGAGAACACACGCCATCGGCCGCGACGTGAACGGCCAGACCACGCGCGGCAAGATCGCGGACGGTCTGGAAGACGCACACGTGCGCCTCCATGCCCATCACGACGACTGCGCTGGCTTTCGATGCTTGCATCGCGGCATCGAAGCCCGGCGCACTCACGCCACTGAAGCTCGTTTTCTCCAGGATTGGCGAAGCCTCCGCTCCGAATAGCGACTGGACCTCCGGCACCGTCCGTCCCAATCCCTTGGGGTACTGCTCAGTGACCAACACCGGAGCCCCGAGTTCCCGAGCGCCGGCCACCAGAAGGCGCGCCGCGCGCACCACGGCAGCAACACGGGTGGACGGCATGGCGGGGGTGAGCCTCTCTTGGACGTCCACCACGAGTACCAGGGTTGAACGAGCCTCGAGTTTCAACATGGATCTCCTATTCTGACTGGAATCGATCGACCGCTCGGCGCATAGCAGCTGCTCGGCCGGACGCAACCCCGTCCTCCGAGTCCGATCGCGGGGATTCCTGCGAACGTTGCCGCGGACCCATCCGGGCCACATCGAGACTCGAGACGAAGGTCGTGGTCACCAGTCCTACTGCCGAAGACTCTCAGGCAGCCCGTCGCGGAGTCTGGCGCTATGGTCAACGCATCAAACGATCGTGTGGTCGCAGCGTGTTCGTCCCGATT
>CAYRKE010000396.1:0-5554 GCA_964424695.1 uncultured Polyangiaceae bacterium
CCAATGTTCTCATCCTCGCGCTCGCCAACCACCAGCCTTCGCCTCACACGCGCCCGCGCGCGTGACGGCTCATTGGGCTAGGACGAGCAGCGAGACCAAGGCCATCCCATGGACACTTCTCGGTCCGCAGAGGCATCCGCGCGTTCGGAAACACGTGCGCGTGTCATACCCCATCGACAGAAAACGATCGAGCCCGCCGACAGACCGGCGAACTCGATGGGTCGGGACTGGAGGTGATTCGGCAACACCTTCTGCTACGTCGAAGCGCCGCTACATGCGAAGCGGGTAGCCCGGCTCACCTGGCCGCTTGCGGTCCACCTTCAGAACCTTGACACTCTGCAGCAACTTCTTCGCCCAAACGAGTCCAATCGCACCTGTCAACTTGCTGACGACCTTCAAGTGCGTTCCGACATGGCCCGCGAGCACCCCGCGCACTCCACCCGGCGCCCGCGTGCGCGGCTGCGGGAGCTCCGGCTCGGCTCCCCTGGCCCCTGTCCGCCACACGCCACCCCGCCGCCACCCCCTTGGCCGTCCGAGCATCGCGTTTTCTTGACCTTTTCTCCTGGCACCTGGCTTGCTTGGGAACTCACCACGGCCTTCCGAGCTACCGCGGGTTACACTCATGGTCATGCCCCTCCCCATCGAGCCTTCCTATGCTCTCGTCACCTATGGGGTTCCCCGCTGGTCTCCGGCTTGGGCCATCCCGGAGGTCCCTGTGCCCGAGTCGGCCACGCACGACTTCGCTATCGATTACCTCAAGGCTCTGCTCCTGGCTTGGGTCGCTCGCTCCACCCGTTCCATCACCGTCGCGCGCAACCTCGGCATTCGCTGGATCGAGCAGGAGCCTCGTTTTGGCTTCGATCCAGACTTGTGTCTCATCGAGCCCTCTCCTCCCGAGGAAGGCGTCTCCAACCTGACCAGCCTACGCCTCTGGGAGCCGGGACACACCCCGCCCCGCCTCGCCATCGAGGTCGTCAGCCCCGGGCACCCCTACAAGGACTATGTCGACACCCCGGAGCGCTGCGCGGCTTCCGGCGTCGAAGAGCTCTGGATCTACGATCCCCTACTCGCCGGCCCCAAGCGCGAAGAAGGACCTCTCCTGCTTCAGCTCTGGCGACGCGACGGCAACACCTTCCATCGCGTCTACGCTGGCGACGGGCCGGCGCACTCCCCATATCTCGACGCTTGGCTCCGTCCGACAGCGAGCTCTCTGCCTCGGGAAGCACGGCTCGGTATCAGCGATGACGTGGACGGCACTCGTCCTTGGCTCACCGACGCCGAGTCCGCCGAGCGCCTACGGCGAGTCGCCGAAGAGGAGCGCGAGGCCGAAAAGCGGAACCGCGAAGCCGCGGAGCGGAACCGCGAAGCCGCGGAGCGGAACCTCGCCGCAGCACAGACGCGCATCGCCGAGCTCGAGGCCGCGCTGAGCAGACGGAGCTAGCCCCCTCTCGCCCCAGCCCCTGCCGCTGATTCCGGGGCAGCCACTGATGCCGGGGCGGCCACACATGCCGGGGCGGCCGAGCGCCTTTCCTCGCCCTTCGTCCCGTCTTCGCCCCCACTCCCAATCCGCGGCAGGCACGCTGCCCCCTATCCCCCGCGGCGCCTCAGCTCTTCCTCGAGCTCTCGAACCCGGGCCTCGGCTGCGGCTCGCGCCCGCGCTTCGGCCTGACGCGCCCGCGCTTCGGCGTCACGCGCCTCTGCGAGCGTCGGCACCCACTCGCTCCCAGCCTCGTCTCGCGCAATACGCAGCGCAATGGGTCGGGCGCTCGTTGGTGCCACCATCCAGGTGAGGCTCAACACCAGCGAGGGGGCGCGATCGCCCACCACGACGCGCTCGGCCAGCGTCTCCTCCAGCCGATCCCAGATCCGCAGCCGCTGCCCTTCCTGCGCACTGGGCTCGAACCGGACGATCTCTCGCGCGCCAAGCCTCGCGTAGCGCCGTAGTCTCTCCTGCCACGGCAGCTCGGGAACGTCGCTGTCGCTCACGATCTCCACCGCCACGTCCGGTGCCCCACGCTCCCACGTCTTCCACACCCGGATGTCGCCATCCGGTGGCAAGAGCCTCACGAAGACGTCCGGCGCCAAGCACTGCTTGGGATCGTCGGCAACGTAGTACACGAACTGGTCCGACCCGACGGTTGCGGACAGTCCAAGGTACTCCTGCAGCAGCTGGTACAGCAGGGTCCTGAGCTCGTAGTGAAACTGGGTCTCCGGCACGTGTTCCTCCTCGGGAAACACCAGCGGCTCTGGCTTCTCCAGGTACCGCGGCCGCGCGCACCCCAGTCGAACAGCCGTTGACTCAGTCATCGGTTCAACTCTAGACCCGATTGCGTCCCGGGCACAGCTCCCCGCCAATCACGGCCCCTCGCCAATCACAGCCCCGCGAGCGAGCGCTGCTCCAATCCCCGACGGCTCGGCAGACGGACCTAGAAAGACTGCCGCTCCTGACGCCACATCACCGGCAGGCAACACGGCCCCCCCGCCAAGACCCTTCGCATCCTTGCCGGTGAGCAACTCGGCAGCCCCATGACCGGGCGTGTTCACGAGGAGATCGAGCGGGAACAACCGCGTTCGGCGCGGACCAATAGAAGGGAGTCGACCGTGAGGGTCGCAAAGCGAACGTGTAGAAGGAAGCCCTCGATCTCTCGGGATGGGGGGATCTCGTGTTCGAGCGCATCGAGCGGCACTGGAGCTATCTCATGCCCGAAGAACGCCCCGGCTAGTCCGCCCGGGATAGGTCACACAGCCGGAAAGGGTGAGCTTGCCGCCGTTGGTGAGTGCTGGGAGACTCACAGAGCCCGATGGGAACCGCTAGCCGAACAGTCCGGTGCACGCTTCACACTCTGATCACCCCAGCGCAGGACGTGCCTGGGCTGTGGGTGGCGCACTGCCTGGAGCTCGACGTCATCTCTCAGGGGAACGACCCGGAGCATGCGCTTCGGGCGATTGCCGAGGCGGTCGAGATGGTGGTCGAGGATGACCTCGAAAGGGGCGACGATCCGCTCGAGGTGCGAACGAGGGCGCCGGAAGAGTGTTGGATCACGCTGCTCCGAGTCATGCAGACGGGGCAGCCCGTAGACCTCAGCGAGCTCGGAAACCGACGCATCGAGGTTCTGGTGGTGGAGCTCAACCTCTTCCGTCCGCGGCATCCGGGGATGAACGTGGACGAGCCAGAGCGGCTGCTCGCGCCTCACGTCGCCCGAGCCCAGTATATTGACCGCCCCTCGGTAGCCTGCTGATGCCAGCCAAGTTTCGGGACATCATCCGCGTTCTGCGCGAATACGACGTGCAGGTTCAGGAGCCATCCAAGGGCTCTCATTGGCGCGCGCTTGGCACCCGAAACGGACGGCCAACTTCCTATCCGATTCCAGCCCACAACGGTCCCAAGACGGAGATCTCCGACGTCTACATCCGCGGCGCCTGTCGAGCTTTCGGGCTGAGCGAGACGGAGTTCTTCGCACGTCTTCACGGGAAGTAGCGCCACCTTGCGGGTCCCGGCGACCTTGCTGGAGGCCTGAGCGTCGCCGGACACTCGAAGCCGATGCTCTGCCTCAGGAAGCGCAGCTCCGTATCAGCGATGACGTGAACGGCACTCGTCCTTGGCTCACCGAGGCCCCTGGATACGGCCAATGCGGCCGAGCGCCGGTGGAGAGTCGATTGCAGCTCCCGAGCCCCCTTCCGCATCTCGACGAACGCTCTCACCGTTGCCCAAGCCCCCTTCCACATCTCGACGAACGCTCTCACCGTCACCCGAGCCCCCTTCCGCATCTCGACGAACGCTCTCACCGTTGCCCAAGCCCCCTTCCACATCTCGACGAACGGTCCCACCGTTGCCCGAGCTCCGTTCCGCGTCTCGACGAACGGTTGCACCGTTCTCTTTCGACCGGTTGAGCCCTCCCCCCAACGGTCACACCGTTGCTCTGGCGTTAAGAACCGTGAATTTCGGAACGGTCTAACCGTTACCCGGAGGTCACAAGCGGACAAAACAGAACGGTCATACCGTTGCCCGAGGTCCATTCTGGTATCTCGACGAACGGTTACACCGTTCTCTTTGCATCGGTTGAGCCCTCCCCCCAACGGTCACACCGTTGCCCTGGCGTTAAGAACCGTGAATTTCGGAACGGTCTGACCGTTACCCGGAGGTCACAAGCGGACAAAACAGAACGGTCATACCGTTGCCCGAGGTCCATTCTCGCATCTCGACGAACGGTCCAACCGTTGTCGCGAGGTCGTGAGCGATGCTCGGCAACGGCTCCACCGTTGCCTCGAACAGAGAGCGGTCAGGGGAATGACTATCGAGCGAGGGCTCTCGTCTGTCTTGCTGTCGCGTTTGGTAACCTAACAGGAGGGATTGTATGTCAGCATTTGGTGCGCCGGTCGTTTCACCTTCACGGGTCGGACCCACGGAAGACGCAGAGGCGGCTTATCTTCGAATCGAGGATGAGGTTCTCAAACTTGACCCAGCCAGCGTTGGCCGCGTCACGGCGGACGTCGGGTACGCGGCGTCCATCGCCCTTGGCGCCTACAAGAACCTGGAAACCCTGCGGCCAGAGTTCACGAAGCTCGGCACCCAAGCAACCGAGGCCCTGGACAAACTGCGAGACTACGCGCTCGGCGCGCTCTTTGCGCATCTGCGCTCGGCGCCGACGCACACCCAGGCGGAGATCCAGTTGCTCCTGGAGGAGGCGCGTCCTCTGCGTGAAAAGCTGCTCACCATAGCCGAAGCCGTCGTCCCCTTTGGCCTCTTCGATGGGGAAATCGTGGCGTCGATCCGCGCGGGCACTGGCAACATCGACACCGCTAACGATCTGATTGGGCTCGGCGCGCTCTACCGAGGCAATTGGTCCACGGTGCAGAACCGGGTTCCTGTCACCATGGAGATGGTGGACCGCGCCGCTTCGCTGGGTCCAGAGCTCCTGGCCGCGGTCGGCGAGCGCACGGTTGGTGTTGCGACCTCGGGGGACATCGAGCTCGGTTGGACCTCGCTCCGAGCCCGAGCCTTCCGTCTCCTCGCTCGAGCCTATGAGGAGCTCCGCCGCGCGACCGTCTACGTCCGCTGGTATCAGGGCGACGCCGCAGCCTTCGCGCCATCGCTGCACTCCAAGGGGGCGGGCTCGCGGGGCTCCGCCGCGGAGGACACCGACGGCGAGGCCGAGAGCGATGCGGGGGGCGGCAACAGCGCTGACGACGGGATGGCGGGCGACTCGGACACTCAGCAAGCGGGAGGCGGAGCACCCGCAGCTCAGGGCGCTTCCACGGGACTCCCAGGAAACTCACCGTTCGCGTCATAGACCAAGGGCCAGCGCACAAGGCCGCTCGCGCTGCCCCGTCGCTCAATGGCGCGGCAGCGCGAGCCGAGCCCTATCCATCAGACAACGAAAGGAGTGAGAGTCGATGGCTCTTCAGCTTGGAGCGTGGCGACCGCTCAACGGCGTCGGACAGGGTGGGCGCCTCGCCCTGCCCAGCCATCATCTGGTAACCCACGGCGTCATCGTCGGTATGACCGGCAGCGGCAAGACCGGTCTCGTGACGGTGCTCGTCGAGGAAGCGTTGC
>CAYRKE010000397.1:0-5536 GCA_964424695.1 uncultured Polyangiaceae bacterium
CGCGGGGACGCGTATCACGCAGGAGCCAGAGGAGTGCGACGACAGCAATGACACCACTGGCGACGGCTTCAGCGTGCTGTGCCGCGAAGAGTGCCTAGCGAACGATGGTGCCAGCACACGCGACGGTACCGTCCGTGCGTAATCCACAGGCGAATCCATTCCCATCCGTGACCTGGATGAAGTCGCCTTCGAGTTCGCCTTCGCCCAGGCTCTCGTTCCAACACGTGATCCTTCCATCGCGGGTCAGCCCGCAGTCTGCAGAAATCTGGACGAACTCTTCTGCTGGTGGTGGTTCAGCGGTGAGTGGGGATGTGTCGCGCGACCAGCATGAGACCGTGCCGTTCGAGCGCAACGCACAGCCTCGGGTTTCGCTCAAGGCCACCTGCGTGAAGGCGCCGGTGGGGATTGCTTGGTCTTCCAGGACATAGTCTTCTCCCCAGCATTCGAGTGTGCCGCCTTCGCGGATCCCGCAAGCCTGACGGCCTGCGGTGGCCACCTGCTGAAACGAGCCGCCCGGGATAGGGAGTAGGTATTCACTCTCTGGCCCCCAGCACTCGGCGGTGCCATCCTCGAGCACTCCGCAGAACTGGCGCCCCCCTAGTGTGCAGCCATACACGTTGCAGTGATAGTCACCGGCGGAGATCTGACGGAACGGGGCTGCGGGCACCCCGTACTCTCCGTCGTCGAACTCGCCTTCCTGGCACTGAACCACGCCGTCCGATCGGAGCCCACACATTGCGTCCACGCTCGTTGCTAGGTCGACGAAGTCACCCGAGGGGAGGCTGAAATCGCTTCCCCAGCAGTCGATGCGACCGTCGGATCTCAACCCGCATCCATATTCGTACGTGGTGACAATCCTTCGAAACGTGCCGGATGGAGGCGTTGCCTTACCGAATGTATCGCTCCCCCAACAGGTCACCGCTCCACTCTCGCCCACGGCGCACGCATACCAGTAGCCTTCCGAGAGCTGACGATAGGTGCCCTCCGGAGGCGCCAAGGAACCGCCGGTCGTCCACGGAGCCTTCGCGCATGCGATCGCTCCACCCGGGCGCAGCCCACACTGGCCCTCGCCCGCCACGATCTCCAGCATCGCTCCATCTGTGGGCAAGACGGTGCCTGGGTAGCGGGAGCTCGGCCAGACCTGGACCATACCGTCTGTTCCCAGAGCCGACGCAGTCTGGTCCCCAACGGCCACCTGGCGAAAAGTCCCCGTGGAAAGCATCGTCGGGATCTCTCCCCAGCACTCGACGGTTCCGTCCACCCGCAACCCGCAATCGGTGTATTGGCCGACGCTGACCTCCAGGAACGCTCCTGCGGGGAAGCCGTCCAAAGCCAAGTCCCAGCAGGCAAGCGTTCCATCGGTCCGCACGCCGCAGGTATGAAAATGACGCCCGGACACCTGTCGAAAAGTGCCGCTCGGTGGTGTCGAGATATCACCCCAACAGGCGATGGTGCCATCCGTCCGTAGACCGCACGTGTGGTGCTCCGCGGCGGAAACCTGGCGGAACAAGCCTTTCGGAGCCTTGGCCTGCCCCTGGTCGTTGCGTCCCCAGCAGGTGATTTCTCCGCTCATCCGCACGGCGCAGGTGTGCTCTTCACCACACGAAACCTGTACGGCGGTGAACGCTTCCAGACAGCTCTTCCCGTTCCAACCGAGGCTCCAGCCCGGCTCGCAATCACAGTGCGACCCGCTTTCGGTCTCCAGGCAGATTCCGTGATCGGGATCGCAGGCTTCGGCACCTGCCGTGCAGTCGGCGATGCAAATGCGGCCGTTGGGAGACAAGGTGTATCCACTCTCGCAGCCGCACTCGTATCCGTCGTCCGTGTCGATACAGAGCTGATTGCAGTGTGAGAGCCCACTCGAGCACTCGTCGACGCGGAGGGGCTCGCCTGTGGCGATGCCCTGGCTCGCGCCGGCAGTGGCTCCGCCCGTCCCGCCCCCAGCCTCGATCCTCGCGCCAGTTGCGACCGTTGCCGCTTGCACGTCGCCATGGGCCGTCGTCCCACCCACGCCGCCATCGGCGAGATCGCCCTTCCCAGCCGACGCTGTCACGTAGCCAATCGGTGCATCGTCGGTTTTGCAGCTACCCGAGGTGCTCAGAAGCAGCCCAGCAATGGCTCCGTACTCCAAATGGCGCATGGTTATCCTCGAATCTGGATTCCGCAGTGGGTCGAACCCCCGCTTGACTCCGCTCCGGTTCACTCGCGCCCTGGCGGGCGCAGAACCTTACCAGAAACAGAGCTCGACGGGTGTGCTGCCTGGGAGTTCTCGGCAACACGACTAGTCCAATGTTCGGACATCACGCCGTAGATCCCCCTCTTCGCTCGCAAGGACTTCCATAGCCTTGGCGGCTTGCGCGCTCTGCGGATAACCGGCAGCGAGCTCCCGGGCGATGCGCTTTGCGCCCACGGTATCCCGATTCTGGAGCCGGCTCTCCATGATGAGATAGAGCGCTTCGGGCACAAACGCGCCGCCAGGGTGTTGCCGGAGATATCGGCGCGCAAGCCTCTCGGCTTCGGCGAGCGACCCGTTCAATGCGGCGCTTCGCGCCCGCTCGATCGCCTGAACCTGTTCGCGAATCGAAGGGGCCTGGCTGGGAATCGCCTGAACCTGTTCACGAATCGAAGGGGCCTGGCTGGGGGACGCACCGCGTGGCGCTTCGGACCGAGCCGCCACTTCCGACGATCTTGGCACTGCCGTGTTTCCGCTGGTTGTGGGCTCCGCTGATGCGGGTGGTGGAGACGCGAGCACCGACCGATGCGCGGTGTGCGGCGCGGCCCGTACCAGGGTGGGTTCCCGCCCAGTACTCGAAGAGGGCGCTGGGGCGTGGGAAGCGGGAGCCATGGCGTTGATGCCGCTCAGTACCAACCCCCCAGAGACGAGACTCAAGCATGCCCACTTGGCCGCCAGGAGCGCCATACTGGCTGCCGATGGGGCACCCGCGACCACGGGCATCGTCGAAGCAGCACCCTGCCCGAGTGAAGCGCCGGAGCTAACGACGCTGGCAGCATCGGCGGCCGTATCGGCGGCCGTGGTAGCGACGCCAGGGGGCACCCCGGAGCCGCTCGCTATCCTCGCGGCTGCCTCTTCAGCCACAAGGCTTACCACCGTGCCGCTGACGAGGCCAAGCCTGGCGCGGGTTCGGCGAAATAGATCGGTATCCGGGTGATCGTCGCGAGCTGCGGTGACGAGGCCTTCGAGCAATCGGGCACCCGACGGGAGTTCACGGTTCACGGGACACTCCAATGATGCAAGAGTCTCGATAGGCCTCCAGGCGACGTTCGAGATAGGCCCTGGCGCGACGCAGCCTCGAGGCAACGGTACCCTCGGGGATCTGGAGAACTGCGGCCACTTCCGCCTTGGCTAGCCCTTCGATCTCACTGAGCGTGAAGACCTGGCGCTGGGCTTCGGGGAGCTCTGCCATGAGAGTGTCCAGGAGATCGCGGGCCTGGCGCCGTTGGAGTAGCCACTCGGGGTCTCGGAGATCGATGCACAGCTCATCCAGATCTCCGCGTTCGTGTCGAGGGGTTCGCTGTTGGTGGCGGCGTGCGTTCGCGGCGACGCGTACGGCAGTACCGAAGAGGAATGCGCGCTCGCGACCCGGTTCGACCCGCGAGAGTTGACCCGCGAGCACGATGAACACCCGCTGGGCCGCGTCGTCCGCGTCCTCGTGGGTTACCCCCAGCCGGCGCAGACACCGCCAAACGAAACCCAGGTACCTGTGGAGCAACAGCTCGAGACGCGGGTTTGAACCGGCTGATGGACTTACTCGAGACTCAGTCTCGCGTGAGTCGAGTTTCCGTGCCGCGGCGTCCATCACCAGTGCTCATGTCTGCGGGCGTCGGTTTGGATCCGCTGCCCGACGTTTCTCCGAAGAAATGGTCGGCGCCTATCGTCGCCACGAGGGCGATCGGCTCAGGTTGATGCACGAGTTCGGGGGTCGCGCCGCCGTACACGAAGCGGGGCCGGAGCAGCGTGTAGAGCGCGGCAAGGCCAAGCTCTAGCCGAAGGAATCGATCGACCGGGACCCGAATCCGTGCAGCCGGTCCGATGGCTGCCCAGCCCCGCCATTGGGTCGTCGCGCGCTCGGTGGTGAAGGTGTCCTCTCCGATCCCAGCGAGTAGCCCGGTGTCAGAGCTCAGACACCCCGCGAATGGAGCCGCGAACTGCAAGCAGACGTCTTGGCTGGTACCGAACCATGCGAATGATGCCTGCCTGTCACGGACCACCATGCTCCCGGAGTAGGCGCCGCCGAAAGCACCTCGAATGTACCAGGAGCTCGGGCCCACGTAGTAGACTACGGCTTCGGCTCCAGCGATGAGTGCCGGGCTGACCTCGGAACGAACGCTTGCTGCTGCGCCGAGTCCCCACCCGGGTACGGTCGAAGGCAGCAACGGCGGAGAGCGAAAGTCTGCCCAGTGGTCTTGCTTGGCAGACTCGCCGCTCGGTGCGCGTGGGGCGCTCGGCCACAGCGCACTAAGAGAAGACTCGCTTCGAGGCGATGGCTCTCGGGCTTGGTTTCGCGCTCGCGCGCTGGCGTCGATGCGATCCGCTGGGCTCGAGTTGGTCTCAGAAGCCACCGTACTCGTCGTGCCGTCTTCATCCCTCGGAACGCTGGGTTCGTCCCGGTTGGAGGGAGAGGGAGACGTGGTGTCCTTGGTGTCGAGCGCAAACGCGAGCATGAGCGCCAATGCGTCGAAGGTTTCGCGGCAGTCGTTGGCGCGCACTTCACGGTGTATAGGAGCTCCAAGAGAATCCAGCAGCTTCAGGGATCCAAACCAGGCCTCGCCACCGGGCACGGTCTCGATGCGTACTGTTCCAGAGGCCGGAAGCGGGGCACCTCCGCTGCTCCGCTCGCGAAGCCCTTCGACCGCCTGAAGGAACTCCTCCCTCGTGGGACACGCCGTAGGGGCATCGTACAAGAGCTCCGACTCTCCCGCCCATGCAACACTCATCAGAGTGGCCACGCACCAGGCAAGCGGAACTGCAGTTCCGGTCCGGATCCGTCCACGCGGCGCGCCGAGGCTCCGTCTCAAGTCGCCCCACGCGGAGCGCTGCAACCTGGTTTCGTTGCTCACTTACCCAGTGTCCGCTCCGTTCCGGTGCTCGCAGCGCTTCCCGCGCCAGGCGGCTTGCGGCCCCGGCAGCCTGTGGCCGTCACCGCATAGATCCATTCTCACAGCGATTCCCATACGACTGCACCGGCATCAACGTCGCGTCGAAGCGGTCTCACGTCAAGGACGAACCGCGAGCCTGGCTCGGCCGTTGTCTGAGGACGCGAATCCCTGGCTTCACCAGGAGGATGCGCCCCACGCCTCAACGCTTGCTGGCAGCCAGCTCAGCGCGCAGCCGTGCGAGCTCGACCTCGGCAGCCTCGGCGCGTCGTGACGCGGCTTCGGCGCGTCGTGATTCGACCTCCGCGCGTCGTGATTCGGCCTCCGCGCGTCGTGATTCGGCCTCCGCGCGTCGTGATTCGACCTCCGCGCGTCGTGACGCGGCTTCGACGCCTACAAGGACGTTGGTGAGGCCGCGCAG
>CAYRKE010000398.1:0-5536 GCA_964424695.1 uncultured Polyangiaceae bacterium
GGCATTCGATCGTCAGTTACACTGGGATGTGAACCGAGAAGATTCGCGCGGTTGGCTTGTTCCGGTTCCTGTCCGAAAACCGCGTTTCTCTCGGGAAATTCCCCGGGTCCAGCGGATTCGAATCCCCTTGGGGACGCCAATTGGGCGGGTGCTCTCTGTCCGCCAAGATCATGGCACGTGGGCGTTACGTCGTGTCGGCCGACTCGTGAGTGGCCTCGAGTAGGCGTCGCAGGAGGTGGCGGAGCTCCAGGTGATCGTGCACGTGGAAGCTGGCGTGCGAGTGGATACTTCCCACGCGCACGGTGACAGCGCTCGATGGCAAGGCGCGGAATAGCTCCTCGTCCGTGAGGTCGTCCCCTGCGGCTAGGACGAAATCGGCCGCGCTCTGGGCGAGCAGGTGAAGCGCGGCGGCGCCCTTGTTGACGCCCGCGTTGCGGATCTCCAGGACTTTTTTGCCCTCGAGCACCTGTAGGTCGAGGTTCGCGGTATATAGGACGATCTCGTCCATCAGCTCCTTGGCACGCAGGGTTCCGAGCTCCGCGTCGGCGAGCCGGTAATGCCAGGCGAGAGAGAAGTCCTTCTCCTCGAGCAGGGAGCCCGGGACGCGGTCCACGTAGAGCTGCACCAGCGGTCTGAGCTGGTCTTTCCACTCGAAGCGGAGCGGTTGGAGTAGTCTCCAGTCTCCGTTCGGGTTGCGCACCCACGCCCCGTGTTCGGCGATGATCTGGATGGGGAGGCCCGAGAACCATCGTTCTAGAGTTCCGCGATCGCGTCCGCTGACGAGGCACACGGTCTGTTTCGGTGACGCCTGCAGGGCGTCGAGGAGCTCCAGCAGCTCGGGATCGGGTGCAGCCAAGTGGGGCTGCGGAGCGAACGGAACCAGGGTGCCGTCGTAATCGAGCAGGATGACTCGCTGCTTGGCCTCACGGAATTGCTCGATCATGGAGCGGCAAGTGTCACCTGTGAGATGCAGAGTGGCGAGCTTCCCCTGCCGCGCCTTGGTACGCCGCAGTGCCGCCATGAAACTCTCCGCCCAGTGCTCGGCGTCATAGGTGCGCAAGCGCTCCTGCATGGGGCGATTTCGTGCGATCTGCTCGGCTTCGGGCATCTGCAACGCTTCAAGGATGGCGTCGGAGAACTCCAGCCGGTGATTCGGGTTGATCTGGACTGCCTCGCCGAGCTCCCGTGCCGCGCCAGCCATTTCGCTCAGGATGAGGACGCCCCTTCCATCTGGCTTGCTTGCCAGAAACCCCTTGGCGATGAGGTTCATCCCGTCGCGCAGCGGGGTGACCAGGGCGATGGGGGCTGCGCTGTAGAGAGCGACGAGCTCACTGAAGGTCACGGCACGGTATTGATAGATGATGGGCGACCAGTCCACGGAGCCATACTTGCCGTTGATGCGACCGACGAGCTCATCGAGCTTGCTCTTCATGGCCTCGTAGTGTCTGACGTGCTCTCGCGACGGGACGACCACCATGAGCAACACCAGTCGTCGCACCCACTCCGGGTGACCGTCGAGGAATGTCTCGAGCCCTCTCAGGCGATGGAGTAGCCCCTTCGAGTAGTCGAGCTGGTCCACGGACAGGAGGGCCACGCGGTCGCGCAGGCTCCTGATAATAGTGGCGCGTTCCGCAGTGACCTCCGGGCTGTCGCAGGCGTCCCAGAACCCCTGGAAGTCGACGCCAACCGGGAAAGACTCGACCCGGCGAAGCTCCCCGGCGACCGTGATCTGTCCGAGGTAGTGCTCATGACCCAGGGTGCGGAACACGGAGTGGAGGAAGTGCTGCACATAGTCGTGCGTGTTGAATCCGATGACATCTGCTCCAAGCACGCCCTGGAGGAGGTCTCGCCGCCAGCGCGTCGGAAGCTGCCGGAACACCTCGAAGGAGGGAAAAGGGATGTGCAAGAAGAAGCCGATGGACGTCTGGGGGAGCGTCGTCCGTAGCATTCGGGGTAGGAGCAGGAGCTGATAGTCGTGCACCCAGATCTCGTCGTCGGGCCGTGCAACCTCGAGGACGGCGCTACAGAAGCGTTGGTTGGCGCGTTGATAGCCAGCCCACTCCTTCTCCCGGTAGACCGCGTAGCTCGCGAAGTAGTGGAAGACCGGCCACAGCGTGCCGTTGCAGAATCCGTGATAGAAGGCGTCAATCTCGGTGGTGTCGAGGAAGACCGGGTAAGCGCCGCGGTCACGCATCGCAGAGGCGCGCAGCGGCGCCTGCTCCTCGGCGGGGACTTCGACTCCGGGCCACCCGACCCAGATGCACTCGAAGGAAGGATCCTCCTCTGACCGGCGCCGGAGATAGCTCGACAGGGCCGCGATTAGGCCGCCCGATGGCTCTCCGAGCTCCGTGCCCGCAGAGCCTCGCTGGACGGAGAAGGGGAGGCGATTCGAGACGATGACGAGGCGGCCCATGCTCCGCACTGTCTCAGATGGATCCCGGGCTTGGCAACCCCGCGCCCGGCGTCGAGCTTGCTGCTGTTCCCGGACGTCTGCGTTCCCGCCGATTCTGTTCGCTCATCTCGATGGCGCGAGCCTCATCGGGGTGCTCCTCGAGGAATCGGGCCCGGGCCTGGTCCGAGCCGGGCTCGCCGATTTTGAAGCTGGGGTCGAGCTCATCCTGGAGCCGGAGCTCCCAGGCGTACGCTTTGGCGGGGTGTAGCGCCCAGAAGCACTGGTGGGCGACACTCAGAGAAGGATCTTGCTGGCATTTCGCTCGGACTCGCGTCGGGAAATACCGAGCCGCGAGATGTGCCCAGTCGTAGTCTCTGCGGCCTTCGGCCGTCGCGAGCTCCTTCCACCACTTCTTGGGATCTTTCCACTGGGGCTCGAGGAGAGGCCAGAGGGCGGCACTGTTCACCATGACGCCGTCATCGAGGTCTGGGGTGAAGCGGACATCAACCTCGCGTTTCGGCGTCTTGGGATCCGGATCGGGGGGCCCGCGCTCCGCGATCTCCGTAACCTTGTCGATGAAGTCGCCGAGCTCCTCGAGCCACCGCCGGGCGTTCGCGAAGCGTGTTTCGGCCTTGTCCTCCCCGCTCGACTGGGCTCGAGCCTTGCGAATGTCCTCGAGCTCACCCTCCAGACGTCGCCTCTCGGGGAGCAGGTGGTCGGCGAGGAGTATGCTGAGCGTCTCGTGATTCCAGCGATGGACCGAGATCAACGCCACGAAGCTCCTTCTGGCTGAGGAGAGCGGCAGGTAGATGGGGCGGTTCTCGTAGAGCTTCTTGAGGAAATCGAAGAATCTGTTGGAGAGGTAGGCTCGGAGGTCGTTTCCCTCGCCGACGCGAGCACCATGCTCCTCCCATGCTCGGTGGATCGGCTCACAGGAAGGGTGATCCAGGGTGTCCCGCTCGGTCGCCGAAACGAAGAGGATCCCGGCGGGAAGCGCCGACGTCGGAGCCTCACGGAGGATGCCCTCGTGCTGCGCGCTGAAGCGCCCGAGTGCGACGCCGATCCCGAAGGAGATCCAGGCTTCAGGATCGGGGGGCTCGGGCTCGGGCTCGTAGGGTGGGAGGGGGGCGCCCGCTGGGCGATCTACGGCGCGCTGGGCCCAGTCTTGGGCGTAGCGCCAGGGGGAGGGGCCGGGTCTTCGGAATTCTACGGACGTTTCGCGGCCGATTTCGTGGGCGGTGAAGGCACTCTCTAGGCTAGCGAGGATCTCGTCGGACCTGGCGATGGGGAAGACGGGAAGCCGGTTCACGTCGCCGACCTGGAAGTTGATGGTGGGATTGAGCGTTTCCACCACGCGCCGAGCCTTGGCGCTGTTCAGGAGGCAGACGATGGCGGCGGGGCTGGCGGGGAACACCGACGAGCCGGCGACGTCGAAGATGCTCCGGTACCGATGAGCGCGAGCCAGGAAGCGCCGCGCGATCGTCGTGAATGCAACCCCTGGGGAGAAGTAGAGTCGCTCGCACTGCGGGCCTTGTCCGTAAGCTTGCTGGAGTGCCAAGCGGATCTCCAGTCCTCCCAATGACCAGAGGACTACGTCAGCGAGGGGCTCGAGCCAGGCCTTCCCGCCGGCTCCCTTGATGTACGGCGTCCACTTCGATTGCGGAAGTCGTGACTCGTTCACCCGGACTGCGTCGATGTCACCGCTGGAGACTTCCCACGGTTTCCGGAGGAACCGGGCATTGTTGGACGTTTTCATGCCGACGCGCGTGGGTGCGGCATCACCCAGCTTCGGCAGCGACAGGTACTGCAGGAGCTCCTCGGTGCTCCACTGATACACGATCGGGCTCCCTTCCACACGCCGCACCAGATCTGAGGAGAACTGATGGGTCTGGAACTGGCAGGCCAAATCTGCAAGATTGCGGTCGCCGATCGAGAGGGCAACCGAAGGACGGGAAAGGGGCTCGATCTTCCGAAGGACCAACATCGCGGTTTCGACGCCGGGGGCATCCTCGAACCCTCCAGGCCCGAGATCGGCGAGCAAGCAGACGTGGCTGGTGTCGAGGAGTTGCTCGCGCAATGCTCGAAAGTGGCTCACGAACATCCAGCTGCGGATGGTGATGAGGCTGATGAGCGCGGACGGCCTTGCGAGTTCGAGGCTCCTGGCAATGAATGTCGCGTAGAGGTCCTCCTTTGCGCTCCGATAGTGCTCGTCGATATAGGCAGTATCGGCCATCCGCTGCGTGCCCTGATACGGCGGATTGCCGACCACCACGTCGTAGGTGCCCTCCCGGACGAGTCGAACGAAGCGCACCCCGGAGGAGAGCTGCTCGCCGTCGAGGCGGAGGCCGAGATCCTCGGAGGCAGAGTGCCGCGCCAAGAAGCGCTCGAGCTTGCCCAGCACCGCGGCTCTGGCCTCGTGGGGCGATAGTCTCACTCGCTCCCTGGGAAAACCCTGGAAGAGGTCACCTTGACCGGGGATGTCGCGTTCGATTTCGGGAAGGGCCGCGTTCAGCGCTGCATCGACTGCGGCGTCCACTCTGAGCAGAGTGCCGAGGTGACCAACGCCGCCGAGAGACGAGACCAGCTTCCGCGTGAGCGCCTCGGGGATCCCGGCGTTCCGTCTGAGCTCGGCTCGAAGCTCGGCGAAGGCGGGATCATCGTCGGCAAGGGTGCCCAGCTGGAGTGTGGGCGCTACGAGGTTCACGCGCCTTGGGTTAGCCTGAGGCGCGAAGGCTTTGGCCTTGAGATAGAGGGCAGCGGCCGCGATCTGGGTGGCCCGGGGATCGATATCTACGCCGTGGAGGTTGTGCTCGAGGATGGCCTCGGCGATCACCTCGTCTCCGATCGTCTCGTTTCGGTGGCGCGCCTCCTCGCGGTACAGCCTCGCCAGGAGATCGAAGGCGATCACCAGGAAGTGGCCTGAGCCGCAGGCTGGGTCGAGGAGCTTGAGCTCACGAATCGAGCTCGGTGCTTGGGCGACTGCGTCTTCGGGGATCGGCTGAGGAACGTAGTACTTCCACGCTTCCTCGAGCTCTCCCTGGATGGGCATGAGCGCCTCCAGGGCAACCTCGCCAACTTCGCGCTTCCTCCGCCATTCTGCCCGCCGGGCGTCGAGCACCGTGAGCACCCGGTCCGCATCCGGTG
>CAYRKE010000399.1:0-5523 GCA_964424695.1 uncultured Polyangiaceae bacterium
CGGTTTCTGGCGAAGCCTCGCCAGACCCAGAGCGGACGCAGTCCAGCCTGCTGGACGGAGTCCACGGAGGGCTACGTCCGCAGCCCAAGGCTGCGGCGCGCACGCAGTGCGCGAGTGCACTGAAGCGGAGCTTACGGAGGGTACGTGAGCACCGGAAGCGCAGCGAAACGAGGCCGGAAGCCGCGATCGGCGGCCGTCCCCTCAGACTAGTCTCCGGCAGCTGCGCTAGGCGCACCGCGCGCTTCTGGGGAAGCCGTCGTAGTCTTGAGCCGTGTCAGCGGTTCGGAGCTACTGCGTACCTTGTCGAACTCCGGGACACTCATGGTAGAGTGCAGCGGGCATGAGGTTCCTGATAACCCAAGACAGCATTCGTTGGCCTTTCTGTCTTCACGTGGAGTACTACCCCCTATGAATTCGGACCGTTTTTCGTTTCGGTTTCTTGGCTCTCTCTTCGCCAGTTACGCCGTCGCCACTGCCGTCGGTTGCGGATCGACCGATGAAAGTTCCAAGAAACCGGACGGTGCCGCCGGATCGGAAGACGCTCATGCGGGCGCAGCCGGGCGTGCCGGAGCCAGCGGCTCGCAAGACGAGCCCGGCGGAGCAGCGGGAAACGCGGGCGCAGCTAGCGAACCAGGCGGCGCTGGCGGGCTGGGCAGTGTGGCGGGCGCCCCAGGCAATGGCGCGGGCGCGACCGGCGACGATTTCACAGGAGAAAGGGGGCGCTTCATTGGCGCCGAGCACCTATCGGCGCAGTCTGTCTCGACTATCCGCCAGCAGCTCGAGTTCATAGGCTCGCCGTTCGACGCGCGGTTCGACGTGGACATCTACCGGATCAGCTACGAATCCATCGGAGTCGACAGCGATCCCATCCTCCTCTCGGCTCTGCTGGCAATTCCCAAGGACAGCGACGGTCCGTTGCCTCTTCTGAGCTACCAGCATGGGACGGTCGTGACCCGGTCGGGAGCGCCGTCGATGGTCGGCTCGGGGGCTCTGCTCATCGTCAGCAATCAGGAATCCTTCATCGGCGTGGCGTTGGCCTCCAGAGGATACGTCGCGGTTCTGCCGGACTACGTCGGTTTGGGCCTGTCCACCGAATACCCCACCTACCTGCACGCTGCAACCGAAGCCTCTGCGGTCGTCGATGCTCTACGTGCAGCGCGGGGAGCCGCCGCCTCGCTGGAGGTCGAGGTGAGCCAGCGGCTGTTCCTGCTTGGGTACTCCCAAGGGGGGCACGCCACCATGGCCGCACACCGAGCACTCGAACGTGATGAGCCCGAGGAGTTCACGATTGTAGCGTCGGCCCCCATGTCCGGGCCCTATGACCTCTCAGGGGTGTCCTTCGCCGCATCCATGTCGAGTCAACCAACGCCGACCCCGTTCCCCGTCCCCTACCTGCTTCTCACTCTCAATCAAGTCTACGACCTCGTGCCCAACGATAGCTCTCTGTTTAGCGAGGACGTTGCCGACACCCTGCCGGATCTATTCGATTGGGAGACGCCGGGCGACGTGATCAACGAGGCCATGGTGCCTGCGGGCGAACCTCCCCCGAAGGTGGCCGTCGACTCGCTGAATCCTGATCTGCTGAGCGCGCTCGCGGAGGACTCGGACCACCCGATGCGTACCGCGCTTCGGGATAACGACGTCTATGACTGGACACCGGTCGCCCCCGTCCATCTCTACTACTGCACCGGCGACACGACGGTCCCTCCACAGAACGCCGAGATTGCCTACGCTGCGTTCGAGGATCGCGGCGCCGACGTGACGCTCATCGAGCCCGAGGTGGCTGCTGGTGGTGATCACATTGACTGCTTCGTTCCTAGTGTGGCCGGAGCCCAGGCGTGGTTTGAAGCCCTTCGTTGACCATCCTTTGGAGCTGGTCACCAGGCTCCCCCCACTCGGACTGCTGCCCGAGTGGGAGCCGAGCCTGAGGGCCCCCGTGTGCGAGGTGGATCGCGCAGCGTGCTGGCAGGAGGGAGGGCGTGAACGGATACAGCAATCTCACCATTCAGGGTGCAAGAGCGTGCCAATCTGAGCCAGCAGTGGCGCACTCCTTGGTGGCGCGGGTCCTAAGGGTCAATGATCACGAGGGCTCTGCGGGCGCACAACTGGGCATTGTTCTTGCAGCGTGTCGGGTCATGGCAACGCGAGCAACACACAGACTCCTCGCTCTGTCCAACGCGGCGCTCCTCCTGGCCCTGGGCCTCCAGGTTGCGGGCTGCGCGGACGGCGACGAGGAAAGCAGTGGAGCCGCATCCGGCGGCGCAGCGAATGACGACGCCATGGGCGGTCGCTCCACCGGCACTGACCAGCCAACGGGAGACCCCGGCGGTAGACCTGTCGAGGGAGACGGTGAGACGGACTTCGTCTCATATGCTGACAATGGTGACGTCTACGGTCGTATGTCCGACGGTAGCGCCGGCAGCGCCGCGGCTTCCGAAGAAAGCGCGGAAGGCGACGCGGCGGTGGATGACGACGCTGGGACGGGCCCACCTTCCGCAGCGCGGGCGATCACCGAAGCGGACATCATCAAGGTGGAGGGGGACACCCTCTTCGCCCTATCATGCTATTCGGGGTTATCGATCATCGCTCTGTCAGAGCCCGCAGATCTGCGCGTTGTCGGTAGCTACGAGAGCACGGCTGCCCCCTTTGAGATGTACCTGGAGGGTGGCATGGCCTATATCATGTACAATGACTACTCCCAGTGGGAGTGGGACGAAGACGCCGAGGATTACGTGTGGCGGGCGAGCAGCCGTATGGAGGCCATCGACGTCGGCGACCCGACAAGCCCGCGCTCACTCGGGTACAAGGATCTACCTGGCTCGATCTCTGATTCGCGCAAGGTCGGCGACATCGTCTACGTCGTGACCGATCAGAGTCCGGGCTGCTGGAGATGCGACGCGGTGGCGAATACCCGCATCAGTTCCTTTGATGTCTCGGCGCCGAGTACGTTCAGGCCCGTAGACGAGGAGCGGTTCGAGAGCGCGAACGAGGGCTGGGGCACCAGGCACGTGAGCGTCTCCGAAGAGCGGATGTACGTGTCCGGGTACACCTTGAGCAGCGATGGTGTGCCCGAGACCGGAAGCATCCAGGTCGTCGATATCTCGGATGCGGATGGGTACATCGAGCCTGGAGGGGTCGTGGAGATTGGCGGGCAGATCAACAATCGCTGGCAGATGGATGAATACGACGGTGTGCTCCGCGTGATCAGCCAGCCCAGCAGCTGGACCACGAACACCGTTCCCGTGCTCGAGACCTTCGCCATCGCCTCCTCGACCGAGCTCACGCCGCTCGGGAGCCTGAGCATGGTCATACCGGAGAACGAATCCCTGCAGAGCGTGCGCTTCGACGGCGAGCGGGCCTTTGCCGTGACCTTCGAGCAGACCGATCCGCTCTTCACCCTCGACGTGACCGATCCGGAGAACCCGACGCAGGTGGGAGAGGTCGAGATCCCAGGCTTCCTCCACTTCATGGAGCCACGAGGCGATCGCCTCTACGCACTCGGATACGATAGCTCGGTCGACAATGGAGCCCTACACGTATCGATCTTCGACGTGAGTGATCTGGCGGCACCGACCATGCTCGATCGCGTCAATTTCGGTGGCGACTGGGGCTGGCTCGCCGAGGATCAAGACCGGATCCACAAGGCCTTCAACCTGGCACTCGACGACGAGCTCATCCTCATGCCCTTCAGCGGCAGGTCTTACGACGAGAATGGCTGCAATTTCGGGCGGCAGAGCGGTATCCAGCTCATCGATGCCCAGGGTGACGACCTCACGCTCCGTGGTGTTGCGCCCCAGGTGGGCGACGCCCGCCGCGCCTTGCTGCACGAAGGCGTGCTCCTCGGGGTGTCCGATAACGCGATCCAAGCCTTCGACATCAGCGATCGCGACAACCCGACTCGCATCGACCAGCTCGATGTTGCACGCAACGTCTCTCAGGTACGGGCGATGGGAGACAGACTGCTGCGATTCGGATCGGATTGGTGGACTCAGAATACCACGCTCGATCTCGTGGCGCTGGCAGATGCTGAGTCCGCGGCATCCGATGCCCTCTTGGATCTGTCGCCGCTCACGGCCGTGCGCACCGAGGCTTGCTCACAGGGCGAAGGCAGCGACAGCTATCGCGACAGCTACTTCACCGGACAGGTATTCGTGAACGGTGACCATGCGTTCGTGCCTCGAGAGTTACACGAGTACGGATTCTCGGACTCCGGCAGCGACTGGTACGAGAGGCTAACCATTCAGCTTGCCATCGTCGCCCTTGCTGGAAGCGACGGGCCGCGAGTCGTGGGCGACCTCGCGCTCGAGCCCACGAGCCCCAGTCGATCGAACCAACAGTCGAGCCACTATGCTGGTTTCATCCAGACGGGCGGCGCTCTGCTCGTTGGTCGTAAAAGCAATTCCTATGATGCGACGACGGGCGAGACCTACGACGCACACTTCTTCTACCACGTCATCGACCTCACCGCAGGACCTGACGCGAGCGTGGTGAGCAGGATCGAGGTTCCCGATTCCATAGCGACGGGTGGCTGGGGCCACGGCCCGTATGGCTGCACCGTCGACATGCCATGGGGATGGTACAGCGACGATTCCGGAATCACCGTCGTTTCTGGAAACATCGTGGCCAGTCAACACGAAGAGCCGGTCGAGGACGACCCGAGCAAGGTTCGGTACTACCTGGACCGCATCGACGTGAGCGATCCCGCCGCCCCCGTGGTCCTCGATCCGATCAGCATCCCTGGCAAGGTTATCCACTACGACCATGACCGCGGGCTTATCGTGACCGTCGAGGACTACCCAGAGACGATCGAAGGAGTCGCGAACGATACGCAGTGCTACGACTACGGCAATGCGCAGTGGGAGCCCGATCAGGAGGCGCTCCTGGCCAACGACCACGACTGGGGGAGTGCCCCTGGAACCTGCAGGCGTTGGCACCGCCGCTTGAGCTCGCTCCTCCTCGAGGGCGACGTGGCGCGGCGCGTGAGCCTGCTCGAACTCGACGCCGACGAGAGTGGCGAACTGACCCGCGCGACGGGGCAGGTAGCCGTGTCGAATAGCCGGGTCTTCTATCAGTTCTACAACCTTGTCGACTCCACGGATAGCAATGTCGTGGCTCTCGGCTACGGGAGCGACGGGAGGCTCTCCCAGCTCGGAAGCGTCGCGTCAACGCCGGAAAGCTGGTACGGTATGGCGGCACGAGACAATCGGGCCTTCATCTCGGACTACAGGGTGCTTCGGGTGATCACGAGCCCGAACGGGGAGGCGCCCAGCACCGCACGGCACGAGCTCCAAGGCTATAGCTGTGACGCGAGCGCCCTCGAGGTGGTGGGAGACCAGGCGTTTTGCGCCGGCTACGAGTATGGGGTACAGCGCCTCGAGCTCGACACGTCCGCAAGGCGTCCGTCTTTGCCGGGTCCGACGAGGGCGGACGCAGAATGGCCATCTTGTAGACCGCCGTCGTGCTCTGTGAAATCCACGACGTGTCGCTCTTCGAGTACCTGCGCGACGTATTCGCCAAGCTCTC
>CAYRKE010000400.1:0-5509 GCA_964424695.1 uncultured Polyangiaceae bacterium
AGTTAGTCCCTTGGCGGCTCAGTCTTCGCCGAGTTTGGCAGGATTCAGGGGATTCTGCTTCAGCGCGAGGCTCAGCCTTCTTCCCCTGCGCTGGCAGTAGGTCGCCAATGCATGCTTGCGGCCAACTGCCAGCGAGCTTCTCGAAGACATCGCGCAGGCACTCGAACAGGGAAGCGTCTGCAGTTTCGCAGAGTGACGATGGCTGTCTGCAAGATGGCCATCCTGCGGCCGCCTTCGTCGGATCCGGCAAAGAGCGAAGGTATCCCTCCGGTAGCGCCCAGGGTTCAAGGGCGCTTGACACGTGCGGCCGACTGGTCCTGTGACAGCGGTGCCAGGCGTGTAAGTCGACGAGCTACGTCTCGTTGCGCGCCGCGAACCACTGCGTCGGCAGCAGCTCGGCAATACGTGAACTGGGCCACCCGCCAGCCAGCTTCGCAAACACGTCGCGTAGATACTCAAACAGCGGGACTTTGGCGAGCTCGCACAGCACCACCGCGGTCTCCAGGATGGCCATCCGCCGTCCGCCTTCATCCGATCCGGCAAACAGCGAGGCTTTCCTCATGATGGCCGTTCGGCGTTGCTCCCGTTCCACGTGCGCATTCGGCAGCGGCACCCGTGGGTCATCCAGGAAGACGCTGAGCGTGCGCCACTGATTGATGGCACACGTCGTCGCTTTACCCGCCGGGCTCTTCGGCACGACGCGGTTGTGCAGGTCCGCGATCACCCGTCCCAGCTGGTCCGTCAGCGGTCGACTGAGCGTCTGCCGTCGACGCAGCAGCTCGTCCCGGTCCACCTGCTCGCGTCGAGCTTCGGCCTCCACGTGATAGATCTTGTCGATGAGCGACACGGCCACGGCTGCCTCCGTGTGCCCGCTCTGCATCGCCTTGACGGAGCGTCGCCTGCAGTGATCCATGCACCCCGCTCGCATCGGCGGGTCCGCTCCCCGGAAGATCTCATTGATGCCGGCGTAGCCATCGCCTTGAATGACGTCGCCGGTGAACTCTTCCAGGACACCGCATGGCCCCTCCTTCTTCCAGTCCGGCGTGTACTCGCAGAAGGCCACCTGGTCCTGGTCGCCCACGTGCGTCCGGATGTGACCGCTGCGGATCCCTCGCGGATGTTCGCCGTCCAGCACAGGCATACTCGTGTCGTCCAGGCTGATGAGAGCGCTCATCGGCGGGCCTCTCGATGGAGCGGCTCGTACAAGTCCGCGCTAGCCGCGTTCCAGTCGCCCAGCGTCGACGGTGACAGCCGGACGCTACTCTTCTCGTCTACCGTTCCGGCAAGCGTGACGGATGCCGCGCGCGCCGAGCGGATTGGCTCATGGGTGAGGTTCGGAGCACGTCTACCGCCGTCACCAACGCGCCCACACGCCCTACCTGAAACCAGCCACACCCTGACTGACCTGCTGACCTGACCCCGAGGTCAAGGGAAGACTGCCGTTTGCATGCCGTTCTTCCTATGCGTCCCCGATTTGGTGTACGAGCACCACCATGAGGGTGTCCTTCGGTCGCCACATTCCTGCGTGGGTATGGTCGCTCGCTACCATCATCGCTGCCTCTTCCGCCTGTCAGCCCGGCGGAAATGGTGCATCGGAAGAGGCTTCCGGTGGGGACAGCGGCAGCGGCAATCCCGGTGGAAGCGCAGCGGGGGATGGCGATGCTGGTGGAGAGGCCAACGGTGGCGCGGACGCGAGCGGGGGTGCGGCTGGGGCGAGTGTCGACGGTGGCGCTGCGGGGAGCGCCGGCGCTGACGGCTCGGGTGGAACGCCGCCTGACGTCGTGGATGCGTGTGTGCCGAACGAACCCCAGGCGCCAGGTGTCGATTCGGGTGACACGGGGATCCTCTCCGACATACCAGGGCAAGACCCCGATGCCGTCGTGTCACCCGAGGGTGCCCCCGTCATGGTGATCCCTCCCAAGTTCGAAACCGACGCCTTCGGCACCGAGGCGACCTCCCGGTGTGTGATGGATCCCTCGGGAAGCTTCATCTGCGCCATCGCCAGCTCGGTCGACAAGTCCGATCAGGAGTACCAATACGTCTACACCACGTACAACAACCAAGACCTCGAGACATTCGACCTCGGCCCGGAGCACCCGATCAGTGTCGACCAAGAGGGAAACGCCTTTGCGGGCGGTTGCATCGGCGACAAGGCGGCGCTCGTCAAGCTGCGCCCAGACGGTAGCGTCGAATGGGTCGTAGCGACCGACTTCGATGGGGTCGTGAATACCGTTGCGACCGCACCCGATGGTTCGATCTACGCTACCATCATTCCGCTTGGGAACACGGAGGGTAGCGGGACGTTGGTGCACTACTCAAGCGAAGGTCAGCCAATCGCGTCGCTCGAGACAGCCGCGGTCCGTACGTCCCCGCCCTACCAGATGCACGTGGACTGCAGCGGTACGGTCACGGTATACAGCTACTACGGCCTCGCGCGTTTCGACGCGGATTTGAAGCCGCTCTTCGACCTCTGCCTCGTTGGCTGCGGCGACTACCAACCGGTGTACATGATGGGGTTGACGCCAGACGGATCGGGGCTCTTCACCGTGGAGGGTGGGGGAATCGCGCGCCGTGACGCTTTGACCGGGGAACGCCTCTGGCTGCGAACCTTCGGCACTCAACAGAAAGCGCTCGACCCGATCAAGGATCTGCCGGCAAGCTGGACGGGCACGCTCCTGCGCGGCACAGCGATGACCGTCACATCCCAGGGTGTGTACCTCGCTGGCCAGTACTCGAACGAGTACGAGGGGTGGGTCACCGGACCCTGGGAAACGGGGTTCGTCGCGCTCTACGATTTCGCAGGCGAACAACTCTGGTTCCGCCAATTCCGGGTCCTCAGCGAGGATCAGCTCGAGGACCGTCTGTGGGTCTGGCAACTTCTGGATGTCCGCTCCCGCGGGGTGCTGGTTGTTGGACACGGCCTGAGTGCGAGCGTTCCGGTCGTGTTCACCCTCGACCCGAGCGGCGAGGGACCCTTGTGACACGGGAAGGGTCCCTCGTCGCAACGAGTGTTTGGGAGCCTCGGTTCAACCCACTTTCAGCACCGAGAGCGCCGAGCGACAAGGACTGTCGTCGCCGACAACGACGGGTACCGGAATCACCGAAATCACCTGCTACCAGGGACCCACCCGGTGGCGTTGAGGGCGTACGTCCGCCCGTGCCGGCCGATACGAAAGGCAGAATCGGGGCGATGGGGGTGCTCTGTGGTGGCGCTCCGGAGTGCAGGACCTTTCCGGTGAGGGCGGGGGTGGGTCCGTTGGTATCTGATGAGCGCAGGGATGGGCGGTGGGTTCGAGGCCAAGCCGCCGCGTGACGGCGCTGCGTCGTCACACGCGAGGGTTGGCCTCGGGAACACGGGGTCTGGCTTCGGGAACACTGGGGTTGGCCGTCGACACATGCGCTATGGCCATCGGCACATGCGGTTTGGCCGTCGGCACATGCGGTTTGGCCGTCGGCACGCGTGGCTCGGCCAACGCCGTCGAGGTTCGTCCATTGGAAAACAAGATTTGGCCGTGCAAGAACTAGGTATCCAAATTCATTCATCTTTGCGGATACGCTCCGGCCTTGGCTCGCCTTAGGCTGGGCAAGCTTCGCGGAGGCTGCCCAAGCCAATCTGCTGGCAAACAAGCCTCATCGTGCAGTAGTCTAATCGAGATCCGGATGGACGAACCCGTGCTTTGGGCAGCCCAGGCCAAAAAAGCGCGGAGACTATCGGGTTCCGACAGGAACCACCCGTCGCGATGGAGGCGCAGATTCCAATGCCAGAGATCAGCCAGTCGGCGTCCCGGCGCCGTTTTCATTCGATGCGAGAGGCGTGTCGGGGCCAGGGTTCGGGCCGTGGGGGCTGGGGGTTCCGGTGACCAAGGCCCTTCCCATCACGGCTCCAAGCCGCCAGGTCCTGAAGCGAGTCCCGGAGCGTGCGGTGGCGTTCCTTGTCGGGGTGGGGACACGGCCCGAGCTCCGTGCACTGTTGGCGCGGGGCGGCTACTGTGCGCAGGCTCACGCCGAGGGCGCTCGGCTCCTTGCTCGGGTGTACGCGTACGGCGAGGCGGTCCCCTGCGACAGCGATCCGGATGCGGCTGTTCGCGACGTCTTCGTAGAGATAGAGCAATGGGTGCGAGCCAACTTCAACCGCTATCGGCTAGCCCTCGAGCGGCTCCAGCCGGACGCGCCGAACCCGTTTGGCGGCTTCGATAGACGGAAACGTGGCGACGCGGTACTCGCCGCGGTCACCCTGCTCGCACGCTTGAGCGAGCTCGATGCGGCTGCGCAGGGTCCTTCGAGCGCGACAGCCAAGCAGGCAGCCTCGGTCTTGCAGATCCTTGCTTGCCGAGGGCTCGACGCGAGTGAGCGCGCCCGGCTCAACCACTGGGTTGCTCGGGCCAAGGCTGCTCCAGCGTCCAGCGGAGCCTCCCGCCGACGCGAGCCGCGTGAGAGCGAGCTCCTCGAGCTCTACCAGTGGCACAAGGATTGGTCCACGACTGCGAGGTCGCTCACGCGACGCAGGCGCCACCTGATTGCGCTGGGGCTCGCCTCGCCGAGGCCCGGCAAAGCCGAGATAGCGCGGAGCAGCGCCAAGGCGCGAAAGGGACCGGTTTGATCCTGTGGCCCGAAGAAACGCTCAGGCTCGCGGAGAAGACCGTCCACGCCATGCCCCAGGCTGGCGGGATTCCGGCTCTCAAGATTCGATGGCAGTGGCGCATCAAGCGTACCGAAATCGACCAGTGGATTTATGCACAGCCCACGTATGAACACTAACCGAAGTGGCGAAGACGCCGTCGGTGGCAGCGCGGCTGATGGCAAGAATGGGCATGGTGCCGGAACCCATGCCGAGACAGCCTCATCCGCCCCTCGAACAGCTCCGACTGCCGTTCGACTCGTAGTGGAGCTTCGTGGAGGCGAGCGGGGGAAGGGAAGGAGCCGAGCGACGGCTTCGACGCTCGACGCGAAGGTGGGTGCCGGAGCTCGGCGGTGACGTCGGAGCGATGTGCGGGCTGCGTTCTCGAGGCTGAACGCGAGGGGTTCGTGAAGCGCGGGTGCAATCTTGCCAAGCCTGACGGGTTCATCTGCGCCCCTGCCCCGGCGGTCTACTCGTCCACTCCCATGCCTTGCCGCGTCCCGTCTGCAACTCCTCCGCGTTGAGACGTCCGGCGATTTCCTCGGCGCGGGGTCCGCCCAGAGCGCTCGAGGACAAGCTGGCGGGCAAGCTCGCAGGAAAGTAGGTGCGACGAGTCAGTCCGGTATGCAAATCGAGTAGTCGCCGTAGTTCCACGCCCCACCCGGGCAGAGCGTCGCGCACGCGTTCGCCCCGGTACCGGCCGGATCACAGTAGGGCTGGCAGTAGTTCGACTCGCCCTGCCTGCCGATGCACTCGGTACCCGCCACGCACACGCTGCCCATCGGCACACAGGTTTCACCCTGGGCGATCGTGCCCGCGCTTTGGCACGTAGCCGACTCCCGCCCGTAGCAGCCGAGTCCGGCGCCGCACGTCTGCGCCAGGGGATCACAG
>CAYRKE010000401.1:0-5503 GCA_964424695.1 uncultured Polyangiaceae bacterium
CGGGATTGCGCGGCAATCGATTTGGGGTCGGGCGTACCCTTCCGGGATTGCGCGGCAATCGATTTGGGGTCGGGGGCACCCTTCCGGGATTGCGCGGCAATCCATTTCGGGTTGGTGCAACCCGGGGGCACGTTGGCAGCGCTCGTTTCTGCCAGACCTGAGGCGCCGCAAATAGATGGCGGCGCGCATCCTGGTGGACACGCGCCGCCGGCCCTGACTTCGGTGTTGCCCTAGTACATCTCGATCCCGCACTCGGCGCTGCAGCCGTCGCGGTCCTCGGTATTGCCGTCGTCGCACTGCTCGCCAGCGTCGAAGATGCCATCGCCGCACGCCTCTTCGGTGCAGTCGGCGCGGCACCCGTCGCCTGGTACGGTGTTGCCATCGTCGCAGATCTCTCCGAACTCCAAGGCGCCGTTGCCGCACTCGTTGCCTTCGGTCAGGCAAGCCGAGCTGCAGCCGTCGGCATCCGTCTGGTTGCCGTCGTCGCATTGTTCGGTGAAGTGCCGAACGCCATCGCCGCACACGGCAGCTTCGCTCAGGCAAGCCGAGCTGCAGCCGTCTCCTGAGACGTTGTTGCCGTCGTCACAGGCCTCGTTCCCTTCGATGTCACCGTTTCCGCAGTAGGCATTCACTACGCAGGCGTTCGAACAGGCGTCGGCGGGGTTTGTGTTGCCGTCGTCGCAGGCCTCGTTCTCGTCGAGGATGCCGTCTCCGCATCGCTCCTCGGTGCAGTCGGCGCGACAACCGTCTCCGGAGCTGCGGTTGCCATCGTCACACTCCTCGATGCCGCCGAGGGCGCCGTCGCCGCAGTAGTTTTCGCAGTAGCAGCGGGCGTTGCAGGCTGACTCGCCGCCGCACTGGGTTTCGCTCGCCGAGGGGTCGCATTCTTCGCCGTTTGCCGCGTCTACCACGCCGTCCCCACAGTCGGTTTCGATCTGGCATATCGAGCTGCAGCCGTCACCATTGACGTTGCCGCCGTCGTCGCACGTTTCACCAAGTTCAATCTGGTGGTTGCCGCACCGTGCTTCGACCGTGCAAGTGCCGGAACACCCGTCGCCGGCCGCTGTATTGCCATCGTCGCACTGTTCGCCCTCGTCGAGGTCGACATTGTCGTCGCCGCATACCGGGAACATGCAGTTGGCATTGCAGCCGTCGCCCGATGTCAGGTTGCCATCGTCACAGTCCTCGAGTCCTTCGGGTCGACCGTCGCCGCACACGCTCTCGAGGGTACAGAGCGGGCTGCAGCCGTCGCCGGGCTCTGTGTTGCCATCGTCGCATTCCTCGCCCGGGTCCGTGTAGCTGTCGCCACACCGGACGTTGAACGTGCAGGAGGCACTGCAGCGTCCGGATGGGCCATTGGCCTCTCCCTGGTCACACTGTTCGTTGCCCTCTGCAACGCCGTTGCCGCACACGCATTCGATGACGACGCGGACGGTGGCGGTGTCGAGTACGCCGCCGAGATCGGCGGTGTATCGGAAGGTGTCGAGGGTGCCGCAGGTCACGCCAGAGGCATCATAGGTGACATCGCCTGGCGTGAATTCCACGCCGCCATCGGTGCCAGTCGTGTCGATATCGACGATGGTGAGGTCGCCGCTCCGGCAAGCAGACTCGCTCTTTCGATCGTTGGCCAGAACGTCGATGAGGTTACTGGTGGAACCTACTGGAACCCTGGCACGGTCGTCGCGAGCGTCGCCCGGTGCGTAGCAGTATGGGATTGCCGCATCCACGTTGCAGACCGTGCCGGGGGCCACCGACGAACACTCCGCGTCGGTGTCGCAAGCCCGAGCGAAGAGTCGGCAGGGTTCGGCGGCGTTCGCCGTGCAGATCACGAAGGACCCGCCGTCCGCGGCAGTCTCGGCCGAGTCGGCTTCCTGAGTGTAGGCGCCGGTGAACTCACCCAGGGAGAACATGATCCCGGGCAGGGTCGAGCGCCCATACAGGGGAGGTTCTGCGGTCGACGCCGGTTCGAAGAAGCTGAAGAGCTGGCTCGCGTAGGTGTCCGGGGTGTTGAAGATGCCGACCAGGCCCTCACCGGGCACGGTGAAGATCGCGTTGAGCGGATCGATGCTCGCCGCGGTCCATCCGCGGTCCGCGTTCGGGGACGAGGCGAAGCTCGTGTTTCCGACCGGGACAATCACGCCGGAGTCGTCCCGCTCCCGCTCGAAGACGAGGACCCGTTCGGTGGCCTGATCCACCAGGTAGAGATCGCCGTCCTCTCCCACAGTGAGTCCGCCAGGGGTGGTTACCCCGCTGAGAGGCTCCTGATAGGGGCCAGCATCCGCCGCGGCTCCCACGAAGTTCGCGGGCACCTCGGTGAGCACCACGCTTCCTCCGAGCCCTTCCAAGAAGAGGAAGTGACCCGTGAAGGGGTCGTAGGCTCCGTCCGTGATGCTCCCCCCCACTGGTCGCATGGGGTGCACGTAGTCCACCGAGAGCGCTTCCGTGGTGCCGTCTGGGAGCAGCACGGTACCGTACGCTCCGGCCGTCGTATCGCCCGGGTTGATCACGCTGCCGTCGAGGCAGAGCTCGATCGCGGGCTGAGAATCGGATTTCTTGTGTCCGATGAAGGAGCGGCGCTCTGGATCGTAGATGAGCCCACTGGGGTCGATATTGGTGATGTTGAACTCTCGGACTGCCACGAACTCGATGATCGGCTCGCAGACGCTCGGTTCATCCTCGCAGCGGTAGAAGGTCTCGACCGCGCACGTATCAGAACACCCTAGAGCGGGTGTTTCGCCGACGTCGCAGCCTTCGAGGCCCTGGACCAGGCCATCGCCGCACAGGGTTTGTACGCACGCGGCACCGGGGGTGGGACAATGGTAGCCTGGCTCCAGCTGGCAGGTTGCGTCGCAACCCGGCGCGGCGTTGTTCGAGTCGTCGCATTGCTCGGCGCCCTCGACGATTCCGTTGCCGCACGCGGCCTCGCTGCAAGGAGTCCCGGGATCATCGCATTTGTAGCCGATCTCGATTCGGCAGGCCGCACTGCACCCGTCGTCCGGAGTGGTATTGCCGTCGTCGCACTGCTCGGTGCCTTCGCGCGCGCCGTCTCCACAAGCGTACGTTCGGCACACGCCACCAGGACACACGTAGCCCGCCTCGATGTCGCAGACCACGCTGCAGCCATCGCCTGAGAGCTGGTTGCCGTCGTCGCACTCTTCTTTGCCAGCAACGGCTCCGTCTCCGCAGGACGCCGCCAGGCACTGGGTGCCCTCGCAGTCCCAGCCAGGCTCTAGCTCGCATAGAGCGCTGCATCCGTCGTCGTTCACGAGGTTGCCATCGTCGCACTCTTCGAGCCCCTCGGTCTCCTCATCGCCGCACAATGTGCAGGGTTCACCCGCCAGCGTGCACGCCCACGAATCGACGATGTGGCACTGAGAATCACAACCGCCAGTGGGGCTCGCGTTCTGGTCCAGATGCCCCTCGTCGCACTCCTCGCCTGGTTCAATGACGCCGTTGCCGCACTGGACACAGGCGAAGCCCGCGAAGAAGCAATTGTAGTTCGAGCCCACCGTGAGGCAGTCCGCCGAGCAGCCGTCCCCATCGGTGGCGTTGCCGTCGTCGCAGACCTCAGTGCCCTCGATTACTCGGTTTCCGCAGCTCTGGCAGGAGGTGAGCCCGTCGTCGGTCTCGACGCATTCCCAGCTCGTCTCCACTACCGTGCAGGTGCGGCTGCAGCCATCGCCATTGAGCCGGTTGCCGTCGTCGCAGGCCTCGCTGGGGTCCTTGACCCCGTCACCACACTCCTCGCAGCTGGCTCCGGGTTCGGGGCATACGAAGTTCGGCTCGATGACGGTGCAGGTGTCGTCGCAACCATCGCTACTCGCGGTGTTTCCGTCGTCGCAGGCTTCGACCGCCTCGATGGAGCCATTGCCGCAGAGGCCACACTCGAATCCCGGGCTGGGGCAATTGTAGCCGCTGGCCTGCACCGTACAGTTGTCTTCGCAGCCGACGCCGTCCGCCGCTGCCCCTTCGTCACAGGCCTCGAACTCGGTGGGCTCCCCCGCGTCGTCGACAGCGGTGGGCTCGATGACGCCGTTGCCGCACACGCTGCAGAGCTCGCCTGGCACGGGGCATACCGCTCCGGCCTCGAGTTGGCACGATGCCGAGCAGCCGTCCGCGCTCTGGAAGTTGCCGTCGTCGCAGGTCTCGCCGCTTTGGATCACGCCGTCTCCGCACAGCGTGCAACTCCCCCCGTCCTCGGGGCAGCCGAAGCCCGTTTCGACGGCTCGGCAGTTGAAGATACAGCCGTCGCCGCTCTCAGTGTTACCATCGTCGCAGGCCTCTCCCACGTCGACCACGCCGTTGCCGCACTCGACGCAAGGCTCACCATCCACCGGACACGCAAAGTGTTCCTCGATGCTTCGGCAGTCCTCGGCGCAACCCACCCCGTCCGTTTCCTCGCCCTCGTCGCAGGCCTCGTTCATGGCGACCTCTCCGTCACCACAGAGCTCACAGGCCGCGCCGGGAATGGCACATTGCCATCCACCCGATTCGACCTCACAGCTGGCGTCGCAGCCGTCCCCGCTGTCCAGGTTGCCGTCGTCGCAGTCTTCGGTGCTCTCCTTCACACCGTTGCCGCACTGCTCGCACGGGGCTCCGGCCACCGAACAGTCGAATCCATCCTCCCTCTCACACGCGCGCGAGCAGCCGTCTCCGCTGACGTCATTGCCGTCGTCGCACCCTTCGTCGTCGTCGAGCTCTCCGTTGCCGCAGCCCTCCGGGATCGGAGCGTTGCCACTCCCCGCTCCGCTATCCGTGCCGGCCGTCTCGCCACTTCCGCCGGTCCCATCGTCGTCATTGTCGCCGCTTCCGCCGCTGCCATCGTCATCTCGGGAACCCGCTTGCGCGGCCGAGCCGGCGGCTCCGGCAGTGCCTGCGCCGCCTTCGTCGCTGCCTCCGCCCTTCTTCCCGTCATCGCCACCGCAGGCGACGCCAAAGAAGGCAAACAGCACCACGACACCGGTTAGTGAACGAACCATTTCGTGTCCTTTCGAGAATGGAGGAGGCTCTCGAAGCTTCCGGGGACGTAGTCGCCCGACAAGCCTGACGGGATCGGGTCGTCAAACGGCCGCCTTCACGGAGACTGAAGTGTTCGGTGGCTCATTGGCGCCTCCAAGCGCGCATCACGACCTAGACCGCGCGCCTCCGCCGCACGATCGGCGGCGCTCAGCGGGACAGTCAGTGGATCTGCTCGGGGGTGCGCAGGGGCAGGCGCTACGCGAGACCCACCGATGCCGTTTATGGTTGCGAGGGCTCCACCCTGGTGATGCACCCGAGTTGCGCCGAGATGACGATGCGCATTTCGGCATCCCAGATGGAATACTCCGCTAGCCAGTAGCCACAAGCCCCGCTGGGGGTGGTGCACCCCGCGAAGGTTTCGCACACCTCGCCATGACAGTATTCGTCGCTCGATGGACACGCACCGGAGAGTTCTCCGCCCTGATAGGCAGCGCTCACGCAGCTCGTCCCAAAGATCGCGGCGGGCACGGGGTATCCACACTCT
>CAYRKE010000402.1:0-5500 GCA_964424695.1 uncultured Polyangiaceae bacterium
CCGCACCCCACCTTCTCACCCCGATCCGCTTCCCGTCGCGCCCCCCTCCCGGTCGGACGCGACAAGCCCGCCCTTCACCCCGCACTCACCCGTCCGTCTCTACCCACCCGACGCCCGTCTCACGTTCCCACTGCGTCGCAACCTCCTATCCACCCTTCACTCCACCACTCTGCCTCCCTCCAGCCGCACTCGCTCCGCGCCCAACGTCCGGGCGTGCTCCGCCACATGACTTACCGCCACCACTACGGCGCCCCGATCCCGCTCCGCCCTGATCACCCGCACCAACGCCTCGCTCGACCTTGCGTCCAACCCCGACCAGGGCTCGTCCAACAACAATACGGCCGGCCTATGCACGATCGCACGAGCGATCGCGACGCGCTGCTTCTGCCCCCGACTCAGCGATCCGACCCTCCGGTCCCCCAGCCCCGACAAGTCCAACCGCTCCATAACGTCAAGCCACGCCCCCGCCCCTTCCACCCCGTACATCCTCGCCGCTATCGTCACATTCTCCCGAGCACTTAGATCCCGATAGCACTGCGACTCATGACCTACCCGCCCCATGTGAGCCCGAACCCTAACCCGATCGTCACCTAGCGAGCCGTACGTCACCCGCCCACTCGATGCCTTGATTACCGTCCCCACAATCCCCAACAACGTGCTCTTCCCCGCCCCGTTCCCACCCTCGATGAACGTCACCGTTCCCCCCCGAAACGTCGCACACACCCCTCGAAGCGCCGCCGTTGCTCCAAACAGCTTCGTGACCCCCTCGACCCTTATCGCCTCAATCACCACCTCCGTTCCTACCACCACCTCTCCTGGCTCGCACCCTGTCCCGCGGGCCCACCCGACCGTGCTACCATGCCAGCAATGACCTCATCTGCGGAACTTCTACCCGTCGAGCACCTCGAACGGCTCACCCGCCTCCGTCGTGCCATCGAGCGAGCCTTCGAGGGCAAGTCCGCCGCAGTTGAGCTCGCCCTCATCGCCCTCCTCGCACGCGGACACGCCCTCATCGAGGATGTCCCCGGTGTTGGAAAAACCACCCTCGCACGCGCCCTTGCGCGCGCCGTTGGCGGGGATCTCTCCCGCATCCAATTCACCAGCGATCTCCTCCCTAGCGACGTCCTCGGAGTCAGCGTCTTCGACCAGACTCGCAGCTCCTTCTCCCTTCGCAAGGGCCCCATCTTCGCTAACATCGTCCTCGCGGACGAAATCAATCGCGCCAGCCCCCGCACCCAATCCGCCCTCCTCGAAGCCATGAACGACGGCCAGGTCTCCCTCGATGGTCAGACCCTCCCGCTGCCGGACCCCTTCTTCGTCATTGCCACGCAGAACCCCCACGATCACGCCGGAACCTTTCCCCTCCCCGAGTCACAGCTCGACCGCTTCATGGTCCGCATCCGCATCGGCTACCCACCGCCCGCCGTCGAGACTCGCCTCATGCTGCAGCCCAACCTCGACCGCGTAGCCCACGTTCCAGCCGTGCTCGACCCCGACTCCCTTTGCGCCCTCCAGGAAGCGGTCGACCAGATATCCATCGACGGCGCCCTGGGCGCCTACCTCCAGGCCATCGTCTCAGCCACACGCACCGCCACCACCCTCTCGCAGGGGGTCTCCACCCGCGCCGGCATGAGCCTCTCCCGCGCCGCCCGTGCCCGCGCCCTCCTCCAGGGTCGCCACTTCTGCATCGCGGACGACATTCATGACCTCGCGGTCCCCGTCCTTACGCACCGCATCCGACTCTCCTCGTACGCCGACGGCTATATGCCGTCCCGCGACGAAGCCGAGGCCGCGATGCGCGACATCCTTGGCCGGATCCCCGTCCCGCTGTGACCCGTGGCCCCCCACCCCTCCTCTCCCACTGCCGCTCCCTCTCGACCCGACCGCGTCCTGACGGCACCCCTGCGCGCCCGTCCCTGGTCCCGCCGCCTCAAACTGACCCGCGAAGGCAAGTACTACATCGGCGTCACCTTTCTCCTTGGATTCGCGGCGGTCAATACCGGCAACAACCTTCTCTATCTACTCCTCGGACTCCTGCTCTCCCTCATCATCGTATCGGGAGTCCTCAGCGAACTCAGCCTTCGCCATCTCACCGTCACGCGACACCTTCCGCGGCGCGCTCAAGTCGGTCGCCCCCACCTTGTCGAGATCGAGGTCTTCAACCACAAGCGCCGCTTTCCCTCGTATGCCATCGAGATCGAGGACCTTCGGGAAGGCCAGCCCGCTGACAAGCGCTGTTTCTTCCTGAAGATCACCGCCCGTTCCGCCCAAGTCGCCGCCTATCGTCGCACCCCCGCTCGACGAGGTCGCGACAAGCATGTCGGCTTCCGCATCGCCACCCGCTTCCCCTTCGGCCTCTTCGAGAAGTCTCGCGAGATCGAACACGAGGGCACCCTCGTCATCTATCCCCCCGTCGACCCCGTTCGACTCCCCGCCGAGCTTCCGGGCGATCTCCACGAGGGCGGCGCGTCCATAGCACGCGGCCATGGCCACGACTTGGCCGGCCTCCGCCCCATGCGCGACGGCGACGACGTCCACGACATCTACTGGCGCAAAAGCACCGTCCCCGGGCTACTCGTCCTCCGCGAGCGTGCCCGCGAGGCGCAACGTCGCACCGAGCTCTTGCTCGATACGGCTCTGCCCCCCACCGGCGCCGACGACGCCTGGGCCCACGCCTTCGAACAACGCATCCGAGACATCGCCTCCCAGGGCGTCGCCTACCTCAAGCGCGGTGACACTCTCACGCTCCGCACCACCACGGGAGACCGCCTCTCGGTCGACCGCTCCGGAGGAGCCGATCCCCTCCTCCGCTTCCTCGCCTTGGTCGAACCCCTGCCTCGCTTCAGTCTCCCCGTCGCGCCCCCCCGCGAGCCCCGCAACCGCCCAAGCCAGGCCCCCGCGCTCGGAGACGTCGCGTGAGGTTCGGCCTCGCCCATCGCCTCGCGGTTGACACCCTCGCCGCCCTCGGTCTCCTCGCCCTCATCACCGGTCCGGACCTTTCTCCCATCTTCCGGTATTCCGTACTGGCGGCATTCGCCGCAGCCCTCGCAATCCCGAGCCGCTGGCACGCCACCGTCTGGTTTCGCCACCTAACCACGGCCCTCCCAGTCGGACTCCTCGCACTCCAACTCTACCGCTGGACCACGGATCAAGCCCTCCTGCCCCTTGCGGTCGAGTTTGCAGGATCCCTCCAGGTCGTCCGCGTCGCCACCCGTCGCGGAGCGGCACACGACCAACAGATCCTCATTCTCGCCCTCCTCCACCTGATCGCTGGCACGGTCCTCGGTGGCGGCATTGTCTACGGCCTCGCCTTTCTCGGCTTCCTCCTCGTGACGCCCCCCGCCCTGCTCCTCAGCCACCTCCGACGCGAGGTGGAGGGCAACTACCGCCAAGGAGCTCGCGACCGCACTGGCCTCCCCGTTGACGTCCCCCGCATTCTTCGAAGCCGGCGGGTAGTCGGTCGCTCCTTCCTTCTCTTCACCTGCTCCCTTTCCATTCCCATCTTCCTCTTCACCGGCCTCCTCTTCCTCCTCTTCCCCCGCGTCGGCCTCTCACTCCTCCTCCTCGACCACACCCGCCCCGAACGAATGGTCGGCTTCTCGGATCGCGTCGATCTCGGAAACGTCGGCAGGCTGCGCTCGGATCCCACCATCGCGCTCCGCGTCACCCCCGACTCGCTTCCGCCCAACCCCCCGCCCCGCATCGCCCTCTACCTGCGCGGCGCTGCATTCGATCGCTACGACGGCCGCACCTGGTCTCGCACGCTGTCCCACCGAACCCGCGCCCCGATGCACGGAGACACCCTCTGGCTGACCCCACCCCGGAGCGACACCCCCGGACGCCGCTACCAGATCACCCTTGAGCCCATCGAACCGCCAGTTGTTTTTCTCCCTCCCAAGACTCTCGCGGTGACCCTCGCCCCGTCTGCCGCCGCCCTCCTCACCCCTCCCACCACGCTCTGGCACGGACCCGAGGAAGAGCTTCGCTACTCCGCCTTCGACGAACGCGGGCTTCGCTACGTCGCACACGTCTCCGATGACCCCGTCACCCCCGCGCCGCCCCTCACGCCCACCCAACGACTCCGCTACCTCGACCTCCCCGACCGCCTCACAACCCGAGCCAGCGACCTGGCGCGAGCGTGGGTTGGTGATGAAACGGACCCCCTCCGCCAAGCCCGCCGGGTCGAGCACCGCCTTCGAGTCGACTACACCTACGACCTCAACTCCCCTTCCGGCGCCACCGCCGACCCCCTAGACCACTTTCTCTTCGTCTCGAAGCGCGGCCACTGCGAGTACTACTCCACCGCTATGGCGGTACTCCTGCGAGCCCTCGGAGTGCCCTCTCGAAACGTCACCGGATTCGCTGGCGCCACCTACAACCGTTTCGGACACTTCTATGCCGTTCGCCAGGGAGACGCCCATTCATGGGTAGAGGCCTACATCGACGGCAACGGATGGACTCGCTTCGACCCAACCCCCGCCGCCGCCTCCCTTCCTCGGGCACCCCTCTCCGGTCTTCTCGCCGGTCTTCGCGACCTCCTGGAGGCCGCATCCCAGCGGTATGACCGTCACGTCGTCGGCTACGACCTCTACCAACAGATCTGGCTCCTCCGCGCCCTCCGTCACGAGTACCGCTCCTTCGAACGTTCCTCGCCTCTATTCCAGAAGGCGACGAAGCCCGGCAAAATTCTGCCCTTGGTCCTCGGACTCGCCCTGGCGACTGTGGGCGCCCTCTGGCTCTACCTGCGTCGCCGCCGCTCCAACCGCCCCGTTGCTCCATCGCCACCCAGCCCCCAGAGCGCCGCACTCCGCCGCAGCGTCGAACTCTACACAGCCCTCGAATCTTCCCTGCACGCCCGGGGCGTCCCGAGGCCGCCCGAAACGCCACCCCTCGCCCACGCGACTGCCCTGCACGACATGGGTCATCCAACGGGGCCCGTCGCCCTTGAGCTCACCCATGTCTACCTGGATGCCCGTTTTGGCGGCGCCCAACTTTCCGACGCGGATTACCTCGCTCACCTCCGCGTCGCCCGAGCCCTGCGCGACCCCAAGCTCGATCACTCGCGCCCCTCGCCAAAGCCGGTCCCGGATACCCCTTCTCCCTGAATCACCCTTCCTGAATCTCGGACATTCGAAGGTGTTTTACGCCGCGACCCGGTCCCTCCCCACCACGAGCACCGTCTCCACCGCTGCGTCCCCGACCACCGCCGAAATGGCAACCACCGCGTCGGGACCCGGTCGCGCGCTGAGCCCGTCGTACGCCAGGTTGGCAGAACCCGGCTCCACCCACGCCACGAGCACCGACCCAGCCTGCAGCACCTGCTCTGCCCCAACCTGGAGGAGCTCCACCTGGATCCCGTCCCGCAGCTCACTCAGTGACACCGCGAGTTGGACAGCCCCTACCGGCCACGCCCCTCGGCCCGGGACGCCCCCAGATGAACACATGCCCCTCGGATACGCTTGCACCACCAGTCGGCACCCTTCCTCCCGCCGCACCTGAG
>CAYRKE010000403.1:0-5474 GCA_964424695.1 uncultured Polyangiaceae bacterium
GTCCCCTGCGCGAAGACGAAGGCCTGGCGTCGAGTGGTGTTGATGTCCGAGGCGACAATCTGGGTCTGCCCCGGTCGGCGAAGGACATCGCACACGAGGAGTTCGTTGGCCTGAAGGGCGACCCGCGACGCAGTGCCACTGGGTTCTTCGGCGGCCTGGCGGACGATGAGTTCGAAGGATTCGTCGCGTCGGAAGTAGATCTGCTGCGAGTTGCCGTCCGTCCTTGGATCTGAAAGCAGCCGCCGGAACCGGAGGAACACTCCAAGCCAACGCACGTTGCCCGCCGAGGAGACGTCGGTGGGGATGCCAGAGAGATCGACTGAGCAATCCACGGTCTGGCCGGTCCCGAAGAAGACCCGCTGTCCCAGGCGGTCGTAGCCGCAGCCTGGGGCGCTCAAGTCGATACTGAGGTTCGCGACGGGCGAGTGCGGTGACGGCACTGCTCCGGACACGACGCCGTAGATGCGCACGTCCGCAGCGAGGTTTCGGTCGGCCTGCTCGAGGAGCTCGAAGGCCAGGTCGAGTTCGGCCTCGGAGACACGCTGCCTGAAGTGGAAATCGCACCGGTGTGCCATCGCGCTGCCTCAGAGAGCCGCGGCCCTCTTGGCGGCAAAGCGCGACTGGTGTCTGGCCCGGGGACAGCTTACAGTCGCGGGATGGATGCGAAGGAAGGATTTGGTCGGTTCCTTATGGAAAACCTCCGCGATAAGGCAATCGAGAACGCGGAGCTGACGCTGAAGGGACATTGGAAGGCACCCGCCCTCCGCCCTCTCCAGAATGAGCTTGCGCGACTCGGAAGTCGCGAGCGGGAGGTCGTGTCCCGGCTTGTCCGCGCGGTTGTCGACTCGGCCATCCATGACTTCTTGTTCGCGTTGCAGGAGCAAAGCGACGCTGGCGGATGGCCGCGGGTCCTCGTAGATGGCGTGGATGTCGCGACCGGGAGCGATGGTCTTCACGGAGAGCCATTCGGAGGCGACGGATGGCAGGCGCGCTATAGTCGCTACGGCGAGGCGCCCGAAGAAGCCTAGCGCAGCAGCGTCCGCTCAGTGCAGCACCGCATTGGCCCCCAACTCACTGATTCCCAGCTCCCAGTGGTCCGGCTCGACCAGAGGGAGCGGCTCGACAATGTCAATGAAGTGCGTATGTGCTGGCTTCGCGTACTCGACGATGGCGCGCAGCTGTCGTCGCTCGGTGTCAGCGAGGATGCGGCTCACCTCTACGTTGAAGGCGTAGAGCGCGAAGCGATCCGAGGGACCCAGGATCCAATCGACACCGAGCTCCGACTCGCCGAGCACAAGGGCGTCTGAGGCGAAGGCGGTGATGGCCGCGATCTCCACCCCGAGGAAGAACCGCACGGCATTCTGGACCCCTTTGGCCGTGCCCTTCTGTTGGTAGATTTCGACGAGCACTGAGGCCAGACGGCGTTTTTCCAGCGTGTTGAGCTCGAAGGGAAACGGGTTGCCGAGGTCCTTGAGGATGAGGTCGAGGAACGCCTCCGGCGCCCGCTCGAGGTCGAAGATATCGGGCCACCGGTCTGAATCGGCAAGCAGGAGGTCTGTGACTTCCTGAAGGCACGCGATGAAGCGCCATAGGTCGCCAGTCTGGTCGTCGCGGCGGTTGTGCTTCGGGAGCATCTGCCAGAGGTCGAATCGACGTGCTGGGGGCCGAGCTGGACGGAATCCCGTAAAGGTCGTGCGGTCGAAAGGAGGCAGTACCTCATTTCCATTGAGGTCCGTCACGCCGACCGCGACGACCGTGTGCTCCACGTCGGGGGTCATCTCGGTGTCGAGCGTGAGCAGAACGACGGTCCCGTCCGCCGTGGCGGAGACCACAACCGGCGTCACCGCGGGGGCGCCACTCGGCGCAATGGTGAAGTTCGTGGCCGCGGGAAGCAGCACCGACTCATCGAACGCCACTCGGACGGTCTTCTGCGCGGTCGCCTGGGCAGCGACCACGCGAGGCGCAGTGCGATCTTCGACCACGAAGGAGTAGGTCTCGTCGACGGACGCGGCGCCGCCTGTGGTCTGCCCCGTCACCCGCACGGTGACGGTCGCAAGGCTTCCGAGCGGGCTGACCGGGTGCAGCACCACCCGGAGGGTGTCGGGGGTCTGAGTGACTCCGGCAAGAGGTCCTGAGTAGGTGGGAGCAATCTCGGTCGGCGCGCCGCCTTCGAAGGCGAGCACACCATCGACCCATATCCGCCCGCTTCCGCGATCCACTCCGTCGGTGCCGGTGTCCACCACCTCGAGCGCGATGGCTGCGTCGATGGGAACGCCCGTCTCCTCGGGGCTCGGATCGCGATTCACAACGGCGAGACGCGACGAGCCAGCGACGAGCACGACGCCATCGACGTACAGGGCAGGCAGCTCGACGGTGGTCATGCGCTCACCAACTCGAGCCGAACGCCGACGCTGTGCACACCTGCGAGCTTGGAGACGTTGGCGACCAAGTCGGTCGCGAGCCGCTCGCGCCCGCGTTTGGCGCTCATGCCAGCGACCCTCATCCCATCGACGGTGAGGGAGGCATTCCACCCAAGGCCGCTCGGCGTGCTCGCCGGCACCCGGAGCCTGAGGCTCGCGCGCACGAAGTCCATGCCCGTCACGTCCACGGCCTGGGTGACCTCGACGCGGTCACCGGGAGCCAGCTCGAAGAAGCGCCCCGCCTCCGCGTCCCCAAGCACGAAGGCGTACTCCCCCGTCGACGCCTCCAGGGTCTGAATGCGACCCTGGCTTGTGCCGAGCCGGCTGGCGAACGCCGTGAGCGCCATTCGTTACACCTGCCGAAGCAGTTCGATGTGGTCGAAGTACGCGCGTCGGGTCACGTCCTTGACTGAGAACCCGAATCCTCCCCGTCCGCTCGTCAGGGGCTGGCTGCCGGAGTTGATGCCGAGATGGTCGTCGATGAACTCCACCATTCCGGGGACGGGCTGCCAGTCGGGCGTCGTGCCGAGGGCGTGCGCTGCGAGGTCGTTCTGCAGCACCTTCAGCACGACGTCCCCATTGGTGTTCGCGATCACGTCGAGCCGGAGGTGGAGCCATGTGCTTTGCGCGAAGCTGGCCGCGGACTTGAGCAGCACTCCGGCGCCATCGGCGTCCGGGAGGCCCACGGCGATAGCGCCTTTGCGGAGCACGACGCGATGGGGATCGTCGTCGGAGAGACCGAGCATGTAGGCGCTGTCGTTCACGGAGTTGCCCTGACAGCAGAGGAACAGGAACGGCGAGAAGCCAATGGGGCCGCCACCCGCGCCACGCTGGACAGCTCCGCGGATCGAGCCGCCCTTCGCCATGGGAGCGAAGTTCGCGAGGTTGGCGAAAAGACCCACGGCTCCGGTGACCGCGGCGAGCGAATTGAAGGCGAAGAGGAAGCTGCCGCCGCCCGGTGGTCTGGCGATGCCGGCCGTGACGCCGCGATCGACCGCCGCGATGTCGAGGCCGCCGTTGAGGTAGGACCAATCAGTCTCGCTCATGTCGTCTCCTCACAAGGTTGCTGCGTGGGTCCACGCATTCTCGAAGTCCTCGACCCCCTGCGTGCCGCTGTCGAACATCGCGGTCGACGACGAGACGCTCGGCCAGTCCCAGGCGTAGCTCTGATTCGAGCGCCATTGCTCGTCGAAGTCCTCGTGCGGCTCGCCATCGAACGCTGCCGTGGCCGCCGGGACGGCGTCCCAGGTCCAGTAGAAGGTTCCGTTGCTCCAGCCGGTCTCGCAGTCCTCGACATCGTCGGCGCTGAATGGCGCGGGCGCGACCTGGGCGGATTGAAGCTCGAAGAGATACCCACCCGCACCCCATCCGCGATCAAAGGCCTCGTAGCCGTTGACAGCGAGGTCGAAGAAGGCGCGAGCGTTCGAGACTCCGGCGAAGTCAGCGAAGAGCTCGAACCAGCGCTCGAAGTCCTCCCAGGCCTGCTCGGGGGCGCTGCCGAAACCCGCGATCGCCTCAAGGCTGGTGACTGCCGTGAGTGTCCAGTGCGCCGCCTCGCCCGGAAGAGTGCCCGCATCTTCGAAGCTTGGGTTCAGGATGGGCATCAGAGCAGCTCCCCGCTGTCGCCATTGCGGAGCGTCACCTGACCCAATACGGGAAAGTCGCGGACGCCGAGCGCTACGTCAGCGGGCAGCCCGTTGAGCGTGAGGTCGAGTCGGGAGTCGCCCATCTTCCGGACCCCCGACGTGTCGCGAATGACGTTGAACACGTCGGACCACACGATCTCGCCCGCGGGGCTCCCCTCGGCGTCCTTCACGTTGAAGCCGAAGTCCACGAGTGGGTTCGGGGTGCCATCGGGCTCGGTCACACGAAAGAACGCCGTGAGGTTGGCGCGAATGCGGTCGCGCACTTCGTTCGGGGGATAGCCCTGGCGGAGGAAGACCCGCGCGATGATGTCGATGACCCGGTACACCGGGTCTTGGACGCTCACCTGGAATGTCAGCGTGCAGGGATAGATCTCGGTCACCTGCCGGAGTACCAGGTTCTTCAGCGCCGGCGTCGGCAGCGTCCCGGGCGTGGCCGACTGCGGGATGACGTAGAGAATGCCGGAGTTCTCGGCGATGCCCGGGTCCTCATTCGATGTCAGCATGAGTGCCCGCGCCACCCCGGAGAGTCGGCGCGCGTTGATCTCGAAGTCCTCGCGGGCGACCGTGCGGGTGAGGGCACGAAGGCTCTCGGGAGCCAGCAGCTTGGCAGAGGCGACCGACTGCCGCTCGGTGCCACCCGAGGCCGCGCCCGGATTGGTGACGGACATCTGCACTGGGGTGCCGAAGGCGTCTTTGAAGCTGCCCTCGATGACCACGATGCGCTCGGCATCCACGTTGCCAGCGATGCCACCGCCGGTCTTGTAGGTGACCGTGATCGTCCCGCTCGGCGGTAAGCCGCTGACGCCGTTGCCGAAGCGCACCGCGGCGCGGTCGTTCTGGTCCACCGCGACGAGGAAGTGAAGGTCGTTCGGCCCCGAGTCGAGGAAGCTATCGACCTCCGTGAAGGTTCCCTGGGGAGTGGACACGCTGGCAGAGCCGTCGAGGTATGGTGCAAAGCCGAGGAAGACCTCGAGCCCCGCTAGGCCGCGCGCGTCGAAGAGCTGAGTGTGGGTCTTCGAGTGCTCGACCACCGCCAGAGCCGACGGCGGGTCTGCGCCCGCCGGGATCAGTACCGGAGCGAGGAGCTGGAAGCGCACAGGCTCTGTCACCTCCTGCGTGCGGACGATGGTTCCGGCGGGGATCGTGACCGCCGCTGCGGGCGATCGAGACAGGGAAAGGACGACCTCAGCCGTCGCCGCCTGAGCGCCCCGCAGCCGGTAACCGAGCATCCGCGCCAGGGCCATCACGTTCTTCCGCTGGGTCGCCGTGACCAGCCGCGACTCTCGCGCGAGGTTGTCCTGGTAGAAGGTCAGGACGTCCCCGACGAACGCGTACATCTCGATGAGCACGTTCCCGAACCCCGCGACCTCGAAGTCCGTCCAGTCCGGAAAGACGCTCTTCACCAGCG
>CAYRKE010000404.1:0-5458 GCA_964424695.1 uncultured Polyangiaceae bacterium
CAGCGGCCAGGATCGCCGGGCGTCGTCCCAGTCGAGGTCTCGCAGTAGTGCTAGAACGACGCGCGGCGGCGGGGCATCCCCGTCACTCGCCAACACCCGCATCCGCCGGCACCGACTGCGGCAGCTGCGAGGCTCGGGGAGTCAGCCAAGCCGCACGAGTGAACTCCCGTACGAGCTGTGTCGCATAGCCGCCCGAAGGGAGCGCGAAGGACAAGATGAGCGCCCCCGTGTCGTCCTCGCGTACCTCCAAGTCTTTGGGCCACATGAGGAGATCCCGTCGAGTTCCGGGTGCCCGATCGCCCAGAAGGACGAATGCCTCCTCCGACAGGCCCAGCTCCGCGAGAACCTCTGCCTCGATGCGAGCAGGGTCGTGGGTTGCTGCCCGCATCTTCGCTCCAGGAAGGGGCCCCGTGAGATGAATGTCCCGCTGCGAGAGCCGGGGTAGTTCGCGAGCAACGTCCTCCACGACGAATACCGAAGCAGAACCGTCGAGTCGGACGACCTCGCCTTGCAGGAGGTTGTCGAGCCCGAGCACCATTCGGCGAGCGAGGTACCGATTGAAGACCTCGGACTGCAGAACACTGGGCAGCAGCTTGTCCTGGAAACGGTGGCCCCGGCGAGCGTTTCGGCTCCGATCTCGCTGCGCGCTGAGCCAGTCCAGGGCATCCGCAAGGTTTCGGCCATCGTGCCCGAAGCGCTGGGCGCCAAAGTAGTTCGGGAGACCCTGTTCACGGAGTCGCGCGGCAATGGCCTGAGCCCGTTCGAGAGCGCCCTGGGAAGCGTCCACGACGCGCAGTTCGAAGTGATTGCCCGCCTGGTGCCCAGTCCGAAGCTTGTTGCTGTGTCGCGAGACTTCCAGGAGCTCTACGCTCTCCGGCAGTTCCCAAGAGTCGCACGGCGCGGCGCCGCGTGGCAGCGAGAGCCACTGGCTAGTAACGGCATGCTTGTCCTTCATGCCGGCGACACCGATGTCGCGTTCGCGCACGCGTGCCGCACGAGACACGAGCCGGAGCAGGTCTGGAGTCGTCAGTCCGCGTTTGCGGAGTCTGACGTAGATGTGTTCGCCCTCCCCGCTGGGCGAGTACAGCGGGATCTCGTCGACGATGAAATCCGTGGGTACAGTGCCGAGATGGCCTCCCGCTGCTGGCAGGTCGGCGCATGCGATGGGGGGCTCCATGGGGCACGGCAGAGACGTAGGGGCGGAGCTGTCAGCGAGGGACATTGGGGGGATTCCTTGGATTGGGCGCACTCACTCAGGAGCGGCCGCGATCTCGATCGAGCATTGGACCGAGCGCCTCGCGGAGACCTTCGACCGAATCATCGTTCAGATCGATCTCTTCGACGCCCATGATGAGGAGCTCGGGATCGGCTTCCCTGTCGACCTGGGTGAGGGGAGGGGGGAGCGCGAGCTCGGGACCAGCGTAGCACTCGATGACTACCGCCGTGACGTTGTCCTTGCCACCCCCATTTACTGCTCCAAGGACCAGGCGATCAGCGACCTCCTGGACCGTGCCATCGGAGCACAAGCACTCCGCAATCACTGAGCTTGCGAGCGGCCCCGTCAAGCCATCGCTGCAGAGTAGGTAGCGATCTCCGGTCACGACTCCAAACGAGCGCATCGACACACGAAGCTCGACGCTCACCCCGAGCGCACGCGTGATGACGCTTCGAGGAAGACGCGCCAGCTGGTAATCGTCGAGGTCGGGGCGAACCTCCATCACGTCCGTGAGCAGATTGTGATCTTGGGTGAGTTGTTCGAGCTGCCCTTCGCGACATCGATAGCAGCGGCTGTCTCCGACATTGGCGACGTGAACCAGTCCGGCATAGGGCGAGAAGTGGGTGGCGATCACTGTCGTCCCCATTCCCCGGTGTTCGCGATGCGATTGGGAGATCTCGGTCACGTCGCGGTTGGCCTTGTGAACCGCAGCAGACAGGCGTCGGGCTGGTATCGAGAGGCCAAAACGGTCCAACTCCATTTGGTCACGGCCCTCGGCCAGTGTGGCCTCGAAGTAGTTGGTGATCGAGTGGACCGCCATGGAACTGGCGACTTCCCCGCCATTGTGCCCACCTGCCCCGTCCGCTACGACGTACAGACCAAGGTCATCGCGAAGTACGTAGCAGTCCTCGTTGAGCTTGCGTTGCCCAATGTTCGTGGCGCCAGCGGCGCGGAGTCTCAGCAAGGGCACCTTCGGAGAAGCCAGCATCGGTGGGCGGAGTATAGCGAAAGCGGTCGGGTGTCGCTTACAACTCCGCCGTCCTTCGATCTGCAGGCAGGCGGCGACGCCCTGGGTAAGCGCCGGGTGCTGGTTTTTAGGCGGCCCCGCTTGCGCCCTGTGGATGGCGTCCAGGGGACCGGGGCGCGTCAGGGGGGCGCAGTCAGAGCCAGGCAACAGAGGGCCTCCGCGGGCGGTGTCAGCGAGTGCCCGGGTCGGCCGGTCCTTTGGATAACGCCCGATGCGTCTCACGGATCGGGCGAGCTGGGCCTTGAGGCGCGCGACCGGAACCCGAGTCGCTCCGTAGCGTGCTCCCGGCAAGGGAACCACGTGCGGCATGCGTCATTGCGTGCGTTCTCCTAGATGGGTTGCGGGTCAGGCGAAGAGAGAAGGCGCATGCTGTAGCCTGGTGTGTTCATGGCGCGCCGGGGTTCAGCGAGCGTCGCAACGCGTCGGCGCCGCCCCGGCGGCCTTGACTCGGCGCACTTGCTCGTGTGTGTTCAGGATGGGCAGTGTATGCTGCTACGGCGCATGTAACGTGGGTGGAGTCGTCGATGCGGAGTTTGAGCCGAGGTCAGAGGGGGCCTGACGTTGAGCGTTGGCAGCAGTTCCTGGGGGCGCAGGGGGTGCTTCGTGGGAAGCCCGATGGGGTATTTGGAGCCCGCACCTACGCTGCAACGAGGGTCTACCAGGCTCGAGAGGGGCTTCCCGTCGACGGTGAGGTGGCGCGAAGGACTCTGCTGACGGCGTGTGGCCAAGGCTACCGACCCATTCGGCGACTCTGCGAACACGAGCTGGAGCCAGAGGTGCGAGAGCGAGCCAGGGAGATCCTGCGTGAGCATTGGGACCAATCTCACGGCAGCGCCACTACGTTCTGTGTGGCGGGTTGCGAGTACCTGGCGCGGCTCGAGGAGACCTACAACACTCCGGGGAGCGCCGTTCGTCCGTGGGGCTACGTAGCGGCCGTGTCCCTTTTTCGGATCCTGGATGCGGAGGAATCCCAGAGCGCTTCTGCGGAAGAGGAGCCCACCTTCGAGGGCAAGACGCGACCCATGCTCCAAGATACCGTCGGGCTGGCGGGCGGCGGGCTCGTCGTTCATGGTCGGTACAGGTTCACCGAGCATTCGGAGTCGAATCTCGTCGGGGTTCATGAGTCGCTTCGACGCGTGGTGGAGCGCGCGATAACCATCACTGACGTCGATTTCTGCGTGATGGAGGGGGTGCGGACCATCGAGAAACAGCGGGAGCTCTTCGCCATCGGCGCGACCCGGGTACTGAAGAGCCGACACCTCACCGGACACGCTGTCGATCTCGCCCCGTGGGTTGGCGCTACCATCAGTTGGCATTGGCCACACTTTCGGCGGCTCAGCGTCGTGATCAAGCGCGCAGCGGAAGAGGTTGGGGTCCCCGTTCAGTGGGGCGGAGACTGGGTGGAGCCCGACGGTCCGCATTGGGAACTGCCCTACGACCAGTTTCCTTGAGAGCTCGTTCTGTCGGCTCCAACCCTTGGGCCAAGCGGAAGGCCTGCTATGGGCAACTTTCATTGCTGCGACTGGTTTTCGTCCCCGTGAGGCCATGTAGGCCTAAGTCGTTGAAAACTGGTGGCTGAAAGCTGGTGCGATATTTGCTGCGAAGCGCTGCCCACATGGGTTCAATGCTTCACTTCGAACGTCTTTCTTCAATGGCTCGAGCGCTCGGCGGTCTCCCCGTTTGGGGGACGGTAACGGGCAGCGCAGCTGACCGCGCTGGTCTCCGCAAGGGGGACATCGTGCTCCGCATCAACGGTGTGTCCAGCCTCCTGACCGGTCACCGACTGGTTCCTGGTCCTTTCGGAGAGTTGGAGCTGGAGGTGCTGCGCGAGGACTCTCTGGTCGCGTTGAGCCTGCCACCCGATCTCGACGCGTGCGTCGTCGACGAGCTGTCTCAGCAGCTGCTCGGTCGCCGCTCGTCGAACTGAATCACCTGAGCATTTCTGGCGTGGCAGCCTCCCACGGTCTGCGCGACCGAGGCACGGGGGGCTATGGGCTGGCTCCTTCTGACGTCGGAGTGGGGATCGGGAGTGCCCGCATCTGCCACGGCTGAAGGCGCTGAGTCCTGTCGGTGTTGGGCCGGGAGATGGGCGCACCATGAGGAAGTGCCCAATCGATCTCACCGGAGTGTTTCCATCACCCCCTCAGCTCGTCACTCGCGGCCTCCATCCTGCCGCGCATGGATAGATCAACGATCATTGTTCGTGTCGACCGAGGACAGCACGCGGCGGAGGTTGAGATCCGGACGCCGCATCATCGACCCAAATTCCACGGGATCGACCAGGTGCTTAGGCAGATCGGAGTCCGGCCGCTCCACACACTCGAGATGAGGACTCGCAGCCACTCCATTACTCGGGCAAGGCTCGTCGAGTGTGACGGCTCGAAACTCGAGACGAACCGGGTGATGCAAATACTCTCCGCGGTTCAGGCTCCGCTGTCACGTCGCGACGGCGCTTCAAAGGGTGCGTGACGGAGAGCGCGCATCGGTCAGGTCGGGCCGATGCGCTGTTGGGGCCGTTGCCCAGTCGTCGACTGGTTCGAATCAACGGCGCCCACTCGAAGTCCAGCAGTGGGGGATCCAGTCATGGTTCATCGACGCTCGCTCTCGGTCGCGTTTCGCCGCCGGATCCCCGAGGCGTGTCGCGTTTCGTCGACGCTCATTGCCGTGGGCCTTCATCGGCGGTCGTTAGTTTCCGCTCATGATGACGTCGACGTAGGTGTCCACATCGCTCGGGCCAGGTGAGGACGGGTCACTCGGCAGCAGGGACACAATGATCGCCGTGACCCAGAACCCCAGCGCCATCAACAAGAGCCCCCGAACCCCCAGTGACTTCACGATCATCCAACTGCGATGGGTCATCAAGGCCTCCTTTCTCGTGCTCACGCATCTAGTCTGAGCCCCCTTCGTGACGTTTTCGTGACGGACAAGCGAGAGTTGCGCCACGCGAGCGACTGAGATCCCCACAATCTGGATCGGCCCCGCGAACTCATCATCCAGGCCCGGTTCTCCAGTCCTCCGTGGGCTACTGTGCCGAAACGGCCAGGCAAGGCATGCAGACCAAGTTCAATACGGATGGGTGGAACGCAGACTGACCCGGCCCCTCAGAATGCGGAGTGCACCCCATATTCCCCACGTCGAGTGTCGAGAGCGGAGAACACCAGTCTGCCTTGACTGCAAGAGCCGCTGTTCAGAAAGAGGTGCCGGCCATGATCCAC
>CAYRKE010000405.1:0-5434 GCA_964424695.1 uncultured Polyangiaceae bacterium
GCCCTGCGGCTCATGACCATCGTGGCGCGGCGCGAGCAGTCCCCCGAGGCCATTGCCGAGGCCTCGACCCTCCGTCAGCGCATGTACACGCTCTTCTACAATGCCTATACCCAGCTCCGCCGCGCAGCAACGTACCTACGCTGGCTCGAGGATGATGTCGACGATTTCGTCCCGTCGATCTTTGCCGGTCGCACGAACGCCAAGGCTGGGCGCACCAACGGTGGCGACGCTTCTGCCCAAGCTGGGGCGAGCGAGCCCACTGCGGCAGGCTCAGGCGAGGTTCCGCCCCTGGGTTCCGAAGCCGCGGTGGGAGCTGCGCCCGGAGCTGGTGTACCGACGAATGGAAGCTCCGAGACCGCCTCGGTTGGGTTCCCCGGTGCTAGACCTTATACGGCCGCGTGAGCCTCGCCAAATCAGCAGCGCCTGTCCTGCGTTTTGCTCCTTCCCCGGCTCGACTTTGAGCGACACTGGGGGTGCCTCCGCGTAGTGGCCCTCGTCGAGGCTGGCGTTCTCGGCTCCGCTTGCGATCGCCGGGACCCCCGGACTCGGGCTCTCACGCGGATGCGCCGCGTGCTGCGCGAGAACCTCTGCCCCTGGGTACGCTACTCGGTACTGCGTCGGAAAGAGCATCCGCGAAACGAAGCCTGGAATCGCGGGTTCGGGCCTGTGTATTCACCGAAGCCGACCTGCTGATCGCGGTGATCGCAGGTCGCTCCAGTTTCGCACTCCTCGGTGACCCTAACGCTTCAGGAATGCCAGAGTCGCTGCCCATGCGTCAACGGCGGTTGGCCAGAAGTCTGGCGGGTGGAAAGGGAACGGTGCGAGACCGGTGACTTCGAGGTGGAGCACCATCCTCGCACTCCCGCGGGGGGGACGCGAGGCGCTCCGATCCGCTTGGTCGCTGGCGGTGTTCCACGACGAGGAACACCGCCACACACCCAACCCGCTCAGAACTGCGTGATCATGGCGTAGAGCTGAACCGCAGCGTTGTCGGCCTCCGCCAGCACGCATCCCGAGACGTCTGCCCTCAGGGTCGTGCCTTCGAGCTCCACGGTCAGCGTCGCCCCCCAATCCATGACGACGCTACAGTCTCCGCCGGACTCGAGCCAGGGGCGAAGCTCCAGGCCATCGATGATAAGCTCCATCTCCTGGAGGGAGATCTCGTCGGTCTGAGCCGCCGGGAGAGCGGTGTCGTCTTCCGTCTTGGCGATTGCACCGTCGGGGGTTAGCGTCCAAGTATGCGCGCAGCCTGGCGGCTCACACACACTGCCGCTCTCGCTGATGGTCACCCGCTGCCAGGCTCCGCGCGGTCCGGCGACGCTCACCGGGTTGCACAGCGATCCGTAGAGGATCATGTCGAGACCACTGCAGGTACAGGTTCCGTCAGAGGAGGGCATGCAGGACCTTGGCGCGAACTCGCCAGCAGTGCAGCGTTCCTCGGCGCTGCAATTGGCGTCGGTCTCGCACGCTTTGCGCCCGCATCCCGCCTCGTCGAACTCGAACCCGCCGCATCCTAGCCGCTCGCAAGTGCTCTCCATCGAGCAGAGGGAAGGGGGGGGCTCCTCGCACGCGGAGAAGTCGCAGCTCCCGACGCTGCTCTGCTCCTGCGCGTCATTGCACTCGGTCCATTCCCCTTCCGGAATTGCCATGTTCGGAGGAATCGACCACGCGCTGCCATCGGCCTTGCGCACGGCGCACGCGGCACCCAAGGCGTACACTGTGCCCCCTTCGCAGACACACCCGACATCTTCCCCGGCATCCATGTCGACGCATCCCCGGCTCTGATCGATGGGGTAGCCCTTGGCAACCGAGCAGTTGTCGTCGCACTTCAGAAACGTACCCGGCAGGACGTCGTCGTCAGCCACCGACGGTTCCGTCTCTTCGAGCGGTCCGCGGCAAGCGCCATCGACACAAGTGTATCCAGTCCCAAGACTCGCACAATCAGCCTTGACGCCGCAGGTCACGTCGCAGACGGCCGCCGCGTCGCCGCAGGTTTCCGCGTCGACGGTGACGCACTCTGCAGCCTGGCTCGCGCCGCTGCAGGCTGCGTCGTCGTCGCAGGCCTTGGTGCAGGCGCCGCACAGGCACTCGTATTCGTCGCCGCAGCTGCCCTCGACGCAAGCGCGTAGGAAGTGCGACTCGCCCGTGGCGAGCGTCTCCGTCTTACCGCAGCTCGTTGCGGCGAGCCCGCCAGCGATCACCAGTGCGGCAAGCTGGGCAAGCGCGAGCGTCCGACGTAGTCTGCGCGATCCCTGTCCGACAAAGGCTCGCGGCTCCCGTCGACCGCCCTCGTCCGTTCCCAACACGCTCGCTCCGGTTCGCCGAGCCTGCGGCTCCTGCGCGCGCTCACTGCAATTCCGGCACATCATCTCCTCTACTCTATGCTTATTCGTCGACATCGTCGCTATCCTCGTCGGCAATGGTTTGGCCATAGTACACGTCCGCACGGTAGCGGGGGCCTTCCGCAGCGTGCTCTCTCCCGTACTGGTCGATTCTTTGGCGCAAGGCGCTCATCTTCTCCCGGAAGCGGCGCAGCTCGCCGAGCACCTCGTCTTCGTAGGGGTGCCCGCGCCACAAGTCGAAGTGGTAAGTGCTCCCTCCCACGGTGTCCGCGGTGCGGGCGCGCTGGTCCTGCTGGAGCTTGGCCGCAATGGTGCGGGCCAGGGTGGCGAAATGGTCGAGAACGGCGGCCTCCCACCCCGCTGCGTCGCCCAAGCCAATGACGAGCTCGGTCGCACTCAGCGCGGGCGGGTCCTGCGACGTGTCGCGGATGATCTGTTGGCCGTCGATCAACGAGTCGACGACCCTTCCGAGGAGGCTCGCCTCGACGTGGCAAGCCTCAGCGAGTTGGGCCATGGTGATGGGCTGTTCGCGGAAGACGATGCTCCAGATCAGGGCCTCGGTGGAGAGCTCATCGGCCTGTGCCTTGGCTTCCGTCGAATCCTCCGGCTCCGCCCGCCGATAGGTGAGACTGCGCCCGCTCCCTGTGACGTAGACGAGACCACTCTCGGTGAGGTCGCGGAGAACTCCTCGGACCGCAGCCTCGTCGTCGTAGCGGAAGCGCTGGTGGATCCGCTCACGGCTCACCGGACTCTCCCCGGCGACGAACTCGAGCACGGTCCCCCAGAGTGAGCGCCCCTGATCCGTTTGGCTTTGGACCAGCCGCTGGGTGCGACGCTGGTAGGTGCGCAGGGCCATGCCGAACATGTCTGCGCTCACCTTCTTGCCCACCCCCTGGCGCTCGAGCTCCCTGGCCAACCCCACGAACACCTGACCGGCCATGTGAGCGAGAGGTGCCCTGAGCCCGCCCGCGGTCGCCAGCTGAGCAATCAGCACCACGGTTTGCTGCATGATCCCGTCAATGAGTATTCGACCATTCATGGCTGCCGCTCCCTAACTGCATCTGTTCTACGCTGCGCCGCGAGCAAGGGCAGGCGTCAGAACTGACGCCCCTGCACACACTGTGAGGCTATCAACGCTCGAGCACTGAGACTCCGAAGCGGTCGAACCCTCAGAATCCACGTCGAACCAGCGCCGCCTCCGACTCGTCCCCCTACGGGACGCCGGACCAAAACCATGGACCGATGTGGCCGTAAGTAGCCGGAGGTCCTGACAGTCACTCCACGACTTCGAGCATCGGATCTCCCGTCGCAAGCTCCATCACTGCGTCGGAAGCTCCAGCCGCCATCGCTACGCCCCCGTTGTCCGGATTGGCCGGTCGCTACTTGGCCATCGCGACGACGGCTCCGAGGCGGGCGGCTCCTTCCGCCTGTCTCCTTGCCGGTCGTCCTCAGGTCCTGTCTTCCGCCGTGTTCCTATCCAGGCCAAACGCGGTCACGCCTGAGCGCAGCGAGAATCGACCGGAGTTCGGGGATCGTGGCAGCGCGAATCTCAGTGGCGTGCTTCTCGGTGAGCTCGATGTCGAGCACCTCGTACAGGTCGCGATGGCCTCAAGCAGGCCCTCTCGTCGCCCATCGCGCAGGCCTTCGTCGCGTCCTTCCTTGCGCCCGCGGCGCTCGGCGCCTTCGATGTCCTGATCGTAGGCCCACTCCCAGAGCGCCCGGTCTTCGGCGAGCTTGCGCGCCTTGGGATCGGCGGACAGCTCGTCCAAGCGCGTCTTGGCTTCAAGAATGTCGGAATTGGCCATGGCTAGTGACTCCTGCTCTGCTTCGGTCTCGGCCGCCAGGAACTTGCACCAATATACCAGCTCGTCGGCCTGGTCGCCATCGGCTCCTGCCGGTAACCGGTCGCGCTTCTCTCGCGCGGCGTACTTGGGAAGCTCCAGGAAGTGCAGCTCCAGAGCATCAGTTAGCGGAAAGCCTTCATGGTCTTCGTTGATGTGGAACGAGGAGTGTGCGCGAGAGGTCGGGAAGCGAATGAAGGCGAGGAAGTAGATGCCGATAACGGGCTTGAGGTGAGTATGCGGATCGCCCGAGCCGAGCTGGCTGGCGTAGGTCTTGGCCCAGTAGAACACCAGGCGTTCCTCGATTGTCGGGTGCTCCGCCGTTGCGCTTGACGGTGTCGCGGCAAACATGCCAGACTCGCTACCGAACGCGAAGCCCAGAATGGCGCTGGTACGCCTGCTGGTACGAGTTGCGCGGATCTGGTACGGCCACTCCTGCCTTGGCGCCAGCGTCCTTTGGCGCTTTATCGACAGCAGGCGGGTCCGTCTCCCAAAGCCCTATCTCGGCACGCGATTGTCGGTGAAGTACAGCGCCAGCTCGCCGGTCTTGTCGTCAATGATCGGATAGACGGCAACGCCCTCCGCCTCCAGAGCCTTCATGAGCGCCAGCTTTCGATTCTGCGCCTCGGTCTTCGCCTGCTCATCGATGAGTCGAGCTTCAGCCCGTATCTTGTCTTCCTCGGCTGGTGTCAGAACTGACGTACGCCTCGCGTCCGAGAGTTTCTGGATTGCGGCAGCCTCGTAGTCGGCGTTTTGCACGGCCATCTGGCGCAGCCACGCCTTTCCCCCGTCGAGTCCAGCCCGCGCCGCGCTTTGCACTTCACTGGAAACGACACGTTCCTGAGGCCAAAGGCCTTTCAACCATTCGATGGCGGAGCGCCAGAACCCGCTCTTGGTGCCACTTGCCGGGCGGACATCAATCTGAACGATCCCCAACTCGCTCTGACGGCTCGGCTGAATCGGTCCGGGCGATGTCATGCCGCCCTCGACAACAGTCGGGACGCAAGCTTCCGCAGCGCGTTCGCGACTGTGGACCCCGGCGGGTGAGGTTTGGTACGAACGATGTCCAACGGTACGCCCAAGGCGACTTCGAGCGCGTGGATCACTCGCGCTGCCTTGGCCGCGTCAATCGTTTCCAGGTCGAAGTAGAGGGAGAGAGTTGGGGATTCCTCTTCTTCTGCGCGGAGGATCATCCCACCCTTGTTCGGGTCCGTCGTCGACGCCAGCCTCGTAGCTTCGTTGTAGACCGCC
>CAYRKE010000406.1:0-5426 GCA_964424695.1 uncultured Polyangiaceae bacterium
TCGAAGACTCTCACTCGAACGCCGTCCTCTACGACCATCGCCGGTGAATCCTTGCGCCACCGCATGAACGATCCGTCCTCTCCAGTGGGTGGCTTCTACTCTCCTCCAGCCTGCCCCACTGGAGGGGAGTATCGGAGCCGTCAAGCGCCGACAGGCATGGCTCTCATGAGGTGGGTGCGGCACGCTACGAGTCACGCGCAGATTTCCGCGTCGATGGCGAGCGTCGATTCGCCAGCCTCGACGGCGGTCGGCAGTGGAGGCCTTGCTCCTACTGTATGCGTTCACGGTCACTGGGATCCCCCGAAGGAGGCCACCTGGCGCTCGAGGCGGAGCTTCACGCGCTCGAGGCGGAGCACCCGGCGCGCCTCTGGTTGATCTACTGCCCTGGCTCAAACCTGGGGCTTCCCGTTGCGCGGGCGGCTCGCGGCCATTCCGCCCCTGTAAGGCATGAACGGATACGAAGCGCGGTTCACGTCGCTGGCTGGATTGGCGAGGACGCAACCCGAGTCCCTTGCGATGCGGCTGCGATGGCTCCCAGTACGTTCCGCCCTAGCATGATTGAAGAAATCGCCAAACACAGGGGCTTGCGATTCTACCAGGAGTTGTCGAGATCGGGTGAGTGTCACTCGATGTCCTGAAGGCCAAAGCGCGAGCAGTTGCCTGCAGACTCGCAGCGTGGGCGAAGAGGACAGCGACGGAAGCCATGCGGCCACTGCCGCTGGTCTCCGGGCTCATCGAGGACGCCTTCCGGTCAAGGGAGGAGCTCGTTGCGGAGAACCTCCTCCTCCGCCAGCAGCTTGCAGCGCTGGCGCGAGGCGACTCTGCTTGTGATAAGCCAGACACCGTTCTTCGCTGGCACGGTGAGGGATTTCGCCTGCTGTGGAAGAGAAAGTCGAAGGCGGGCAGGGTGCCGAAACCCCGGCTGCCGCAAGAAACGATCGACCTCATCGTCCGGATGTCCAAGGAGAGCGTGAGCGACGGATGATGAAGGAAGCCAGTACAGCCGAGCAGCGTGCGCGCAGCAGCGGCCAGCCCCTCGGGTCGCTTCGAGGCATCCACGCGTGCGAACAGCCGCAGGGCCTCGACTGTGATCTGGAGGCAAGCGTCGTTCTTCCGTCCGGGGCCACGCCACTTCGCGACCGAAATCCGTACGACCGGGTGCGGAAAGCAGTGCCAAGCTGCATCCTGCGACGAGTTGTGCCCACCGAAGGCGAAGCCGGACTCCCAGAGTGGCAGGTGGTCGACAAGAGCGCGCACGCCCGCGTCGGCGACGACTGCCTTGCGCGTGCGGCGGACCCCGGTGTCGTCATCCGACATGCCGAGCACAGCGGTCATGGCCACGAATCGGGCGAAGGGCTTCTTGCTCGCGAGGAGCGCGGGCCTGGGGTCAGTTGGCAGGAGCGACAACCATGCTTCGCGCTTCGACGCTATCGCGCATCTCCTCGGGCTACTCGTGGCTTGTGCCTTTGTCGGTGAGAACGTCAACCGGACTCTGAGGGAGGAGTTCTGGGTGGTGGTCGGCGACGGGCGCAGCCCGGCGGGCGCCAGAAGGGCGTGGGAGGTTCCTGAACCGAGCTGGGCGGGACTCACCAGAACCGCCGCCAGCGTCTTGCCGAGGTCTTGGTTGGGGGGCGGCATCCTCCTGTGGAGGCAAGACATCAGGGGGAGGAGTGGGTCCAGGTGGCGCGAATCTCCCCAGCAAGACGAGTGGAGCCGTGAAGTGCAGCGCATCGAGTTGTCCGCCTTTGTGCAGAAGCTGGTTGGCGGCGCTCAAGGTGCCGGAGCCCACGCCAAGACAGCCGCATCCTCCGCTCGAACAGATCCGATTGCCGTTCGACTCGTAGTGGGGCTTCGTCGAGGTGAGCGGGGGAAGGGAAGGAGGCGAGCGGCGGCTTCGACGCGAAGGTGCGCGCCAGGCCTCGCCAACGACGTCGGAGCGATGGGCGGACCGGGTTCTTGACGCCGAACGCAAGAGGTTCGTGAAGCGCGGGTGCAATTCTGCGACGCCTCACGGGTCCATTTTCCCATCTGCCCCGGCGGTCTACGCTGCTCTGGCCCGGTTTTCGCAGTTCGATCGTCCTTGTCGCCGCCCCGAACGCACAATCTTCCAACAGCACCAGACGTGCGGCTGGATTGGGACCCTGCGTTTTGACGAACCTTGCATTTGTGCGCCCAAAAACGAGAGAATGCTACCACAGGTAGGCACATGTGTTTGTCAATTTCCGGCAGTCGTCGCACCTTCCGCAGTCTCTCCGTGGCCCCGGCGCTCGTCTCCTTTCTGGTGGGCACTCACGCTCTGGCCCAAGTTGGCGACTACGCCTCCCACGCTTCGGTTGAACGGAGCCTGGTGATTACCGGAGCGTCGGGCGAGAGAGTTCGGATCACACCCTACGGGGACTACATTGCGCGCGTGCAGGTGGTGCAAGACGGCGAAGATTTCTATGCCGACGATCGGTACGAAATCGTCGAAAGCCACGACTGGCCCGGGACGTTGACGGCTACCGACATGGGCGCTTCCCTCGATGTGACCACCGAAGCGACCGACGGCATTCTGATTTCGATTTCCAAGGCGCCGATGCGCATCTCGTTCGCCCTCCAGAACGATGGGACGCCGCTTTTGGCTGAGCAAGGCGGGGTCACTTGGGGCAATAGCACGGTGACGGAATCCTTCGCCCCGACCACGGACGAGCACTACGCCGGGCTCGGACACCCTGCCTACGGACGCCTCGACAACCTGGATAGGCGGGGGACCTCTCTCCGTGTGACCAGCGGCAGCGAAGGGGCTTGCGTGGTTCCGTTCTTTCTCTCGTCGCGCGGCTACGGGGTTCTTCTCAACACGACCTACACACATGAGATCAAGTTGGGCCAGAGCAACGCCTACTCCCTGACGATTGACGGTGAAGGGTACGGCGGGCAGATGGACTACTTCTTCATCGCAGGGCCCGGCGTAGCGCAGGTCGTGGACCGCTATACCCAGCTGACGGGGCGGCCGCGCTTGCCTCAACGGTCCATCTTCGGCTTGCACCTCTCGGACAAGTCCGATCCCAACAATGACGGTGAGAACTGGTGGAAAGGCATGATCACCGACCACCGGGACGCCGGATACGCCATCGACCATCAGGTCAACGACAACGCTTGGAGGGCGTCGAACGAAGCGGTATCCGGGCAGATGAATTCCTGGTTCGAATGGCGGGATGACCAGTTCCCCGATCCGGCGGAGTATCGGCGATGGTGTGACGAGAACGGTATCACCGTGACACTCGATCTCAATCGACCTGGCATCTCGATGAACCCGAGTTGGAACGAATCGTATGGCATTCCGGGAACGAGCAGCTGTCCCGACTTCACGAATCCCGACACTGTCAGCTGGATTTGGAACCTCTTCTACGACAACGCCTTCGATCCGGCACTTGGGTATCCGGGCGATGCGATCTGGCTCGACGAGTTCGACTATCCGGATCACAGCCACTCGACGCAGCTTCAGAGCGGCAAGCGCTGGGCGGAAGAGTCCATAAACTACCACTTCTCCCTGCTCAAGGCCTGCGTGGAGACGGGTTGGGATCGCGTGATTGGCGAAGCCAAGCGCCCGTACTTTTGGAGCCGTGGCATCACGGCTGGGGCGCAGCGTTTCGGCACGCATTGGACCGGGGACCTCGATGCCAACTGGCAGGACATGGCCTACCAGGTGATTGCCATGCAATCCTCGGGCGTCTCCGGATTCCCGTACTTCAATCACGATGCTGGGGCGCACTTCGAGCCGGAGGTCAACGAAGACAATCTCTACCGGCAATGGGACATGGCGTTCGGAAGCTTCACCCCGATCTGGAAGCCCCATGGTCCAGGGCACCCGCGGTGGCCACTGCAGCGCAACGCGACCTGTCAGGACACCGCTCGGACCTATATCACCACCCGCTACGAGATGATCCCGTACATCTACTCGTACGCGCACCTGGCTCAAGAGACGGGTATGCCCATGGCACGGCCGATGTTCTTTGAAGACCAGGACAATCCGACGGCCTGGGAGCGCGACATGCAGTACTACTGGGGACACGAAATGTTGGTGGCCCCCAACTGCTCCGACGGGGGCAATACTGTGTCAGTCTGGCTACCCAGCGGCAATTGGTACGACTTCTGGGATGACAGCGTCCACGCGGGTGACACGACGGAGAACGTCTCCGCTCCGACGGGATATCTGCCGGTGTTCGTTAGAGAAGGTGCGATTATTCCGATGGCACCCTTTGCCTCGTCTACCTTCTTCATTCTCGACGACACCTTGGTGATCCACGCCTACACAGGCACCGATGGTTCCCCATTCCGGCTCTATGAAGACGACAACGTCTCGGAGCGTTTCAGAACGGCAGGTGAACTGAGGACGACCATCCTGCAGTTCACTCAAGAGGACATCGTGGTGCAGATCGGTGCGGCGCAAGGAGCTTTCGCCGGCGCGCCGTCGAGTCGTTCCTATCAGGTCGTCTACCATGGCTTGACAGCTGAGCCGGAGATGTACATCAACGGCACTGCCGTTCCGTCATATACCAGCACTGGTAGCGTCCCGAACGGCAGTGACGGAACGGTGTGGGACGCGGATAGCGGGCTGCTCAACGTCCACGTTGCTTCGAGGCCAGTGGATGGCGAGCTGCTCATTGCGAGCTCTGCCACAGCAACGGGTGCTGGGAATACGACGGGCAGCGGTGGCAGTGGCGGAGCTGGCGGCACGGGACCTGTAGGCACGGGTGGCGAAGGTGGTGGAGCGGGCGCCGCTGCATCGGGAGGTACCCCAGGTGGCGGTGGCAGTGGGGGGAGCGCTGGCAGCGGTGTGGCTACTGGCGGAGATGGGGCAACCACGGGTGGCGTTTCCGGCGTAGGTGCTACCGGTGGAGTGACCGCTTCCGGCGGCGGGCCCGGCACTGGTGGGACTCCTGGCACCGGTGGGCTGCCGAGTACGGGGGGCTCGGTAGCCGCCGCCACGGGTGGAGTACTTGCGGCCGGAGGCACGATGCCTGCCGTCGGGGGCGCGACGGGCCCGGGCACGGGCGGTCTCGACGCGCAGGGCATGGGCGGCAGCGTCGCCGCCGGTACAGCAGGAGTCACCTCGGATTCAACGGAGACTGGGCCCGGCGGTTCAGACGACGACTCCGGCTGTGGATGCGCTGTGCCAGCGTCGCGACCCGCGAGACTCGGCAGCGTGATGGCCGCGCTATTCGGGTTGGCGTTGTTCCGCCGGCGCCGGCGTCCCCCTCAGTTTTCTTCGGGCTAGGCGGTCTTGGGCTGCACGCTCCTTCGGGTCACTCCGAAGGGGCGATGAGGGAGCCCGTACTGTCCGAAGACCCAGCGGCAGCCAATTCTATATCAAGATCCGAGATGCCCTCTGGGGTCTGAAGCACGACATCGCTCGGTCCGCGGTAGCCAGCATCCTGGAAGAAGCT
>CAYRKE010000407.1:0-5408 GCA_964424695.1 uncultured Polyangiaceae bacterium
CGATGACGCCGATGACGCCTACTCCGACGATGGTGTAGCGGTACGAGCTCTGCTGGCTGAACGATTTCGAGGCAACTTCCCTCCGGCAGCTACTCCTACTGCCGAGCGTCGCGTGGACTCTGCGTGACGCCGTCGTGCCCAGAGAAAGAGCCCAACGCCAAGAAGCAGACTGGCAGTCTGGGACCCTCCTCTGCGCGCGCCCACTCGGCACGAACATCCGGAGTCGTCGCCTCCTTCAGCGCCCTTGGCCTGCGCCCCACCGTTGTCGATGTCGCCACCACCCGAGGCACTGGTCGCGCCACCGACCGTGCCAATCGCACCGAGACCACCGGCGGCCGTTCCGGTGGCCCCCACAGCCGGGGCGCCTCCCGCACCGGGTGCACCGCCGATCGGCGCAGCGCCAGTGGCCCCGGTCGCAGTAGCTCCGCGGTCGGAGCCTCCGGTTCCCGGCGCGCTTCCGCCGACGCTCGCAAGCCCACCGCCAGAGGCCCCGCTCGCAGTAGCTCGGCCACCAGCGCCTTCGGTCTCGGACGGGCTTCCGCCGACGCTGGTGAGCCCACCAAGGTTGGTGCCACCATATCCCGCGACTGCGCCGACGCCCGTCGAACCGCCGGGACCACCGCCGCCGAAACCACCGGCACTCGTCGCTCCGCCGTTGCCCGAAACGCCGGCGTTGCCCGAAGCGCCCCCGTTACCTGAGGCGCCCCCGTTGCCCGAGGCGCCCCCGGTCCCATTGGGGACGTCCGCACCACCCGCTGTCACCGTCGGGCAGACGAGACGGGTATCGGCCGTCTCGCCCGGGGTTCCCGAGAGCAGCCAGTAGATGCCGTACCTGTCCTGGTACCGCGAGTAGTGTGGGACGAAGACGAGACTATTGTCCGAATCCGTGTTCCTGAGCGTGAATTCGAGCTTGCCCGCGGTCTGAACCAGGTTGTTCTGCAGGTTGGCGAGCCAGTCGTTGACGGTGGTGTCGCCGTTGATGGCGATCGTATCCTGTAGCCCGTTGGGTTTGGTCGCCTTGAGCACCTGTACGCCGTGCGACGCCGTCGTCATACTGGCAGTACCGAGACCCGCGCTCAGAACCAGCGGCCCGTATGTGAAGGCGACAGAATTCTGGTTGTCTCGCAACCTCGAAGCCTGCACGAAGAGCGGGAACGCCACTTCCACCGTGTCGCTGGCCTGCCACACCCGCTTCACGCCGAGAAAGCCCCCGACCTCGACCGGAGTGACCGTCTGACCGTTGACAGCCACCGCCATGTCGCAGGTCGAAGTCCACGAAGGCTTTCGGAAGAGAAGATTGACCTCGTCAGTCGGGGCAGCGGTTATCGTGAAACTCACGCGATCGGTGAACGGAAGATCCGTCGTCTGGGTCAGCGACAGACCCCGCTCCTTCCAGTTCAGTGTCGAGCTCACATAGTAGGTCACCCAGAGGTCTTTATCGTCGTGGAAGTAGACGCTGTCGCCAAGCTTGGTGAAGTTCTCCATGCCCGTGCCGGTACAGCACCAGAAATGGTCCGTAGGTGAACCGAACACCTTGAAGTACCCGGTCCCCATGGCCTTGAAGTAGGTTGTCATCCCGGTCTCGGGATTGATCGAGGACAGGATCTCGTTGATGTGGATCCTCTCGTAGAAATCCGCGTACTTGACGTCGCCAGTGACTCGGAAAAGGTCCCGCGTCAGCTTCGACACATTGTAGGCGTTGCAGGTCTCGTTGTTGACGTTATCGCGCCTCGCGTCGAGCCTCCCAGGCTCGTGGAAGTGTTCGTCCTGGCTGTTACCACCGGTCACGTAGGAGTGGTTCTCCTGCACGATGGCCAAGAACTGGTCGGCCGCGGCAAGGTAGGATTGCTCGCCTACCCCCAGGGTTCGATAGCGATTCAGGGCACCGATGAACTTGGGAATCGTCATGTTGGCGTGCTTCCCGTTCAACGTATCGGTGCCCTCAGCCGTTGTCGTGAACAGACCCGTGTCATCGAAGACATGGGCAACCGTCAGGTGGTCGGCGCTATTCGTGAGCTTGTACAGATCGTACAGGGCGTCGTTCATTCCGCCGTACTCCTGACTCAAGACCCGAGACTTCGCGCTCGCACTCCAGCCGCTCGCCCGGGCATGGATCCAGTCTCCCAGGTTGCTCGCCACGGCAAGAGCGTCTTCGTTACCGCCATGCCGGTGGGCGTCGATGAGACCGGCAAGGATCTTGTGCATCGTGTAGTAGGGGACCCAACCGCCGGTTCCGTTATCGAACGCGTCGAACTCGGACACCGGCGACGCAAACAGAAACCCGTCCGACCGCTGATACTGCCTTAGCTTCGACACCGCATCGTCGAGCTTGATCTTGATCTCGGAGGCCAGAGTCGGATCGCTGTCCTGGGTTTGCTGGTAGGCGTACGCCACCGCCGACAACCAGTGGCCCATCGTGTGTCCGCGAATGGTCGTGCTCTCCCAGCCCCCATAGAGGTTGGTCGGGCTCGTTCCCAGTGACACCGCCCTGAATCCCTCGAGCAGTCGGTCGGAGTCGAGCGTCGTGATGAGGTAGGTGATGTCTTTGTCGAACAGGTTCTTCTGGTACTCGTCCGTGATCTGAACCTCGTCCAGCCCGAACTCCTGCAGCTTCTCGACGCTGCTCTGGGCCGACGCCGTTCCCGCCGTGGAGACGAGCCAGAGAACGGAAGCCCAGGCCCCTCCGACTGAGGCGATACCATTGAGTTTTCGGCGTGATTTCATGGTGGTGTCGCCACGCGCCTCCGCTGATCCGGGGGTTTCCGTCCCGAGAGGGTAGACATGGGCCGTCGGGGGCTCGGTGATGTGCGGTGAGGGATTCGCTGGCTACTAGGGTGTTTGTCGGCGGCAGCCACGCATTGTCACGAGATCGGTCTTCGGAAACCGGGGCGCGCCCTTTTTCTCGAAATACGTCCCGTCGCCTGCCGGAGTCGCGTGGAGCCCAGGAGAGCGCTCGAAAATGTCCCGGGTTGATCAGAGCAGACCCCGCGGGCGCGTTCGGCCCGTGTTACACTTCTCGTCATCCATTCTCGCGGCTCTGCAAATCGCGAAGGCCTCCTCTCATGACGGGGGGAGGATGCTCTCCCCTTCCCGCAGCTGCCCTTCAGGGTAGAGACCATGGCAACGTAGGACTTGGTTGGGCTCTGCGCTAAACACACAGGATGGTCACCATGACGAGAGTCTCTCTGGCGGCGTTCATGCTTGGGATGGCTGCATCGGCAGCATGTTCAAGCGACAAGGATTCGGACAGCAATACGCCTACCGGAGGCTCCACGAGCGCTTCGGGGGGCTCCACGAGCGCTTCGGGGGGCTCCACGAACACTTCGGGGGGCTCCACGAGCATTTCGGGCGGCTCCCACAACGCCACGGGCGGCTCTGCTAGCACCACGGGCGGCTCCGCTGACACCACGGGCGGCTTGGGCAGCACCCTCGGTGGATCGGGAGGGAGCACGGCGGTCGAGACGAATCCCAACCCCGACTGCCCCAATGGTCCAGAGCCGCCCGCCGGAGAATGCACGACGTCAACCGGCAGCACGAGCGCTCCAGTATGCAGCTACGGCGATGTGCAGTGCGCCTGTCAGTCTCGACAGGTGAGCGCCGCCTGGGTCTGCGACACGTGTCCAGCAGCCGTCTCGGACGGGGATGAGTGTTCCGTAACCGGCATGACGTGCGGCGATTGCGTGTGTGCAAAGCGCTGGTTGCCCGGAGGCCAGCAAGCCTGGACCTACGGCTGTTCCGGGAGTTCCGTGGGTGGCGCGGGGTCCGGAGGCACCACGGGGTCCGAGAGCACCACGGGAGGTGCGGGTGGTAATACCGGCGGCTCGAGTAGCAACACTGGCGGCTCGAGTAGCAACACCGGCGGCTCGAGTAGCGACACTGGGGGCTCGAGTGGCGACACTGGCGGCTCGAGTAGCGACACTGGCGGCTCGAGTAGCGACACTGGCGGCTCGAGCGGGACCATCACGTGCGAGGAGACTACCGTGAGCGACAGCCCCAACACGCTCACGGTCACGCTCGACGCCGCCGTGACGGGAGTACCCAAGGAGATCTTCGGCGTCTTGATGGAAATCCTGGGGAACGACATCAATGGTGGCATCTATGTTGGGAGGGATTCCAGCATTCCGAACACCGATGGAATTCGCAACGACATCATCGACGGATTCAAGGAGGCGGGCGTGGGCGCCATCGAGTGGCCGGGTGGGTGCGCGGCCAATGGCTACGATTGGAAGGCCAACACGAACCCGTCGAACACGATGGGAACTGACCTGTACATGGAGTTCTGCGAGGCGGTGGGCGCCGAGCCCTTCCTCGTGGGGCGACCCCAGGCCCAATTCGCTGCCAGCAATAGGGAGTGGGTCGAGTACGTCAACGACAACCCCGATCACCCCGAATGGACCCTCAAGTACTTCAAGGTCGGCAACGAAGTCTGGGGGTGCGGCGGAGACCTTGGTGAAGACGTGGCAACCTACGAGGACTGGTACAACGCCAACTACGCCGAGTTGAGCCCGCCAGTCAATGGCAAGAAGCTGTTCCTCGTCGGAGCGACGGGCGGGATCTGGACCGTCAATCCCAACGGGAACAACTGGCTTACCACCATGGTTTCGTCGGGTCATCTCGCTGACAAGATCGACGGCGTCGAGATCCACGACTACATCTACTTCCCAGACGACTACCCCTGCACCGGGTTCAGTGACGCCCAGTACTACGACGTCGTCTATCGCGCCAATGAGGGGCAGATCGGTCCCCGCATCCACGACATCGACGCCATTCTGGATCGCGTCGATCCTGATAATCGTATCAAGATCATCGAAGACGAATGGGGGGACTGGCTGAAGGAGTGGAAAGCGTCTGACACATGGCTCCAGCAAGGCACTCTGATGGACGCGATATCGGCCGCTGAGCAGCTCCACGTGTTCATGGAGCATGCCGATCGGGTCCAGATGGGAGGCCTGGCCCAGGCCGTCAACGTGATCCAATCGCTCTTCTTGACCAACTCGAATAGCGGGGGCTCGGACCTGGTCAAGACGCCGACCTTCCACGTCTTCAAGATGTTCGTTCCGCACCACACCGACGGCGCACGCTGGGCACCGAACGCGCTTTCCAGCGAGAAGATCAGCGGCAATGGTCAAGACTTCCCGGTACTATCGGCGGGCGCAACGCTCAACGATGCGGGTCAGGTCAACATCAGTCTGGTCAACGTGGACTTGACCAGCACTCGAGACGTGACCATCACTCTCGAGAACACGGATGATGCCTACTCCATGGCGAGCGCTCAGGTCATCACCGCCTCGGCCAAAGACGCCTACAACGACTTCGGGCAGGCCGAAGTTGTGAACGCACAGCCGCTGGCCAGCACGGAGTACCAACTCTGCGGAAGGAAGCTCAAGGTGACATTGCCGAGCAAGAGC
>CAYRKE010000408.1:0-5406 GCA_964424695.1 uncultured Polyangiaceae bacterium
CAGTCGGTGGGCTTCGAGTTCGAGACCCAGCGCCCCACAGCCTTCGTTCACGGCTGTGGCAGGAATGACTCCATCACGAGTGACGCCAGATTTCGGCTGGAGTTCTCGCAGCCGACACTGCCCTCCGAGGTAGAACGGACGGTTCACGTCGAGGCACAGCCGCTAACCGCTGCCGGCTCATGGGCACCGTGGCCTGTGCGATTCGTCGAGCTGGTGCGAGACCCGGAGCGCGGCTATCGCGTCGTGCCCCAGAAACCATGGCCGATAGGGAGCCAAGTCCGGGTTCGGGTCGACTCGAACCTTCGCTCCAAGGCCGGGCCACTCGAGGCAGGCCAGACCACGGAAGCGATGTGCCAGACCTTTGCGCCTCCTCAGGCGGATCTATCGTGCGACCGCGCGGGTGAAGCGGAAACGTGTTCCCCAGAATCCAGCGTCTCCCTGAGCTTCGAGAACCCCCTCGCGGACTTGGCTTCCCTGCGCAGGATTCGGGTCGAGCCCTGGGTTCTGGTTGCGGTAGATGAGGAAGGCGGCGTCACCCTCTCGCACCTCCGCCCGCACACGGACTACCGAGTGACGATCCCCGCCGGCCTGCGCGGCAAGTTTGGGGGCGTCACCGAAGAGCCCCAGGTCCTCGAGTTTAGCACCTCTGGTTACCAGTATCGCGCCTTGGCCTGGCTCGGCGCGTCGGGCGGGGGGTACGAACCCAGCCTCCTTGGGAAGGTCCCGCTGTTCATCGAGAATAGCCCAGAGTACTTCCTCGCCGCCCGCGCGCTGACGCCCCGCGAACTCTTCTTGCTAGGCACCTGGGACGCCGACCGACCCTCCATCGACTCATGGGAGCTCTTGCGGACGGCATGGGTACGCCACGGCGTTTCACCCACCATCCCCAATCACCTCGAGACGGCCATCGACGTCAAACGGTGGCTCGACCCGACCACCGGAACCGGCGCGCTCATCCTGAACCTTTCCGCGACTCCTCTTCCGACAGCCGAACAGGCCGGGGCCGAGCTCCGTCGCCACAGTTACCCAACGATTCTCTCGGTCTCGGACCTGGCCCTCACCACCAAGCTCTGGCTGGATGGTGGGCTGGTCTGGGTCACCTCGCTCCGGGAACAGGTCCCGGTGGCAGGCGTTCGACTCTCGCTCCTCGAGGGCGAGACCTCGACACCACTCGGTGTCACTGGTCCGGACGGGATGCTCAAGCTCCCCGCCGCTGCCCTCGATCGCCTGTGGCTCGTCGACCCCCAGGTGTACGAGGGGCGCGCCGGCCATCGAAACGGCCTGGCCCTTCTGGCCGAGCATGGTGGCGACTGGACACTACAGCGGCTCGACTGCGAGATCGTCGTCATCGCCTGGACGCCTCCAGATCCCGCCTCGCGTTTGCCCAAGCTCTCGCTCTTCGTCGACCGCGGCGTGTACCGCCCCGGAGACCCACTCTACGTCAAGGGATATGCCCACGAGCAACCCCCTGGAAGGAGCCACCCCAGCGTTCGGCGCGAGGTCAAGGTCAGCCTGGTGAGCTACGGGAACGGAGGGGCGCGCGAGATCGAATCGCAACAGGTAACGACGAACGAGTACGGCGCGTTCTCAACGGGGTTCATCACGCCGCCGCTGGACAAGCGCGGCGAGGTGTATGTGGTGGCCGCGCTCGGCAAACGGACAGCGGGCGCGCGGATCGTCATCTCAGCGTTTCGAGAACACGAGTTCGAAGTCGCTGTTACCAGCTCACAGCCGGCGGCAGCCCGGGATGGTGCGGAGTTCGTCGTCTCCGGCAAGTACCTCTTCGGTGAGCCGATGCGTGGCGCACGCGTCGAGTGGCGCCTCACCCAAGAACCCGCTCCGTTCGCCCCGCCCAACTCCGAGGAGTACGTCACATCGGCTGAGTACTTGGATGAGTTCCCCGCGTACCAACAGAAGCGCTCAGCAGTCCTCCCTGGGAAGGGGCGGCTCTCGGATAGTGGCGAGCTCCGCGTCGCGGCGCGCCTGCAGGAGGATCTCCTCACGCCACGGAGGGCGACGCTGAGCGCCGAGGTCCTCGACGTTGCGCGCCAGGTCGTCCAGAACGCTGGCAGCGTTCTGGTTCACCCTGCACGCTACTATGTCGGCATCAAGACTGCGGACCAAGTCGTGGCACACAGGCCGATCGCGGTGGAGGGAGTGGCTTTGGGCTGGGATGGGACGAGGATTCCCGGTCGAAGGATCGACATCTCACTGCTGAGAGTAGTGGAGCCGAAGGCCAACTCGGCTGACGGCGACGACGAGGAGTCGCCCAATGCAAGGGTGCTCTCTCGAATCGGCGGCTGTCGAATCGAGTCTGCCGTCAAGGTCCGGCGCTGTTGGCTCACCGCTTCCAAGCCGGGCAGCTACGTCGTCCTTGCCGAATCACGGGACGGCGCGGGTTCACTCGCGCGCGCGGCCATGCCGCTGGATGTCGAGAGTCGGGCGGATGCGGGGCACGTCCACCACCATCGCAGCACTTGGTCCTCGAAGCCGCTGAGCCTTGTCCCAGCGCTCGACCGCGCAGCGTATCACGCAGGGGACGAAGCGCGACTCCGCATCGAATCCCCGTTCAAGCAGGCCCTGGCCATCGTCACCTTGGAGCGCGACGGCGTGTACTGGCACGAGACGCGGGTGGTCGGCGCGTCATCGGATTTTCGCATCCCGATCTCCGAGAGCATGGGACAGAATGCCACGGCTGACGTGCTGCTCCTTCGCCAGCCTGGACGAGCGAGCGTCTACTGGAGGCCCAGCAACCCCGCCGAGATCACCTATGCGCATGGCTCGGTCCCGATCCGCCTCGCCGAGGACGAGCGCAAGCTCGTGGTCGGGATCGCGCCGAGCGCCACCGTGGTTTCACCCGGCGACACCATCCGCTGTGACCTCCAAGTGAGGGATCGATTGGGTAGGCCCAGCCCGAGCGAGCTCGCGGTGTGGGCGGTCGACGAAGGGGTGCTTCAACTGACGGACTATCAGCTCCCGAATCCACTCCAGGACTTCACCCAAGAGAGGCCATCCGAAACCTCGACCCTGGACAGCCGGCGGTTTCTTGGCTGGCTCGTGCCCGAGGGGGGGCGGGACGAGGGGATTGGCCTCGGCAGCATCGGCACCCTCGGCCATGGTGCGGGCACCCCTGGCGGGCGGATCCCAGCGCGCAAGCGAGGCCCAGCCACCGTGTTCTTCGAGCCACACCTCATCACCGACGCGCAGGGGCGCGCCACCCTCTCTGTCCGCCTCCCCGAACAGCTCTCGCGCTTCCGGGTCATGGCAGTCGCCACAACCAAGCGCGGGGATTTCGGCTCCGGGCAGGCCGACATAGGGGTTCGACTCCCGCTCGGAGCCCGCCCGATGATGCCGCGCTTCGCACGCGTAGGGGACGTGTTCGAGGCTGGAATCGTCGTGTCGGCCAACGCGAACCTGAGGGCTGTGGCGAAGGTGGAAGCCTCAGGGATTGCACTTGCGTCCGCCAATCGTCAAGAGGTCTTGCTGGAAGGTGGGCATGCCAAGGACATCTCGTTCCGTTGGCGCGCGGAGAAGGTGGGCACGGCGCGCTTCCGCTACGACGTAGCTGCCGGAGACTATGTGGACGCCGTGACCGTCGAGCTCCCCGTGCTCCAGCGAACTCGTCCCACGACCCTGGCACTCTATGGGGAGACCAGGAGCGCCCGTGGGGAACGGATCGGGACCCTGCCCCCCATGGCACGCGGACGCAGCACTCTCAAGCTCGCCCTGGCCAACACACCGCTCGTTGGGCTATCGACGGCCATCGAGGGCCTCGTGACCTATGAGCACGAGTGCACCGAGCAGCTCGCGAGCCGTCTCCTGGTGCTCGGAGCGCTGCGACCGTTCGCCGAGCGACAGGGGGCAAAGCTTCCTACCGACTGTGCGGCGCAGATCCAGGCCATCCTCGAGCAGCTCGACTTGCGCCAGTCCACGGACGGCAGTTTCGGCTTCTGGGCGAGCGGGCAGCATTCGGCATGGCTGACGGCCTACGTGGCCTGGGTCCTCCACCAGTCCAAGGGGGCTGGGATCGCACAGGCGGCGCCGCTCCTCGAGAGCACCCTGCCCTACCTCCAGCGCGCCGTTTCCGGCGTACCGCGCAGCGAGGCAGAGGCGGTAGAGTTCAGAACCGTGCTCGAGCCGTACGGAAAGGCATTCCTCGTCGACGTGCTCACCGAGATCGCTCCCCAGCAAGACATCCGGGACGACATCGACGACGTGCTCGCCTCGAAGGAGTCGTTGCCGCCTTTCGCCGAGGCCTGGCTCCTCCACGCCCTCCGCACCGCTCGGCACCCCCGCAAGCCTTGGAAGGCGGCCGCGACCGGGCTCGCGAACCACCTGCTGGGGTCACTGACCCTTGCAGGAGACCGCGCCTATGTGCGCCCTCGGACCGGGGACTATGCCGAGGTCCTGGATGCGACGGATCGCACCCAGGCCTTGGTGCTACGCGCCCTCCTTGCCTACGACCGAAATCATCCCCTCGCTCCCGCCCTGCTGAAGGGACTGCTCGCGAGCCGCGGCAGCACCTCCTGGTCGTCGACCCAAGCCTCGGCTTGGGCGCTCAGCACGCTGGCGGCATACCAGGCCACCCATCATTGGGCCGAGTCCAAGTCCCAAGAGCTCGTGTGGCTCGGAGGGCAGCCCATCGCCGAAGTGAACCTCGACTCGAAACAGACACACCGGGAGGTGTCATATCCCTGGGCACCGCGGAGGACGAGTACCGACCTCGTCTTCGAGCACCGCGGCGCGGGTTCCCTCTTCTACGCGGCTCGCCTCACCTACGAACCCGCCCAGCCGCCAAACGTCGCGACCTCCCACGGGTTCGAGCTCAGCCACGGGATCGCCCCAATCCCCGACACTGGGTCACTGCCCGAGCCCGATCCGCTCGGGCCGACGCTACGAGTCGACGTGGGGCAGGCGGTCCTGGGCGAGATCCAGGTCTTCTCCGCGAGCCCCCGCCATCAGGTCGTGATCGAGGTCCCGCTGCCCGCAGGGCTCGAACCCATCGCGCCTTGGCTACTGCACCAAGTCGCTCCCACCATGGACGAGTGGAGCCCCCCCCTCTCGCTCTCGCCCTACCTCGACTACCACGTCGACGTCCATGACGACCACATCAACTTCTACATCGAGCAGCTCGAGCCAGGGATCGCCCGGATACCCTATCGGGCGCGCGCGACCACCCAGGGCACCTTCACCCTGCCGCCGGCCCATGTCCAGGAGATGTACACGCCCGAGCACCACGGGTCGACGATTGCGTCACAGGTTACCGTCGGTAGCCCGCGCTGAATGGTGGAGCGCGTCTCTCGATCGTATTCGTTCACGCCCTGCATGGAGAACCGGCCGCGATCGGACTGAATCAGCGAGCGCGATTCTCGAACGGTTTGGGCTGCCCCCATCGAGGTGAGGGCA
>CAYRKE010000409.1:0-5363 GCA_964424695.1 uncultured Polyangiaceae bacterium
TTGAGATGGAGCGGCAGGCCCCTAAAAAGGTCATTAACCGCACTGCCATGAAAGGGATACAGATGAACACCGGTACAGGTGAAAAGGTTGCCTTGAGTACAGTCTATGACCAGACCTTTACTGCCCATGCAGCCCTCGGCAGCCAGTTGAATAAAATTCCCACTACAGCCCTGGTGGGCAGGCCGCAGGTCAAAGAGGCAATAGTAGAATTCCCTGAAAGCCTTGTCATGATCCGTCAGGTCAGGGTGGTCATTCGCGACCCAAAACAGGCGGCAGCAGCAGCGCCTGAGCTGGCATCCTTTCTTGCACCGGTGGATCATGCATCTGTTGCCAATGCGACTGTTAACTCGCTGCCAGCGGATGAGCAGGAGGCCTTCCGCCGATTTCTCAAGGAAGAGCTGCCCCTTCTTGACCCTGATGATCCTCTGCTCCAGGCGCTTGAAACCGGCGGAGAGGATGCTGTTCTGCGCGCTGCCCTTAGCGGTGAAGGCATCTTTGATGTCACTGACGAGGTGGTTATTGAGCGGAATCTATATAATGATGGGGCGCTTCGTCTTTCGCCACAGATGCGTCCACTCATGATGCAGCAGAAGCAGACCACCAGGGCAAAAAAACAGGATGCCATCACATCTGTAAGACATAAAAGGGCTGGCTCCGGCAGTGTTATCAATCAGCAGCCAGGCCATGAATACCAATATGAAAATGGTGAAAAGGCTGAAGGCGCCCTTGAAATAAGCGAGTCTTTTCTTGCAGGGTTCACACTTGGGCAGGAATTTAAGTGGGAGCGCAGGTGGAACTTCAGTTGTGGTTTCCTGCGCCTTACATACACTGTCGGGTATGGTTTTGGTCTGCGCATACCGCTAAGACTTGAGGGAAACCTTTCGCCCACCCGCATAGTGCGAAGCGCCTCGGATGATCCGGGTCGAGACCTGATGCTAAACCTTCGCGCTGTTGCCCTTGATGGGGATGAAAATTATTACAGAAACGTGGGCGTCCCTCAAACCCAACTATTCGGGGGGCAGGAGTTTGTTCTTGATGCTGGCGCAAGGTTCAGCTACAAGCTCTATGCGCTTGGAAAAGACTGGGTCAAGGGGTCAATGGACGACGGGGCTTTTAGCCGGAGCTGCGACTTTACGCCGCCCCTAGGAAGCGCATCCCGTGAGTTATTCTCAATTGATATACCTCCTGAAATTACACAGACAACACTCTCAGCAGGTGCGCTCAAGGGATATCTGCAGTTGGGTTTTGTTATGCTCGGTAACGGCAAAGCATTGAGCCAGGCAACCCTTATTGCAGACAATAACAATATAGCACAAAGGTCCATTCAAATGGCCAACCCGGTAACAATCGGGGAGAAACTCCGCCTTCAACCGCTTTCTCCCGCTTCTCCCGGCACAATTCAGGAGCAGAAATATGGTGTGCGTATTGATGCGCCACAGTATTTTCTTACACTTCAGCCAACAGCGCGTGTGAGGGTTGGCATGTCTATTACAGCCGGTAGACTTAAACGCTCTGTTAATACAGACTGGATCAATGTTGTAAGCTTGAACCTGGGTCAGATAATGCTTCAACCCCATGCAGGCACACGTGACTCTTACCAGTGGAATGAGGGTGTGCGTATTTTTGAGACACGTTACCAGTCAAACAGACCTTCAGAACAGCAGATGAAGGACGCCCTGAAGGCTATTCAGCCGGGGCGGTAATTTTAATCAATAATCAAATCCAGACAGATAACAAAATGCCCTGAGTCATTTAAAAGACTCAGGGCTTCTTTTCTCATATGCGTCACCCTTTATTAAACCCTTGTTTTAAAACAATAATGATTTATTTACAGATCAAATTATTTATGCGATATATTCGCTTTGTGCATCCTCCGTAGCAGTAGCTACTGCGGAGGACGGGCGCTAAAGCTTCCGCCGTCGTTAAATAACTATGGCGGGATAAAATGGTGGTCGAAGAAGCTATGGCGGGACTGGAGGCTCAGGGCTCAAGGTTTATAAAACCTTTTACTGCAAAAGGAGAAACCGTTCATGCATACAAGAGAATATCTCAAAGGATTTGTAGATAGCTATATTAAGGCACTGGAGAAGAGTGATTTTAAAGGGCTTCCAGTATCAGCCGCATACAAATACTCTGAAAACTGTGAGATCATAAAACTGGGCGATGGGATTATCTCATCCAGGGTAAAGGAAAAGGTCAGGCTTGAAATGTATGATGTGAAGACAGGTCAGGCGGCAGTTCAATCAGTGCTTGATGATGGTAAAAAACTCATCATGTTTTTTCTGCGCCTCAAGATCGTTGATGATAAAATAACTGAAATAGAGACACTCGTGAACACAGGGGCAAAGGGGGTGCCCATACCCTTTGACCCTGCTAACATAAAAGAGATTTCAGGACACTGGCGAAGGTCAATAAGGCCGGCAGAGCGTGATTCAAGGTTTAGACTTATGGATGTTGCTGACGGGTACTGGCGCGCTATGGAGACAGAGGGCACTGCCGATTATGTAAGGCCAGCCATACTTCCTGATGTGGAGAGGTATGAAAACGGCATGCACACCACAAACGAGGTAATGCCCGATTTGTCAGAGCTCTTTGGTAAGGACGGCCCGGTTTTTACTCCTGCTTATCCTTTCCCGGATAAGAGCCCCCATACAGCCCTTCAGGATTTTGACCACGGGGTGTGGAGGGGCACTTTAGTTAAAGACAGGCGATACCCTGTTATTGATGAGGAAAGGGGCATAATCATAAGTCTCGCAAGGTTTGCCGGCAAGGATGATCAGTCGAACAACCCTGATGCAGGGCCTGCCCCATATGTGGCAGAGTTCTTTGCTGTTACGAGGGGCTGGATAAGGGAGGTGCATGTTGTTATTGCACCGGTAAAACCCAGTGTGCCAACACCCTGGCCGCTGGATATATGGTAGAAGAAGGGGTCGAGGAGCCAAGTGTTTTTTTCTTTTACCCTCGACCCCTCTTGTCCCGCCATAGCCTAAAGGCGAAGGCGGATGAACCCTCGAATCCTTGAACCCTTTCTTAATTTAGGAGATAAATAAATGACATATAATAGGGATTATAATTCATCAGAACAGACAGAAAAAAAGACTGATGCCCCAAAGGCACGCTCATTCTTTTTAACATCACTGCCATACTTTGTTCTTGCCCATGCTACTCATCATATTTTAACTGCACTGCCTCAGCCGATGCTTCCATATATGAAAAAGGAATTTAACCTTAATTATACTGAGGCTGCTGCCATAACTTCTGCCTTTTCCATATCTGGAGGGCTATCACAAATACCTGTAGGTCTCCTTGCAGACAAGATGGGTCCAACAATCCTTATTACAATGGGTATACTGGGTGTCGGTATTGGTGGATTTCTTGTGGGATTTTCCACAGGTTATTACATGCTACTAGCTGCACTTATCTTTATGGGACTTATGTCAGGAGGCTATCACCCGGCATCAACTCCTCTTATATCCATGTCAGTGCCAGTTCAACAAAGAGGGCGCGCACTTGGGGTGCATCTTATTGGAGGAAATTTCAGTTTTTTTGTAGCGCCTATGATTGCTGCTCTTATAGCAGGGGTGTGGGGCTGGAGAAGCGTTTATATCATTCTTGCAATACCAACGAGTATAGTTGGCTTTTTCTTTTATATATACCTTAACAAAAAATACGGAAAAGCCCACGTTGAGGCAATGAAGCGCAAACATAGCGAAGAACATCCGCCTCAACCAGGGCATAAACGACGTCTGTGGGCATTTCTTGCAATGATGGTTCTGGGTGGCGGGGCAGCCGCTTCGGTACATCCATTTCTCTCAGTATATATGGTTGATGTCCTTGGGGTATCCAATGAAGTGGCGGCTGCATCTATGTCTATCATATTCTCTTCTGGGATATGGGCCGGGCCTATTGGAGGATATTTTTCCGATAAATTGGGGAGTGCCAAGGTTATTATCGTCACAGACATACTGAGTGGCCTAATGATATTTGCATTAAAGGAAGCGGGCTACGGGTGGGGATTATGGAGCGTCTTCTGGATAATAGGGGTAATCCATGCGCTTCGTTTCCCTGTTGCAGAGGCATTTATCATCAGCCAGACAGAGGCCAAATACCGTTCTACAGTCTATGGAATATATTATTCAACCATGCAGTATACAGGGGCCATATTTGCCCCGATCATGGGCTATTTTATAAGGAACTATGGCTTTCATGCCATGTTTACATTCTCCGCTTATGCCGTAACTGCTGTAGCGATAATCACGGCATTTTTTATATATGATGCAAAGGACTGATAATAAACAGGCGCAGGGTTCAGGGCGCAAGGCGCAAGGTAAAACTGTAAAAGCTTTCCCCTGTGCCTTGAGCCTTGTGCCCTACGCCCCTATTCCTTATACTGCTGCCATATAGGGTCAGCGCCCGAGGCAAATCCGACCAGTGCATCATCCCATGCCGGTTTACCTGTCCCATCTTCCATTGTGTTGAGAGGAGAAGAAGATATGAAATCCCTTATGATTTTCTTGATCTGTTCTTTTGTTAAGCCACCTGTTTTTTCCATATGCAATTGTTCCCATTGTTTCTTGTTCTTAAGGATCATGTATAGTATAGAAAGATATAATTTTCAAAGGGGTATTTAATGACAATAAGAGAAGAGCAGATAATGAGCTGCCCCTCCTGCGGGCACAAACAGAAGGTGGAGTTTTACCAGGCGGTAAATGTTAAACTCAATCCTGAATTAAAGGAGCATTTATTCAGGGGTGAGATCAACCTCTTCAAGTGTGATGAATGCGGGAACAGGGCGGTTGTTGATCTGGTGTTTTTATATCATGATGCGGATAAACGCTTCTGTGTCCAGTACTGCCCCTTTGATCTTGTGGCTCAGCGCAGCGATAAGCTATCCGGAATGTATAATATAGAAGGCAAACTAAATATCCCTGCCAATATAAAGCTTCCTGAGGCGGCAAATTACATGTATGAACCCCATATTGTACTAAGCCTTGATGAGATGATCAGGTATGTGCAGTTCCGTGAGGCATTGTATGAAAAACACACTGATAAAAAGAGGTGGCATTGAAAGAAGGCTGTAGGGGCAATTCACGTAAGGGCAATTCACGTAAGGGCAATTCATGAATTGCCCCTACAATTAGGGCATATTATGAAATACAACCCTGACATACACCACCGACGTTCAATACGCCTGAAGGGGTATGATTATTCCCGATCCGGTGCGTATTTTATTACGACATGTGTGCAAAACCGAGAATATTTGTTCGGGGAAATCAAAAATGGCCAGATGATTACGAATCAAAATGGGAATATTGTTTCCAATTGTTGGTTTGATCAATCATTATGAAGATATTGTTTTAGAT
>CAYRKE010000410.1:0-5315 GCA_964424695.1 uncultured Polyangiaceae bacterium
ACTACATCCTGACCTGCATGCGACATCCGCTGCACTTCAGGAACGCGAGCCAGGTCCTGATGGTTCTGATGTGGACGGAGACTCTCGTCACCGAGCTTGGGCGGGTGCGCGCCAAGGGGGTGGCCCATGGCGATGTGGCGAGCCTCGAGACTCGCCTTCGCAGGATTCAGAGCGTTCAGATCATGGAGAAGCGAAGGTACCACGATCTGATGGAGGGCTTGGCCCCTGGACCTACCAAGGCGATGCTTCAGCGCCTGTGGGAACGGCGGCCAGCGGAGCTCGTCAAGTTCGAGAGCCCCTCGAGGCGATCGCGTTCGCCGCACGCCTCACCGGTATCCTGATGCACTGAGCGCAGCAGCGTGTAGCGAAGCGGGCTGGGTTGGCAGGCGCACTGGGCGACGCTGACGTGAGTTTGGGCGGCAACTCCGGTAGTCCGCTATTCGATGGGGCCGCTGCGGGCAAGGAAGTCGATCATGACGTATCCCTCCGCAGTCCGTTGCGGTCCAGGCAATCCCGCCAACCTGCGCGCAGCCGCTTGCAGAGAGCGAACCCGAAAAAAGGCGTATAGACGTATCGCGGGATCCGCAGCAACAGATGGTACTACCGGACTGATGGCGAAGCCGTTCCCCAATCGGCGGCCTCCAATCTCGTCTCGCTCCATTTCGGCTGACAGGGACTCGAGGTGCTCAGAGGTAGCCCCAAACAAGAACTCCCGAAACGCCTCGGTCTCCTCTTCGCTCGGCTCGGGGCGCACAAAATACTCGACGAACTCGGGAGCGCAACCCTCGCGGAAGAGCGCAAACATCTCCTGCGTTCCGAGCAACGTCCCCCCGATGACAGAAGTGCGAGTCCGCGCCCCCCACGCCGCGTCCAGCAGTGGGAAGAACTCCTTCGTCCTGTACGTGAGCCGGTGCTCCCAGATCTGCACCAGCGCACCGGCAGCCCGTAAGCGAGTCGTTCGTGGCAGAGTCGTGTCCGCAACAAGGTCGGTCAGAACCTCCTCGACCAGCTTGGTGTACATGACTTCGCGTACCCTCGCGGCCGTGGCTGCGCGTAGCTCGACACCCTCGTCTCCCGGTACGACATCATGACAGACGTGGCTGAGGAAGCGAAAGAAGTTGAGCTGCGCGATATCGAGCGCCCTTCCCACGACGGCGCGGGTCGGAGCGAGCACCTCGAAGGTTTCTGGACTGCTCTTGCAGAGCTCGTGTGTCAGCGACTCCAGCCCGCGGTCCCTAGCGCCGAGGGTATGACGCGCCAAGGGTGACGGAAAGCGTGCCAGCAGCTCCCCGAACGCCTCCATACGGGAGAAATTGTCCGCGAGGGCCACACGCGCGCTTTCCGCGAACGGGTGCTGGCTGGTGGCGAGCGCACACGCAACTGCATCCAGAGTCTGGCGTTCCTCACCCGCAAACGGGCTGTGGGGTCCGTACTGGGGCCGCCAACCGTTTTGCGCCGCACTCTCACCGGAGGGAAGCAACGAGCTGCCCGATTGCGCAGCGGCCGTGACCGCGGTCACTGACCGCGAATGGTCTGCCGCACCACGATGTGTTGCCTCTGGGCCCCGCGGGCAGATGAGGCTGTCTGTCTGGTTTGATCGACACATGAAGATATCACAGATCCCAGTGGCCCTGGCTTTCTGGCTGATAGGGCATCGCACTGATGCGTAGTTCTCGGGCCATTGTTCCCCGTCCGAGCGGCACCGAGTCCCCGACACGAGCCCCCAGAAGGGCGGTTCCCATCGGTGAGAACACGGAGATGGCCTTGACCTCCCCCGCAGGATCCGGCGTCGCGTAAACCAGCCGCAGCCGGCGCGGAACGCTTCCGGATGGGCCTTCGACGACCACCTCGGAGTTCATCGTGACGAGATCCGCGGGGATCTCCTCTGGCGGCACCAGAGTAGCCTCGGCCAGCATCTCATCCAGCACTTCGAGCACGGGGTTGGCCTGCTTGCTGAGGGCATCCACGAGGAGGGGTACGAGGCGAGAGTGATCGAGGCGCGACATATACATGGGGGGGTCCCTTCAGAATGGTGTGCGATGCGTCGCGCCTCGACAGAAACGCGAGCCGTGACACGCCGCTCGCGTTCAGCGTGTGATATCGGACGAGGAAAGGCACCGTCCGTCGAGCCTCGACGGACGGTGGTTCAACAGATCGGTGCGCCTACGTCCCTTCACAACAGCTGGCATTATGCAGCCGTTTTCCCGGAGGTCAAACGCGCGAGGCGGATCGCGACCGGCCCCCGTGCGAGGTATGAACGGATCCCCGGCTTTTGAGCACCTACACTAGCACACTGGCCTGTTCTTGCTGGGCTCCGGCAACCGTCGTCTGTCCGTATGCGTTCACCAACCCAGGGCACCCGCTGCGCAAACTGCCTCGCCCACCAGGCGCGCCGGTGCGGCGCCGCCACGCCAGACCCCTGCATCCCCAACCGGATGGGGACCGCCCACTGAACCGCGCGCGCTCGGAGTCGTCTCGAGGCAGAAGCGCGGACCCTGCGCGGCGAGTGGCTCCAAGACACCGCGCCGCTCCGGCGGAGATGCGGCGCTTCCGGTGCTCACGTACCTGACACGCGAAGGGTGAGCCGCGACGGTCTTGCCACGCGGAACGCGGACTGTAATGATGCTCCTCGCCTCGATGCGTCGGGCGACGAGGGCAGAAGGAAACTCGGAACGTATGGTGACTCGCTTTGCTTCGCTCCCCCGTCATGCTTGGCTAGAGTGGCTGCTCCTTGCTGCAGCGGGTTGTGCCTCTGAGGAGGCCACACCACTGAAGTGCGGCCATGGCACCGAGCAGCGGGGCGATACCTGTGTCGCCGTCACGGCGGGGGCTGGGGGGCAGGATTCGGCCACAGTCGGGGCAGGCACGCGCGATGCGTCAGCCGGTACTGCTGGTGCGACGCGCAACGCGGTTGGGGCAGGCGGGTCGACGTCGAGCGGCGGAGCCTCTGGCGAAAGGGTCTCGGGCGGAGGCGGTTCCGGTGAACCAGGGCCGGGCAGCGCGTTCACGGGTGGAACCGACGGGGGCTCGACGGTCGTGGGAGGCGCCGGAACGGGCGGCAGCGTCACGAGCAACGCTTCGTCGGCAGGAGCTTCGGCCGCAGCAGGTACCGGGCTGGGGTTGGCAGGCGCAGTGGGCGACGCTGGCGCGAGTTCGGGCGGCAACTCCGGTAGTTCGGCGGGAGGAGCAACGGTGCTGGGTGAATTCTGCGGCGACGGCGCGATCGACACCGAAAACGAAGAGGTGTGCGATGACGGCAATCACATCGGGGGAGACGGCTGTTCGGCAACCTGCACCCGCGTGGAGCCGAACTTCGTCTGCCCCGCTCCGGGCGCGCCGTGCGTGGACACGGTCGTATGCGGCAACGGGGTCAAGGATGTGGGCGAGAGCTGCGACGACGGAAACACGGAAGCGGCTGACGGCTGCAATAGGGTGTGCTCTCTCGAGCCCGGGTACGCCTGTCCTACGGATGGCGCACGATGCGTGAGGACGCAACAGTGCGGTGACGGTCGAATCACGGCCGGCGAGCTCTGCGACGATGGAAACCAGACGGACAGTGACGGCTGTTCGGCATATTGTGTAATAGAACCTGGGTACCGCTGCCAGTACAGGAGCGGGGGTTCCGTATGCACCAAGGTTCCAGTTTCGGTCTGCGGTGACGGAATCGAGGACAATGGGGAGGAATGCGACGATGGGGGGCTAGCGGATGGCGACGGCTGTTCGCACTTGTGCCGAGTAGAAACCATCACCGGTGAGGAGCGTTGCGGCGATGGTCTACTGAGCCCCTTCGAGGAGTGCGACGACGGAGAAGACAACGTCAGCATTCAGTACGGAGGAGGCTGCAACACGGATTGCTTCTGGAATCCCTCCTGTGGCGATGGCATGATCAATGGGAACGAGGAGTGTGACGATGGGGCCAACGTCGGCGGCTACGGTTTCTGCGCGCCGGGTTGCGTCCTCGGGCCGCGTTGCGGAGACGGTGTGGTCCAGAATCAGCCCGAATTCGTTGGCTCCGCGGAACAGTGTGACGACGGCAACGCCATCGACGACGACGGCTGTTCGAACATCTGCGGCTTCCCGGGTTGGTGTGGAGACGGTCTGGTCCAGCCTGCCCTCGGCGAACAGTGTGACCTCGGGACGACGTGGGAGGGCAACGACGGCTCGTACGGTGGCTGCAACCCGGACTGCACGGCAGGGCCGTATTGCGGGGACGGCGCACGGCAGGCGATCGCTGGCGAGGAGTGTGACTACGGCGAGGAGAACGATCATCCCGGCCAAGCCACGTATGGCGGCTGTCTCAACGCCTGCCGCCTCGGACCCTACTGCGGGGACGGGATCACGCAGGCGCCCGAGGCGTGCGACGACGGCAATGACACCAATGGCGACGGTTGCAGCGTGGTGTGCCGCGAAGAGTGACTCGAGATCGACGCTGGCGGTGAGCTATTCGTTCCAGTTCTTCCAGCCGTCCCAGTTCTTGAACTCGGTCGTCCAGATCCCTGTGTCGTTGTACCTGCCGCCATTGCCAAGGAAGTCGTCCTTGCGGGCGTTTTCGCCACCGATGTGCCAGCGCATCCAGGCTACGTTCGCGCCTCCGCCATCCCATGGTCCCGAGCCATGGCCGCCTCCCGCCATCATGCCCAACCAGCAAGGCCCTCGGTTTCCCTCGTTGCCGTAGTCGCCCTCCGCATTGGGTCGCTCCTGGCCGTTTTCACCATAGATGATTCCCACGGGGACTGTGACGTTGACCAGCGCATTGTGCTCGAAAGCCCCGCTGTTGTCCAAGAGTGCCGTCGCCACACGACTGTCGTCGAGAGCCGTAACTTCCGAAGAAAGCCCTCCCATGGAGTGGCCAAACACACCCACCCGATCGAGAATCAACCGGTCGTACATCGGACTGTTGGGATCTGCGTCTTGCTCCTCCAACCAATCGATCGCAGCTGACATCAAGACGCTGTCTCCGGTCGATTCCCGGATCCCAACGACGACGAACCCCTGAGAAGCCATGCGCGTCAGGAGCTGCAAGTAGTAAGCAGGTGCCGTGCCGCCACCCGGGCCCCAGATAGCGACGGGATGCTTCGTGTTCGGTTCGTCGGTGATGTCCCTTGGCCGGACGAGGATATGCCCACCACCGCTGAAGCCCAAGTCCTCTTGGATCGTGTCCAGGGGACCGTTGGTATCGACATTGTCTCCGGCGAGAAAGACCGTCACGTCGCTGCCACCGGTGCCCGTCTCATTGCCACCGGTGCCCGTCTCATTGCCACCGGTGCCCGTCTCGTTGCCGCCGGTGCCCGTCTCGTTGCCGCCGGTGCCCGTCT
>CAYRKE010000411.1:0-5310 GCA_964424695.1 uncultured Polyangiaceae bacterium
CGCGAGCACTCCGAAGCTCTCCCTGAAAATTCAGCCTAACCGATCACCCATGGGTTAGCATCATTAATTCGTCATGGCACCGGGAAGGGTTGGGGAGCCCTCGTTCGTAGGAGATATCGAGCAGGTCATGAACGTCACCTGCTCGATGGAGAGGAGACCGTCCGCGCTGCGGCAAGACCGCACAGGAGCCTATAATTATGATTAGCACAACCGAGTCGACACAGGCGAATACCACCCCCAAGCTACGCGAGGCGTACCTCGAGCTCGAGGATGAAATCGCGGCCGTACCGGAGGAGGCACTGGCGACGATCAACATCGACGTACTGGCCTCGGTGACCACCGTGATCGGGGCCTTGCCGGAGCTGATGGCGCTGCGCGACGAGTTCGTGACCCACCTTCCAACCTTCGATATTGGCCTTCTCGACAAGTTCGAGGCTTACACGCTGGCCCTTGCCCATGCGCACGCGCAACACCTTGGAGCAGATCAACCTGAAGAAGACACGGCGGCGCTTGCCGAAGCGGTGTCGAGCCAGCGCGAGCTCCTGCTCAGCGACTGGAGGGCACTGGCTCGTCGCGGCCTTGTCAGCGGAGCCAAGCTCCAAGAGCTGAAGGGCACCAATGGCTACCGCAACTCGGCGGGCGATGTTCTGACCGTCGCGGGCATCATTCGCAACCGCTGGGACGATTGCGCAGGTAAGACCGCGCTAACCCTGGCCGAGCTCGATGAGGCGGAGTCCCTAGCGTACCGGCTCCTCAGCAGCCTGGGCCGCCGTGAGCAGGCCCAAGCCGAAATGGCGGCTGCGGTCCGAACCCGACAACAAGCCTACACGCTCTTCGTCAGGGCTCACGATCAGATCCGGCGCGGGCTCTGCTACCTGCGCTGGAACGTTGGCGATTGGGAGGACTTGCTGCCCTCACTCTACGCGGGCCGCGGCCGCAAGACCCGTTCGGACCAGGCGGAGGCTTCGGAGGAGAGCACTCCGAGCGGCGAAGGCGACACCACCCATCCTCCCGGACCGGGAGCCACCGGGGTAGCCGAGTCCGGCGCGACCGCAGTGGCGGGGACCACCACCGCGCAACTCGATACGCCATTGGGAAAGGGCCCGGCGGTGGGAGTTCCAACCGGTGGCGCCGCTACGAACGCGAATGCCACGGCCGCGAACGCCGCGAACGCCGCGAACGCCACATCGAGCGCTGGGACTCTAGGCGCGGGCGTCACGGCAGGCAACGCCGCAGCGGTACGTTCGGATCTCCCGGGCGGCAACCCCTTCGCGAGCCAGTAGCCACGGAGAAGGACACCATGACCCAATCCAACCTGTTTCTGGGAGCCTGGAGGGCGCTGGACGGCGCAGCGTCCGGAGGCATGGCCCTGATACCGGCGCACCATCTTGTGACCCACGGGGTGGTCGTTGGCATGACCGGCAGCGGTAAGACCGGCTTGGTGACGGTCATGGTGGAGGAGGCGCTACGGGCAGGGATCCCAACGCTCGTGATCGACGTCAAGGGTGATCTGCCCAACCTCCTTCTGACCTTCCCGCGCTTCGAAGCCGAAGATCTGATCCCGTGGGTCGAAGCCACTGCTGAAGCGGGAGGCAAATCCGCGGAAGAGGTGGCGCGCGAGCTCAATGAGCTGCGGCGCTCCTCGCTCGGGTCCTGGTCGATTGGCCCCAACGAGCTAGGAGAGCTCGTAAACTGCAGCCGAGTCCGGGTCATCACCCCCGGATCCTCGGCTGGGGAGCTGCTGCACGTGCTCTCGTCCCTCGAGCGCCCTTCGAGCCGCTGGCAGAACGACGTCGAGTCAGCGCGGGATACCCTGAGCGCGGCCGTCTCCTTGCTGCTTCGCCTCCTCGGGCGGGATCCGGATCCGGCGAAGAGCCGCGAACACGTGCTGCTCTCGGTGTTCGCCGAACGTCGCCTGAGGAGCGGTGGTTCGGCCGATCTGTCGCTGCTCATGCAGGATCTGCGGAAGCCCCCCATCCCAACCGTCGGAGCGCTCCCGATCGATGAATTCCTGCCGAAGTCCGAGCGCAAGGCGTTGACGGCGGCCCTCAACACCCTGCTCGCGTCGCCGACCTTCGCGAGCTGGCGCGAGGGAACGACCCTCGACATCGGAGAGTGGCTGACACCCCGAGACGGCCGCACGCCGGCCGTCATCGTCAGTGTCGCGCACCTGGACGACGCCGAGCGGGGCCTGGTGCTCGGCGTTCTGCTGGAGGAGCTCCTTTCATGGGTGCGCACCCTGCCCGGTTCGAGTCGTCTCCGGGCGTTGGTCGTCTTCGACGAGGTCTACGGCTTCCTGCCTCCTCATCCCGCGAACCCGCCCACCAAGCGCCCCATCGTTGCCCTGATGAAGCAAGCCCGCGCGTTCGGCGTCGGCATCGTCATCGCAACCCAGAATCCCATGGATCTCGACTACCGCGCGCTCGGCAATGCCGGTCTCTGGTGCATCGGGCGCCTGCAGACCGACGCCGATTGCGCCCGGGTCATGGACGGGCTCGCCTGCGCCGCTGCCAATGGCCACAGCCCTGCCGAGCTCGGCAGGATCGTCAAGAACCTGAGCCCGAGGTGGTTCCTGATGCGCGACGTTCACTCGCCCGTCGGTACGCTGCTCCTCCAGCCACGCTGGGCCATGTCCGTGCTGCGGGGGCCCATGACGAGGAGTGAGATCCAGAGGGCGCGGCGAGGGGCACGAGGCGTCGACCTGCCTGTAGAGCGAACCCAGGGTATCGACGATGGGCACTGCGCCGCGAGCGCCTGAAATCAAGCTTCAATGCTCAGTCTTTCACTGGCTGGGTGCCACGCAATCGCGTGTGGCTCGCCACAGTTCTGGTGTACCTGAGCGCATAGGAAGAATGAACCGCAAGAACCGGGCAGGAGCCAAGTAGCCCGCCGGGGCAGCGGTGAAGATGAGCCCGCGAGGCTTGGCAGAATTGCACTCCTGCTCATTCCGCTCGCCCGCCACTCGTTCACACGGAGCGACCACACGGCTGCCTTCACCATGATCCAGAGACTGACCGCGTCCACGTTCGGTTGCTACACGGCGCCGTGAAGCGGATACTCTGTTGGCGAGGTGGCGGCCAGTTGCCAGCGACTCGCCAGGCCGGTGAGCGCCAAGGCTGGAGATTTGCCGGATGGAAGGGCTGGCACGCCGATCGCGCTGCGTGGCCAGTGGCCCATGTCGCCGACCAGTCAGTGCTGGCGTCCATCGTTGCTCCAAGTCGCCTCGACGGTTACGAGCGGCACCGCCCTGAAGCGACGGTGCTCTATCAGACCACTCTGGCACACTGGCCTGAGTTCAAGTCGCGCATGGAGGAGCAAGGAGGGCTACCCAAGTTTGTGGTGCGCGAATTCGAGCAGTTCTTGTGCTGTGGCATCTTGGAGCGAGGATGCCTCCGCCTCGAGTGCCGCAACTGCGGACACTCCGAGCTGGTAGCGTTCTCCTGCAAGGGGAGGGGTTTCTGTCCGAGCTGCATCGGGCGGCGCATGTGTGATCTGGCAGTGCATCTGGAGAGAGAAGTGCTGCCCGAGGTGCCGATTCGGCACTGGATCTGCTCTCTGCCGTGGGGGCTGCGAGCCTTGCTCGGGTACGATAGCGAACTGTGCCGACTCCGACACGCGCCGAGGTCGCCGAGATAGCCCGGCGCACAGCGGACCGAGTCGAGAAGATACTGCGGGCCCACGGCAGGAGCTTGGACCCCGAGGAGGATGATGCGGAGCCAGTGAAGCTTCAGCTCGAGCACCCCGTCCTTGCGGCTTGTTATGACGCGGCGGCCCGAGGCATTGCCGTCAGCGAAGCCCCGCACAGCGTCACCCCATACCGTTGGTATCCCCGGCTGCGCGGAGCGCGACGAAGGAGCGCGAGCACAGCCTTGGGGGTCCCTGGCACGCGCAGGCGAAGCCGAGCATGCCAGGCCAAACCGCGAGGCACAGCTGGGGGGCAACTCAATCGTAGCGGAGCTTGGTCAAGCCGAGCGGGGGAAGGAAAGGAGCCGGGACAGGCTTCGACGCGAAGGTGTGCGCCAGGCCTCGCCAACGACGTCGGAGCGATGGGAGGGCTGCGTTCTTGACGCCGAATGCGAGGGGTTCGTGAAGCTCGGGTGCAATATTGCCAAGTCTGGCGGGTTCATCTTCGCGTCTGCCCCGGCGGTCTACTCTGCTCCGGCCCGGATTTCGCAGTTCGATTGTCCTTGTTTCACGTCGGTGCGCCCTGCGGCGAATGCTGGCTCAGTGCACGCTGGCGTAGCCGCTGACAGCGTAGGTCATGACCGCAAGGTGAGCGAGTCACCGGCGGCGATATCGGCAAGGGCCACGTTCAAACGTGCCACTAGGCGAAGAGACCAAACGACCTACCGCTTCCCTGTCGGCATGCCATTCGTGAACGTACACCTGAAACCAGCCATCAGAATTGGACATGCAACCGCCCCTGAAACTGAGCCAATAGAGCTTTCCCGCTTCTGCAAGAAACTCTACTGCTGGGACACAATCCGCGTAGTATGGTTGAATTCCATCAATTACGTGTCGGCCGGGCAACAGCTCGAGTACAAAGCTGTCTGCCGAGGCACCTCGCGCTACGAATTGCCTGCCATCGACCCTGAGCAACTGTTCCCGATGTGTATTGTCCACGAGAACCCCCGAGATCCGTGCTCGCGGCAGTGACGGCCCTGCATAGTGACGAATCACCGTGGTTGTCGTGCAGCCCGCCGCGAGCGTCAAGGCTGCACCGATGACCGAGCTCCCGAGCGCGCTACGCCAACGACGACGTTCGGAGCGGGAGGTCTGCAAACGCAGGCACAAAATCTCCAGGCACCTCGACATCACGCGAAGCCATGTAGCGAGCATTGGGCTCACAACGGGAGCCTTCATTCGAGGTAGGGGGTTGTGTTGGCTACCATCATCGATCGAGACTCAAGCCACTCTCCGGCAGTCGTGATGAAGTCCATTCAATACCGGAACCAGACCAAAAAAGACACTTTGGGACGCCTTGCGCCCCCTTACGCCCCCCCAAGAAACCACTTATGGACGCCTTACGCCCGCGACGTTCGCGGGCGCGTGCTTCTCGTAGACTCCCAAGCCCTTGTGTTTCGCGATTTCTTCAATCATTCTGCGGCGGAGCGTACTGGGAGCCAGCACAGGCGAATTCAGCGAGAGTACCGCACGGGGTCTCGCTCGCGTGCTCTGGCACGGCATCGCACCCGCTGGACAGCGCAGCGAAGAAGAAGCGTGAGCCGGAGCGCATGGTTTGCAGCGACCGTCCCGCGGACCCGAGCTGGATTGCCCCGCTATCTGCGAGAGACCCCCGTGACCCCAAAT
>CAYRKE010000412.1:0-2482 GCA_964424695.1 uncultured Polyangiaceae bacterium
CGACAACTTCTCAGGTCTTGCCACTCGACACTCGTTAAGCGATTCCGCACCGGAGCGTCATGTGGCCAGGCCAGTCGCATCCGGGACCGCTGAGCCGACCGACTGCAACGGTACCGGGACACCCATGACGCGAAATTGTTGCGCGTCGCGTGCGCAGAGGGTGTAGAAGTGAACAGTCCGCGCGCTCAGGCGCGGCCGAAAGGAGAATCTCGTGAAGGGATCGACTATGGTATTGGGGTTCGTCGCTCTGCTCGCCACAGCGGGATGCATGCCCGTCATGAACCAGGGCTACCCGGTAGGCATCTTCTACAACGGGACGCGCGCGCCATCCCTGCTGAACAGAGTCGAAGCGGGCGGGGCCAACAAGGCGAGCACGAAATCGGGGCGGGCCTGCGCCTCGGGCATTCTCGGTGTTGCCGCGTTCGGTGATGCGAGCATCGATGCAGCGAAAAAGCAGGGGGGTATATCGACCGTGAATTCTGTGGAATACGATGGAACGAATTACGTCCTCGGCATCTACGTGCAAGCTTGCACGATCGTTCACGGCAACTGAGCCCGGAACTTCGAACTACCCCTGTTTGACCGGTCGCTTCGGGCCGCAGCTCGCGCAGCGAATTGCGGCCCGCGCGCCGCAGACTCTGAGCTCGACTTCGGTGGTGTGATCCAGGGCACCCCTCACTTCAGCAATCCCCGCCACTCCGGAACCATCCTTCGTGAATGGGCGCTTCACCTGCGAATCTACGACCCCATTGAGCCACCGATCGGTTCACCCTACGCAGAGTATGCTCATGTCCGCGCGCCTAGCACTACTGCGAGACTTCGATAGGGACGACGCCCAGCGATCCTGGCCGCTCGCTGCGCGGAACCCGGAACTTCCGGTCCGCCAATACGGGTCCCCCCGATTCCTGGCCAAGTCCTACGAGACCCGGAGCGGAGCGTAATTGGGGTCCGTGAGCACCGGAAGCGTACAGAAACGGAGCCCGAAGCCGAGATCGGCGGGTGTCCGTTGGTTCAGCGCCCATGGTCTGCGGCATACCCTCCCCACCGCCGCGGTTGCGCTCATCGTGCTTTCCTGGGGTGCCGCAGCGTTTGCCGAAGTGTTGGTAGAACCCCGGCTCTTCCGCGTCGCTGACGCCCAAAGGCGCATCTACTTCGAAGTGGATTCGCTGTCACTCAACCGTCCCATGGGCAGGTCCGTCGGCGGCGGCACGGAACTCGCACTCGGCGGTGAGCTTGGCTGGCGCATGAGCCCGTGGGTCATAGACAACCTGCAGACCAACGCCATTCGATTCCTCGGCCCGGGGAACTACGGCCTCACGATTCTGCGGCAAGGCACCATGGCGGGACTCGCCGCGGGTCCCATCGCATTGCAGGCGGGAATCGCTGTATCGATCCTGAATGCCGACGTGATGGAAGACCAATTCAGCGTCGGGATGATGTGGCCGGCCGCGACGGCGAGGGCACTCGTGCAGCTTGGCCCCTTGACTGTCTCACTAGAAACACGCAGCGAGTACTGGTGGCGGTGGTTTGGGTCCGATCGCTACGTGCGCTCTTTGGGCATTGCGATCGGGCTCGAGCAACGGGCGACGCCTCCCTTCGCTCATGACGCTGACACTGATGGGTCCGGCCCGCAGTAGCATTCAACCACTGTGTCCCACGCGAGAAGGGATGGATGTCTTGTCCCACTCGCCGTATTGCCAATACCCCCTACGTAAAGATCCCGCTCTTGCGAGGGAGAGTCTGTCTGCGCGCGCCTCGCACAGCCTGGTTGCGCGGAGGCAGGCGTTCTCGGCATCAGGCAGACTGATCGGTGCTCTGGGGTGAAGCAATGACCCTCGCAAGCTTCGCGAAGGGCGTGCTAGCGTGAGCCCAGGTCGGGTCACTGCGCCACGGGCGTCTCTGGTTACTGCGCCACGGGCGCCTCCAAGCAACAGGAGGTATGGGGATGAATCATGATGTATGGACGCAGGTTTGCGGAGGCAATGCCTCCTCATGTTCGGGCGCCGGAGCGCGCCGCTGGCTCGTGGTGCTGACGGGCCTCACAGGAACCGTCTTGGGTTGCGGAAGCCCGGGTTCATCCGACAAACCTGGCGACGGAGGGGAGCTCGGGGTCGTCAACCAAGCCGTCACCAAGGCTGTGGATCCCACCGCCAACGGAGATAGCAACTTCTGCAACGTGCCGTCGGCGCCCTGCGACGCTGGCGAGGGGGACTGCGACTCGAACGCCCAGTGTCTGGATGGCTTGATCTGCGGCACCAACAATGGCCCAAAATTCGGCATGGGAGCCACCTATGACGTCTGCGTACCGGCGACTTGCACCAACGGTCTACTCGATCCCGAAGAAACGACCGTCGACTGCGGGGGAGACTGCGGGGACCAAGGGCCTGCTTGTGGGGCGCCTTGCCCCGACAACGGCCAAGTGTCCACGTGCACAGCCACCTGCCGCTGCGCCGCAGGTTGGGGGGACTGCGACTCGAACGCC
>CAYRKE010000412.1:2582-5237 GCA_964424695.1 uncultured Polyangiaceae bacterium
GTGCACAGCCACCTGCCGCTGCGCCGCAGGTTGGGGGGACTGCGACTCGAACGCCGAGTGTCTGGATGGCTCGATCTGCGGCACTAACAATGGCCCCAAATTCGGCATGGGAGCCACCTATGACGTCTGCGTGCCGGCGACTTGCACCAACGGTCTGCTCGATCCCGAAGAAACGACCATCGACTGCGGGGGGGACTGCGGGGACCAAGGGCCTGCTTGTGAGGTGCCTCCGCCTTGCCCCGACAACGGTCAAGTGTCCACGTGCACAGCCACCTGCCGCTGCGCCGCAGGTTGGGGGGACTGCGACTCGAACGCCCAATGTCTGGATGGCTTGATCTGCGGCACCAACAATGGACCCGGATTCGGCATGATGGAAACCTATGACGTCTGCGTGCCGATGACCTGCACGAACGGCCTGCTCGACCCGGGAGAGACCACCGTCGACTGCGGGGGAGACTGCGGCAGCCTCTGCGCATGCATCCCCACCGAGGAGGTCTGCGATGGCCTCGACAACGACTGCGACGGTGTCGTGGATGATGGGGACCCGGGCGCGGGAGCGGTGTGCCCCACTGGACAGCAGGGCGTTTGCTCGGCCGGCACCACGGCGTGCACCGAAGGCGCGCTGGTTTGCGTGCCAGCGGTGGCCCCGACGGAAGAGGTGTGCGACGGCGCCGACAATGACTGCGATGGCGTCACCGATGAGATGGGAACCAGTTGTGACTCGGGTGTACCCGGAGTCTGCGCCGCTGGCATCCTCACCTGCGTCGGTTCCGACCTCACTTGCGTCCCGAGCATTCCATCGTCGCCAGAGCTCTGCGACGACCTCTTGGACAACGATTGCGACGGATTCGTCGACGAAGAATGCGGCGCCGCCTACTCGCCCAGCAGCGAGTACCTGATCGATCCCGATCTCGCCATCGACGTTCTCAGATCACTGGCCGATTTTCGCGCGCTCTCCCGGGACGACGTCAATGGGGGCTTCTTCAGCTACGTCACCGTCGACGGTAGCGTCGGAAGCAATCACACCAAAGGGTTCGTGACGACGAGTCGCGACGCCTGGACCTTCTCGCGCGCGTTCATGGTAAGCGGCGACGAGATCTATCTCGACCACGCGGCTCACGCCCTCGAGCACCTCTTCTCGCACGGTTGGGATTCCACCTACGGAGGCTGGTACTTCTCCGGCAACGAGCTAGGCACGCCGAACTCGATCAACGGGTCAAAGTCTGCCTTCGTGCAGCACTACGCGCTGCTCGGCATCGGCGCGTACTGTGACGCCACGCGCGACGCCACGGCGTGCGAATGGTTCCTGGACGGGCGGAGCACCCTCGACGCGAGCATGTGGGATTCGGACCCTGCTCAACTTGGCTACTACGATCAAGTGAACCGCAATCTCAGCAATCCGCGCAACAAGGGATTCACTGCCACCGTCGACGCCCTGACCACCAATACCATTCAGGCCGAGCTGCTCTGGCCTGCGACCTACCATCAGCGCATGGTCGAAGTGGCCAATATCGTCGTCGACAGGCTGGCAGAAAACATGGACCTCAGCATCGTCGAATTCGGTTTCCCTGAGCTCTACGATTCGAGCTGGGACGTCATTCCATCCAACACCGCCAACGACGTGGGACACGTGCTCAAGTCGGCCTGGGTCCTAGCCCGCGCGTATATGCGCAATCCTGATCAGCGCTTCCAAGCCGCGGCTCGCAAGCTCATCTTTGAGGTACTCGACAACGGTGGCTACGACCATGCAAGCGGAGTCCCGTACACGACGGCCAACTGGAGCACTGGCGCCCAGACCCTGATGGCTGAGTGTTGGCAGATCGAGCAAGCCATTACCGGTGGTTTGTCGAACTGGTACATCGCGGGCAACGAGAATGATGCGAACACGTATCTGGAAATGGCAGACCGGGGGCTGCAGTTCTTCACCCAGTACGTGATCGATCACACCAATGGCGGCACGTGGAAGATGAACAACCTGGACGGTACCCCGTCGGGCAACTCGAAGAGCAATCTGTACAACGTGGAATACCACTCGACCGAGACGTTCTGGTTCACCTATTTGTACGGGAACCTGTTGCTCCACCGTGAGCCGGTCGCGCTCTACTACATGATCCCAGCCGCCGAAACGGAGCAGACCGTCCAGCTCAACCCCGTCGCCGTGGATGAAGACTCCCTGCAGATCCAATCGGTGACGCTCGATGGGAGCCCGCTCGAAACCTTCGACGGTCCGAACCGCGAGGTCACGCTAGCAGCCGGTCAGGGCGGCAAGCTGCGCGTCGTGTTCGGTCCCGCGTTGTAGGCTGCGGCTCGGACGCCGACGGCGTTTCTGACGCCGCACCTGCCACGGAGGCGGGGCCTGCTGATGCCTCTGCCGCAGACCCCGCCCCTGCTGCTGCCTCGGTCGCCGCTGCGGGCGCTGCCTCTGCCACAAACCCCGCACCTGCGGCTACCTCGGTCGCCGCTGCGGGCGCTACCTCTGCCACAGATCCCGCACCTGCTCTGGCGGGTCCACCTTCAGGACTAGATGTTGCAGCAGCGGCTGGCGCCGCCCCCAAACCGCACCGGGATTGCCGAGTGACGGTCCGGGCCTTGATCCCCTGGCCGCCCACCTTCAGGATCACGGGCGGATCCCCCCTCGGGCGCCGCACAGTTGTC
>CAYRKE010000413.1:0-3766 GCA_964424695.1 uncultured Polyangiaceae bacterium
GGCTAGGTCACCTAGGCTGGGACGCGGCGCATAGGGTCATTGCGGCTAGGTCACCCAGTCCTACTGCCGAATGCGGGTACCTAGGGTGTTACGTGGTCTACAGATCGTCAATGACGGGTTGATGGTTAGCGCCATTAATCCGCCATGGCACTGGGAAGGGTTGGGGTGCCCTCGTTCGTAGGACATATCGAGCAGGTCATGAACGTCACCTGCTCGAAGCGCTGCCGACAGGACACGTTAGGGCGAAGGCACGGAACGCGGCAGAGTGGAGGCGGCTGGTCCGCGAGTGGGAGAAGAGCGGGAAGAAGGCAGCGGAGTTCGCGGCAGAGCAGGAGCTGCGCGCACACTCGCTGATGTGGTGGCGCTGGCATCTGAAGCGAGGGGAGCCGTCGGCAGCGAAGGCCCGGGATGCTGGCATTCGACTGGTTCCTGTGAAACTTGAAGCCGACTTCGATAGCGCCTCTGGGGAGGAGCAGCGGCAGCGGGTACCGGCCTGGGAGCTGGAAGCCCCGAGCGGTCACGTGCTTCGAGTCTATGGCCCTGCTGATGCCCGTGCGTCGCGCGCACTACGAAGAAAGCGCGTTCACGCGTGCCGGTTGCGCACCAGGAACTCCGAGACGGTTCCGTCGTCCCGCACTTCCTTGACGGCCAGGGAAACGCGGTTGTTGGGATCGAGAGCATCCCAATAGGCGTCCAGGACGGCCTGCGGGCTGCCAACGAGCGGCAAGGTCAAGAGATCGCCCGTGAAGCTCGGTAGCGGATTGCCATCGCCCATATAGGTGGTCAAGCCGTAGGCGATCCCCGCAGAAGGGTTGGCAGGACGAATCGTGTAGCGGTCGGTCTGCGCTGGGTCGGCCGCGTTGGCCTTCAGGACACTGAAGGTGAGGTTGTTGTGGTCTGGGCGCACGTCGAGCATCGCCGTGATGCGGGGCGTGAAGTTGGGCGCGTCGGGTTCGCGTTCACGGGTGGCCAGGGCGCCTTCGAAGGTGCCGCCGCATTCGAGACCACAACGGACCGTGCTCGTCTGGTCACCGTTGCTCACCACCTGAATACCGGGTAGCGCAAGGATGGCGTCGTAGATGATGAGACTCGGATCGGTCACCTTGGACAGATCGACCGGTTCGGTGAACAGCCGCTCGCCGTCCTTGACGAACCTGCGATTACGACTGTTCTCACTTCTGCCCATGATGAAGTAGACGATGAGCCAGCGATCGCTGCGCTCGTTGCGGCCCACGGCCAGCCCACGGCCCGGATAGGGATTGCTCTTCAGGTGCGAGGCGAACACTTTCTCGGCCTTTTGCTGGATACTCATCTTCCGGGGTCCTTTCGCTGCCGTGCCCGAGGGGCCTACGGCCGCCCTATACAACCCTTCTGGGAGCAGTGCACGCCAACAGCAACTCAGCGGCGGCGGGCCTCGAAGAAGGCTCGGGCTCGCTTCGGCCGATGGCCGCTCACCAGGGTTCGTGCGCGTGAACGGCGCCCCCCCTCCCAATGGGAGTCGCCAGGAAAAACAGAGGACGAGCAGGCCGATCAGCCAAAAGTCGCGCGCCGGGGTGTGGCTGAAGGCAGGCGAAGCCGCCAATCCTGGCTCAGGTTCCCATGAACGCTGGCATTGTCACATGGCCGGGGTTCGATACGCCGCGCCTCAGCAGAACGGTGGATGCCGTGCGCAGCAGGATCTCGAGATCGAGCGCTAGGCTCCAATGATCGACGTACCAGGTGTCGAGGGCGAGTCGCTCGGCCCACGACGTCGAGTTTCGCCCGTTGACCACGGCCCATCCGGTGAGCCCCGGCATGACGTCGTGGCGCCGTGCCTGCTCGGGAGTGTAGCGAGGAAGATACTCGGGGAGCAGCGGTCGCGGGCCAACCAGGCTCATGTCTCCCAGCAGAACGTTCCAGAGTTGGGGCAGCTCGTCGAGACTCAGGGAGCGGATCACGGCGCCAACGCGCCCAAGCCGCGCCTCGTCGGGTAGCAGCGCCCCATCGGGACCCCGAGCGTTGCTCATGGTACGCAGCTTGCGGAGCAGGAACACTCGGCCCTGGTAGCCCACTCGCGGCTGAGTGAAGAGCACCGGGCGGCCCTGGACAGCCAACAGAACGAGCGCCGCGAGAGCGTGCAGGGGCGCGGTGCCGGCAAGTAGCGCCACTCCGAGCACCACGTCGAGGCTGCGTTTGATCGCGCGCCTCAGGCCCCGCTGCCGTGGGCGTTTGCGGAGGTAGTCGTAGCGGGCGGTGATGGCCTCCCAGATGGGCATTTGGCGGAAATCGGCCTCGACTCTGGCTCGAGCATTGCGCCCGTGACTCACCCGGAGGTCGGGGTTTTCGAGGTAGCCTGCGAGTGCCTCGACGAGCCCGCTTCGGTCTTCGCGGTCGACGATTCGCCCAGTCTTCCCGTCCACGACGGCGTCCATGCTGCCCGTGGCGCGAAGCACGACCGCGGGAACACACATCGCGGCCGCCTCCAGCACGACATTGGGAAAACCCTCGCGTTCGCTCAATAGGACCAGGACGTCCATCAATCCGTAGAGAGGCTCGATCGACTCTGTGAACGGGACGCGACAGACGCGAGGGTCCACCTTGATGGCCTCGAGGCAGTCATGGGGCAGAGGATCAGTGCCGTCCTCAGAGCCCACAATCAGGAGCCGCGCATCCGGAACGCGAACCCTCAACGTGGCCCAAGCCTCCATCAAGCGGACGAGCCCCTTGTCTTTCGTCAGCCGTCCGACGAAGCCGACTATGGGGGCTTCGGGCAGAATCCCGAGTTGCGAGCGCAAGCTGCTGAGCGTTGCCGGACCGAGACGCGTGCGATCGAAGCGCACCGCGTCAACCCCGCCGCTGCTTCCGGAGCACAGCACCCGCATCTTCGAGGGCGGGCACAGGCCGCGAGCCAGCGCCTCGCGCATCAGGGAGTGACTGACGGCGATGACGTCACCGGAGCATGCGCAGGCGACCCTTTCCGTCGCCGTGAGCAGCCGCAACTTGCTTCCCTTCGCGGTCTCGAGGGGCAAGCCCCGCAGGCTGTACACTCGAACTGGGACATCGGCGATGAACCCTGCGATGCTCGCCAAGAGGCCGGCTTTCGGCGTATGGCCGTGAACAACGCTGGGGCGGAGGCGTCTGAGTAGTGCGATGAGACCTATCAGGTTCTGCACGTCCCGAATCGGCGTGATGCGACGGCCAAGCCGCAGGGTATGGACGTGCGCGCCTTCTTCGCGCGCGAAGGCATCGAGCTCAGGCCCAGCCGAGCAGACAACGTGAACCTCATAGCCGCGCTCGCGAAGGTGTCGGCACTGTCCCCGCAGAAACCGCAGCGACAGTGGGACGGTGAGGACATGAACGACGCGTCGCGGCGGTACCGGGAAGCTGTCGTCGCGTGCCGGGGACGCTGCCGGGTCGAACCCCTGTCCGCCCTGGTTGTCGAAATGCCTTGCTGCCACTCTCGCACCTCTACCGCCCAACACACGAGAGACGCAAGGGCTCTAGCGGCGTGGCGCTTCCCGAGGCGCACGACGTGAAGGCCGGTTCGTGTCTGTTGCGCTGGTTCAGGGGCGCGCCATCACGGCGCAGTGCCTTCTTCGGCTCCTGCCTCGGCGGCAGCCGGCTTCCACAGGGAAGCGACGATGGAGATGGCCAGGATGGTCGCTATCACTCCCAGCGAAGCCGCGATCGGCACCTTGTAGACGTCGACGAGCGCCATCTTGGCACCGACGAAGATCAGCACGAAGGACAGCCCGACCTTGAGGTAGGTGAACTTCTTGATGACGCC
>CAYRKE010000413.1:3866-5235 GCA_964424695.1 uncultured Polyangiaceae bacterium
CGCAAGGCGAGTGCTCCGAGGACCCCCCAGAAGAGAACGCGGTGCTGGTAGAGCGCCGGGATACCGAAGGCCGCGAAGAGGACGACGAACACGAAGATGTTGTCCACCGCCAGCGCCTTCTCGAGAACATACCCGGTAGTAAACTCGAGGGCGCGCTCCGAACCCGCCAGGAAGTACACACCCACGTTGAACACGGCTGCGAGACCAACCCACACGGCGCTCCAGGTGGCGGCCTCCTTGAGACTCACCTCGTGGGCGCGGCGGTGGAAAACGCCGAGGTCGATCGCGAGCATCGCCACGACGAAGGCGAGAAAGGCAGCCCAGAGGGGCCAGGAACCGATTGTCTGTATGGTCATCCAGAGTGTCTCCTGAGCGAGCGTTGACCGCCATCTGGGGACAGCCAAGCATCATGCCCCGCTGTTTCGGTGCGGGCTGCATCAGCTCTGCACCGACCAACGCGGGGCACTCGTTGAACTCATATCCCGAAGGCGTGACGCCGCCGTATGAATCGTTCCCGTGGAGTGAAGCGGCCTGCCATCCTGGAGAGCCGCGCGACGCGTTCGGCCGTGCTGGGGTGGGTCGAGAAGAGCCGGGACACGGTTTCCACCGAGCCGAACGGATTGACGATAAAGAGGCTTGCCGTTGCCGGGGAGGTCTGCGCTGGCACCACCTCGGCGGTTCGTTCGAGCTTCATCAGAGCGCTGGCCAATGCCTCGGGGTCACCGCTGATCTGCGCTCCTGTTTCGTCTGCCAGGTACTCCCGCGAGCGCGAGATCCCCATCTGAATCAGTGTCGCTGCGAGCGGAGCGACCAAGGCCGCCACCAACCCGCCGAACGGGCTGCCCGACTCCGAGTCCTCTTCCGCGCTCGCCCCTCCAAAGATCGCTGACAGACTCAGGGCGTGGGCCAGGTAGGTGATGATCGACGCCGCGGCAGCAGCAACGCTGGAGATGAGGATGTCCCGGTTCTTGATGTGCGCCAGCTCGTGGGCAATCACGCCGCGAAGCTCGCGAGGCGACAGAACCTGAAGAATGCCCTCCGTGACGGCAACCACTCCGTGCTTTGGATTCCTGCCGGTTGCGAAGGCATTGGGTTGCATCTCCGGGATCAGGTAGAGCCGCGGCATGGGGATCCTCGCCCGGACCGCCAGCTCTTCCACCATGGCGTAGAGATCGGGAGCCTGGTGCGGATGCAATTCCCTGGCACCGTGCATCCGAAGCACCAGGCGATCGGAGAAGAAGTACGCCCCCAAGTTCATGGCAAGCGCAAGGGCAACGAAGAGATAGAGGGCTCCCGGCGCGACCCATGCACCGAGACCCACAACGAACGCCGAAAGGGCTCCCATCAGGGCAATCGTCTTGATCTGGTT
>CAYRKE010000414.1:0-5183 GCA_964424695.1 uncultured Polyangiaceae bacterium
CTCCTGAAACGAGCACCCTCTTTCCGCCGTTGGACGTGGCGTTCGATCAGATCTCAACGCAAAGCAACCATGCCTGCGGTATCCGATCTGCTGACGGCAGGATCCAGTGCTGGGGCGGGAATGACGTCGGACAGGCATCTCCTCCCGGGAGCATTTTCAGATTCTTGACCGCCGGCGGAGACTTCACGTGCGGCATTCGCAGCGCCGACCATGGGGCATCCTGTTGGGGATACAGTTGGTGGGACCAAAATGTTGCCCCGGACGGCATCCGGTTCAGCGATCTCGCCACCGGCGCATCCCACGCCTGCGGTGTCGAGGAGGCGACCGGCGCCTTGATTTGTTGGGGAAGAGATGAAGACGATGAAGCCTCTCCCCCCGAAGACCGGCGATTCACCAAAACCGTCGGCGGCAACGGTTTTACCTGCGGTATTCGCACGACCAACGGTACCACCGAGTGCTGGGGCGACAACACCTACGGCCAGTGCGACGTGCCGACCACTGTCGACGCGGCCGTCGACGTCGTCGCCGGAGAGGCCCATGCGTGCACCATCAACCGCTCAGACGGACTGGTGATGTGCTGGGGCGACAATCGCCTCGGCCAGACGTCGGCTCCGGAAGGTCTCGTCTGCAGCGCGATTTCGGCCGGCGCAAACCACACCTGCGGCATTCCGGCAAACGACGCCGCAGCCATCTGTTTCGGAGACGATACCTATGGGCAATCCTCCGCCCCGCCGGGTATCGCGTTCTCACAGATAGTCACCGGCGACAATCACAGCTGCGGTATTCGCAGTGACGACGATACCGTCCTGTGCTGGGGAGACGACGCCGACGGTCAATCGACCCCGCCCGTGGGGGAAACCTTCCAGCAGCTGGGCGCAGAGGGAAATCACACTTGCGGCATTCTCACTGACGGCACGCAAGTCTGTTGGGGAACCTTTCCCCTCGATGCCCACTAACCCTGCTCCACGCTGGGAGTGGCGCATTCATTGACCTAGGGCTCGCGTTTGGGATTCTGCCCTGCTACATCGTGCCGGCCAGCAGCTCGATCGACTGGTGCGGTCACAAGAGCGAACCGGAGGAGCCGGTGCGGCGACCAGCTTTCCACTCACTCCGCCCTCAGAGACACCCGAATCTCACCTTGCCCCGGGGTTCTTGTCGCGCGTCTTGCTCGAGCAGGGCGTCGTGGCGCAGCGAAACCGAACCGCGCGCCGCGATAGCCTCCACATTCACCCCGAACTCGCCCCGGCCGGGGGCCGCGGGTCCCCTCGCGGCGAGCTGAATTCAACACGAGCATACTGAAGAATTCTGCTGGTCTGCCGAATCGCGGCAGGGAATCGCTCGGATCCGTCGAGCTCTGCTGCTGGTCACTCGGCGCCGGGAGGCGCGCGCTCCGCCGGGCATGCCAGCGCCGGTCGGGTTCGCACTGCGGCCGGATTCGCACTGCGGCCGGGTTCGCTGCAGCCTGGGTGAGCTTGTCGCACCCAATCGTAGCTCCACCCCACGCGGCAGCTTGGCTTCGTCGCCGTCCTCCTGCGATGGCTCTTCTCAAACCCGCGCGGCCCCTGTAAGGTTATTCTCCCGGTTTGATGGAGAATCTGATGAGGAATAGCGTGCGCCTCTTGCCTCTCGTGGCCGCATTTTGCACAGCACCTGTCGCTCACGCGCAGCAGACCTACTATGTGTCCCCGGGCGGTACGGCGAGCGGAGATGGCACCGAAGCTTCACCGTGGGACGTCACCACGGCGGTTTCCGCGGCGGTTGCCGGTGACACCGTGTACCTCCGCGGCGGTGAGTACGCCGTCCACCTCGCGGCTCAGAACTCCGGCACGGCGAGCGCTTGGGTCACCTTTGCCGCCTATCCCGGCGAACTCCCCATCTTCGACGCCGAGAGCGGAGGAAGTGGGGGCGCTGCTGTGGGGGGAACGGCCGAGTTCATCCGCTTCGTGGGTATCGCCTCACGCAATAACCCCGTCGGGATGCACAACTTCCCCAACGGCTCGAACTGCTCGACACCCGCGAATGGCAACGTCCAGTTCATCAACTGCATTGCGGACGGCAACAGCTACGCTGGCATCCAAGCGTTCTGTGCGTCAGGGATCCTGATCGAACAGTCGATCGTCGCGCATAACGGCACAGGCGTGAAATTGGATTCGACCTCGAACGGCATCGTGCGCCAGACAGTCGCCTTCGAAAACGGTGGCAGTTTGGATGCGGTCGGATTCTGGGTCGAGCCGGGAAGCCAGGGTGCGACGCTGAGCAACAACCTCGGGTTCCTCAACGGCCGTGGTTGCATCGCCGCTACGGGCGTCCAGGCTCCCCAGATCGTCAACAACACGTGTTACGGCAACTCCGCCAGTTCCGCTGGCTCGTCGGGTAGTGAAATCCTCCTTTCGAGCGGTTCGGGAGCGCTACTTCGGAACAATGTGGCGGCAGGCCTCGGTGGGAATGCCGCCCTGGCCAACCTCGCGGGCATCACGGCCGACCACAACGTTCTGCTGGACGATCCGAATGATGCCTCGTTCTTCGTCTCCACGACGGGCCTGTTGGACTTCCATCTCCAGTCCACCGCCGCAACCCTGGTCGACATGGGAGGCACCAGCACGGCCCCTACCACGGACATCGGCTTCGATCCCAACTGCATTCGCCAAGAATCTGGGGAACTCAGCTGGTGGCACTATGCGATCGACTATGATTACATCAGTGACGGCGGCGTCGCGAAATGCTTCGCGCCCCGGACTCGGGTTGGGAGTCCGGACATCGGCGCATACGAGGCCATCTCCACGGGCTCCGCTTGCTCGCCCGGCGCTGCCTGTGACGACGGTGACCCCTGCACCACGGACACTTGTACGGGCAACGTCTGCGCCCATATCGCAGTCGCCGGATGCTGTCACGATGCGGCAGATTGCGACGACGCGGACCCTTGCACGTCGCACGCCTGCACGAGCAATCAATGTGTGACGACCACCGTGCCCATCTGCTGCAGATCGGTCGCCGACTGTGACGACGACACCGAGTGCACGTACGACTTCTGCGACACATCCAATGGCCAGTGTGAGCACTTTGCGGTAGGAGAGTGCTGCGAGTCGAGCGCGGACTGCGATGATGGGGACGTGTGCACCACGGATAGCTGCGGAGCGGCAAGCCAGACGTGCTCACACAGCGCGATTCCGAATTGCTGTGGGGAACAGGCGGATTGCAACGACGGCGATCTCTGCACCTCCGATACGTGCACGAATAACCAGTGCGTTCACGGTTCCCTCTCTGGCTGCTGCATCACCGCAGCCGACTGCGACGATGCGATCGCCTGCACCACGGACGCTTGCACGAACAACGCTTGCACGCACACTTCAGACGGCACTTGCTGCGCCGGTTCCCCCGGCTGCGACGACGGTGATACGTGCACCACGGACAGCTGCAATCCAGCGACCGGGCAGTGCGCGCACGTCGAAGTCAGCGGTTGTTGCACGTCCGCGGCGGACTGCAACGACAACAACGGCTGCACCGCGGACAGCTGCAGCGGCTCGGTGTGCACCTTCACGGCGATCGGCGGTTGCTGCACCACGGTGGCAGACTGCAGTGACGGCAACACTTGCACCGCAGACGCCTGCGATGTCGCCACGGGGACGTGCAGCACCATCCCGGTCGAAGACTGCTGTCAGGTTGCTGCCGATTGCGACGATGGAAGTGTCTGCACGACAGACACTTGTGAGGCCATCACCGGGCTCTGCAGCCACACGGAGGTCGCCGGATGCTGCCGCTCTGCGGCCGATTGCAACGACGGCGACACCTGCACCGCAGACGCCTGCAACTCGGCCACAGGCCAGTGTTCCAACGCCGCGATCGCCGGCTGCTGTACTTCAGCTGAGGACTGCAGCGACGAGAGCGATTGCACAGCGGATAGTTGCGACCTCGAGACTGGACGCTGCGTCCATGCCGGTATCCCCGGCTGCTGCAGCGCCGCGGCGGACTGCGACGATGGCGACGTCTGCACGAGCGACCATTGTGATGCGGCGTCGGGCCTGTGCATGAGCGACATCGCTACCGGCTGCTGTGCTTCCGCGGCGGATTGCGACGATGGAGACGCCTGCACGGTCGACAGCTGCAACGCGGTGACCCATGCCTGCACCAGCGCACCGGTGGCGGGCTGCTGTCGAACCAACGCAGACTGCGCGAGCGATGACGCCTGCACATCGGGGAGCTGCGACCTGAGCACGCACCAGTGCACCCAGACACCAACCTCGGGCTGCTGCACCTCGGACGATGATTGCGGCTCATCATCGAGCTGCCTGGTATCCGTGTGCGACGCTTCGACGAACCGGTGCGACACGCGCGGAGTGGCCGGCTGCTGCGACGCTGCAGCGGACTGCGACGACGGCAACGCCTGCACCGCGGACACCTGCGACGCCGCCACGGGCACGTGTCACGTTACGGCGATCGAGGGGTGTTGCCAGTTGCCCGGTGACTGCATCGACGCCGATCCTTGCACGCTCGATGCCTGCGAGGCCACGAGCCACACCTGCCTCCACGTGGCAAGCGTTGGGTGTTGCGTCTCGGATGCCGATTGCGGGGATGAGGACGACTGCACGATTGATACCTGCCAGTCCAGTACGAATCAATGCACGGCGACGCTGATCGCGGATTGCGGAAGCGGGGGCAACCCAGGGCAAGGCAACGGCGGCGCCGCGGGCGCCAACTCCACGGGCGGGCGCAATGCCGCAACGAGTGGCAGCTCCAACGCGGCAGGTGCGGCAACCGACGGGGGGGGCCCCGCCGTGGATGGCGGAGGCGCCGGCGCTGACAACGGCGGGTCCGCCACCGATGCGCCCGGCGATCCCAAGGGCGGAGCGCGAGATGCTGCGGCAGGAGGCGGCGGTCAGGCAGGCGGCGCTGGCGCGACTGGTGCTGCTGGCGATGGCGGGTCCAAGAAGAACTCGGACTCTGGCTGCGGTTGTCGAGTACCTGTGAGTACGGGCAGTACGCGCGGCGGACTGCTCTTGCTCGCTGGATTGGTCTTCGGCCTGACGCGGCGTAGGCGCTCATCGCGAGCCAAGTAGCATTGGTAGGCCGTTCCCAAATGCATGACGGGGCCAAGGCTTGTGGCGGCTACTTACGCGCAATCCCCAGAGGGTAAGCCCGACCTCAAAAGGATTGCCGCGCAATCCCCGGAGCGGTGGAATTCCAGT
>CAYRKE010000415.1:0-5177 GCA_964424695.1 uncultured Polyangiaceae bacterium
GGAGCTTGGTCAAGCCGAGCGGGGGAAGGGAAGGAGCCGGGACAGGCAAGGAATCCGTGGAGACCATCACTGTCGATGACTACGTCACACAGCGTTCCCTCGATCGCGTCAACGTCATCAAAATGGATATCGAAGGAGCGGAACGGCTGGCTCTTCGTGGTGCCGCCGGAACCATTGCGCGCTTCAAGCCGAGGCTCGCCATCTCCCTGTATCACTTGGAGACTGATTCACTTCGACCAGTACGCGCTCTCGGCGGGGCCGTTACCCGAACTGTCCAGAAATCTGTCACCAGGCGATTCTCGCACGGTTCATCACGCCGAAACAGTCTGGATCTTCGACGTCTCCGGTGTAGTTCACGATCGTGACCCGCTCTACACGAACGCATGGACGGCGCTACTCGAGTCCGCCGTCGTCGAGTGTGTCCGGATCCCGGCGCGGAGTCCGAACTGCTCGCCTCACGCGGAGCGCTTCGTCAGGACGATACGGAGCGAATGCCTGGACCAGTTCGTGATCTTCGGGGAACGCCACCTACGCTACCTCGTCAGACAGTCTCTCGAGCACTACCTGACGGAACGGTTTCACCAAGGCCTGGGCGGGCAACTCATCATGCAGGCGGGTGATTGCGCGAACGGATGGCTCATCCGAGCCCCCATCCCTCGGCTAGGAGCGCGTCCACGGCTCGTTCCGCCTGAGCCAGCCGCTGTTCGCGCGGTCCCCGGATCCAGCACCAGCGGCGCCCGCTCGCCTCGAGCCTCTCCACGAAGCGTTGGGTCATCCAGTGGCGGATGCGTTCACCGTCGCGGAGCCCATCCTGCGCAAAGGGCACGTCCTCGTCGTGGGTGAGGAGGTAGAGGGGATGGTGGCGCGCCAGGGCGTCCACCGCGGCCGAGCGTTGCCCCACGTACCGCTCGTGCCATATCCCAGTCGCGAACGCGTCCGTGTCGCAGATCAGGACCGGGCCGCCACTCCGGGCCTCCCGATCCTCCAGGCGGTTCTGCTCTCGGGCGATTGCCAGAAAGGCCTCCGAGGGCCAGACTAGCTCCTCCAAGCTGGGCGGTGGCTTTCCGTCGAGTTGGGCTTGGCCGCGCTGGCACGCCAAGAGAAGTGCCGTGTGCTCTCGACCATACTCTGGGACCCACCGGGTGAGCCCCAAGGCGCGTCCGCGTTGCCGCAGCCGGGCCGCCAGCTCACTGGCAAGGGTCGTCTTGCCGGTGGACTCCGCACCCACCACGACGATCCGTCGCGCCAAGCCGCCACGCACCGGCGGAGCGAGGTAATCCCAGGTTTGCTCTGGGCTCTGGCGCACGGCCGTGCCCGAGGTCGGCACCAGGAGGCGCAGTGGGTCGACGTCCACGTGTCGCGCGCCCAGCCTTTCCCCAAGCTCCGCGCCGTAGTCCTCGGAGGTGAACACCGCGTCGATGGGACCCGGGTCGACGGTCCACCCCTCGTACTCCGCCGAGCCCTCGAGGCCGGCGCTCGCCGAGCTGGCGCCAGCCCCAGCGCCGAGCTGGGCGACTCCCTCCAGCATCAGGGCGATGTGGGCCCGCCAGATCGGGTCGCTCTCATAGTCCACGGGATGATCGTCCCGTACCCCGGTGACGCGCACGTTGGGGTCGGTTCTGTGCACCTCACGGAGCCAGCGCACCCGGGCCTCGAGGGGGATGGTCTCTGCCGTGGCGGCCATGACCACGACGCTCACGCGCTCGCACAAGGACGCGGCGGTGCGCACCAGCAGGTGGTGCCCGGCGTGCGGCGGGTAGAACTTGCCGATGACCATGCCGTGGCGGGGCTTCATGCAGCGGCCGCCTCGGGTGGAGCGCTCGAGAGGAACGAGAACGCGCTACACCCGATTCCGATGGACCCGTTCCAGGTACTCTGACGGGCCATGCGGGAGACGCAGGCGGCGCCAGTAACCGTGCCGATGAGCTCGGACCAGCCGATGGGATCCCGGATGGGCTGCTGGGGTGTGGAGGGGGGCTGAGCCATGAAGTCCTACGTCCCACCGACTCCGGGCGGTCCGGGGAGCTCCGAGCGGTATGGAACGACCTCGCCGTCCTTGGCAAGCTCTGGGACCAACCAACCTGCTGGCGTGTTCTCCAGCTGCCGGTGCCGCCATTGACTCGGCTCCGGGCTCAGTCCGGCGGTGCCGCCGCAGCTGGAGCCGGAGGCGATAGCCCTGAAGTCTACAAGGAAGGTTCGGCCCCGCCCGCCGGTACCAGCCGACGAGCGGGGTTGAGAGAAGCGCACGCGATACGAAGGAACGGAGGGGCTATGTGGGGGACAGGGGGGCCGCCGCGCAGAGTCTGTGGCGCAGAAGGACTAGCACTACTCCGGTCGCTTACTGCTGGCACTCGTCATTGGTAGAGGAGCCGTTCCACCCTTGGCTGACGGGATTATGGCCACTTGCGGCGCCCGGGAACGATGGCGCACACGCGGAAGTGAGTCTGCGAATTCGCCAGTGGAGAGCGCCCCCTCGCGCAGCCCAGCCGGTGCGGCAGTGGACGACAGCGGCCGGGAAGCCAATGTTCGGTGTCGACCAAAGTTTCGTGTCACAAGATGGTCCCTCCCGCTCGATGTACGGTTGCGGGGCAACACCAAGCCCCCGCGAGAACCGAGCACCACTCAGTCGAGCAGGAGGCAAGCGTGGCACGACATCGATGGCACGAGTATGCGCGTCAGGCGCTGGAGATGGGGGTTTTCTCCTGGTTGGTTCTCTGTCTCTTGGGGGCGACTCTCGTCGTTGGCTGTCAGTCGAGCGCTCGCCTGCTTGCGGGAGACGCCACTCCGGACAGCAGCATCGGAACTCGTTCTACGCAGAGCGCGATCAAGGGCAAGGAGAGCAGCAAGGTGGCCCCTGCTGCGGCGACCAAGGCGCTCGAGCGTCGCAAGCAGCAGGGGGTGAGCGAGGACGAGCTCGAGGAGGGCGTGGTCATCGGTCCGGCCAAGTCTTTCGACAACCTTACGGTGTTCCCAGTGCTCGCCAAGTCACAACCCGATCTGGGCAAGTTCACGACGTTGCACGCTGCGTTGGCCAAACTGGACGCCGAAGTCCGCGAGGTTGGGGCGGGAGCGGGCCCCACGCGCCGGGGTGATGAGAGAGTGCTACTTCAGAGCGCCCAGAGTCCTCAGCAAATGGCCCAGAACGCGACAGTCTTCGGCGGCGAAGCGGCCGTGAACACCCTGGTGGTGGAGAACAAGGGGGAGATACCCATCTACGTGCTTGCCGGCACCGTGGTGAAAGGGGGAAAGCAGGATCGACAGATTGGGCAAGATTTCGTGATCGATCCCCACTCGACAGTCTCTGTCGATGCCTTCTGCGTCGAACACGGGCGCTGGACGGCGACGCGCGCTGGTGTAGCGACCCAGGGCAAATTCAGCGCCGTGAGGGCACTTGCCACCGCGAAGGTGCGCGCTGCGGGTCAGTACCAATCAGATCAGGGAACGGTTTGGGCGGAAGTCGGCAAGGTCAATGACGCCAACAAGAAGAGCGCTTCTTCTGGAACACTGATGGCAACCCTCGACGACGAGGCGATCCGCAAGGAGCAGGATGCGCTATCGGAGCGAGTCGCGCAGCACCTGGGCAGTGTCACATCCGTTCGCGACATCGTAGGTCTGGCCTACGCCGTCGACGGTGAGATCAGGGGCCTGCGGTGGTTTGCCAATCATCAGCTCTTCGAGCTCTTCGAGGATACGTTGGTCAACACCGCGGCGGTCGATGCCATCACGACACGCGGCGGCGAGGCCCCCAAACCCGCGCCGGCGGTAGCCCCGGCCTCGGTCAAGCGATTCGTCACCGAGATGGATTCCACAGGCTCGCAACGGAGCGCAGAAACCCCGGCGGAGAACATCAACGACTACGCCGAATCGACGCAAGGTTATCGCTCCGAGACGAAGCTCAAGGCCAAGGCCGGCGCGTCCTCCACCAAAGTGATCAGCAAGGACTACCTCAAGAAGTAGCGTTCCGCGGACGATGGCCCGTACCGGTATCGTGCCCCTCGTGGTCGTTCAGCGGAGCGGCTGTGAAGGTGGAGGATTGATGCGACGATCATCAGCTGATCGAGTAGGTGCGAACGCCCTGCTTGATATCGAAGTGGAAGTGATTGCGGTGCGCGCCATCGAAGTTTGGAGTCAGATGATGATGGAAGAACCCGTGCCTGGCGATGTCACAGGCCAGGTTCCTCAGTCGCATCTCACTGGGGCTACGCCCCTCGCTCGGGACCTCCGGTCCACATACGGGGGCGCCGATCCGCGAGCGCCAGCTGTCCTCGACCTCAAGGGTAACGCCATCACTGAACACGAAAGCGAAGACGTCGACGGCGAGCCCCAATGCGTGTTGGCTCTGTTTGAGGCCACCCTTGAAGCGAGCATTGGGGCGATACATGTTGTCGATCCTGACGGCAACCACACCGTGGCTTCTGAGAATGGGCGCCAGATCAGCCAGCACCAACGCCAAACGACAGTCGAGGATTCCAAACTTGCTGGTGTTCCCGGGAACGTGGAACTCGACGCCGTCGATGGATCCATCGAAGCGCATTGGTATCGCGACGCCTGGTGCCCCCTTGGCCCGCACAAAGGGCAGCTTGCGATCGCTGACTGCCTTCCTGCACTGGGACAACGAAAGCTTGAGGTACGCCATCGCGGGCGCCAACTGGGGTAGGACGGGCTCCGGCATCGCTTCTCGAAATGACGGGATGCGGCGAGGGGAAGTGAGGACTGCGGTGGCTGCTGGGGGGGCAACCGCCCCAGGTTTGTCCGTCACGTCAGTGCCGTCGGCGCCTGCGTCACTGGTTTCGGGCTCGGGGGCAATGGGTGCCCTGGGCTCGGGGGCAATGGGTGCCCTGGGCTGGGAGCTCACATCGCCGCCTGGGGCATCGGTGGATGCCAAGGACTGAGGTGACTCGAAGGCAGTGGCTGTCGACTGCAAAGGCGCTTGAGGCATTGGCACGACCCAAGCCGCATGCGTTGGCGTTGGGGGCGGCGGTGGCCCATTCGCTTGGTCGTTGAAGGAACGAAAGCGAGCGCACCCCACGACGAGCGCCATGGTTGTCCAAGCCATCGGTGCCATGGCCCAACGGGGTCTGGGGATCGAGGAGCTCCTGAGACGATCCATCGGGTCAGGAAATAGGGCTCGGAGCGGTCTTTTGCAAGCCCCAAGGCTACGGAGCCTTGCCATCCCC
>CAYRKE010000416.1:0-5096 GCA_964424695.1 uncultured Polyangiaceae bacterium
AGAGGGTCACCTCTTCAGCGTTGATATCGAGCTTCATCTGCTGTCTCTTGACCTGGAACTGCTTGCCGTCCCACGTGATGGTGAGCGTCTCCATGGGAAGCTCGCTCTTCTCGGCCAAGGTCCTGCGCTTCACCTTGAACGTGGCTGCCTTTGCGTCGGCGGGGGCCAGCAGGATGGCATATAGCCCGATGGGTGCTGCATCGGTACTCTGCCCGAGCTGCGTTTTCTTGCCGTCAGCTAGGGTTACCAGACTAAGATTCGCGAAGAGATTCTCCCACGCCACCAGCACGAGAACTCCAGGGCCGCTGAAGAGTTGGAGTTCACGGAGCTTGCGCTCCACGGCGGCGATGGGCGGAGACTCTGCGCTGTCCGGGCGTTTGTCGCCGCCAAGGATCCGCGCCAGTCGAGCCGCTGAGGCGAGTCGTGCCCAGCGGCGTGGGTCCTCCGGCCCTGGTGACCCTTGGAGGCTTGCGACGCGACGCTCAAGGCGGAGCGCCTCGTCGACCCTGCCTGCGCCGGAGGCGGCTGCCGCGAGCCTGAGCCAAGCCAGGGCATCGGTCGGAGTCCGGTCGCATAGCGTCGCGTATTGCCGATAGGCCCTGTCATACCACCCGTGTGAAAGGTACACGTCTCCGAGCAGGCGACGAGCGTCCTGGTCTTCAGCGTCAAATTCCACGATCTCCGAATAGGTGCGGGCCGATTCGTCATCGAGCCCTGCGTGAGCCAGCACGTCCCCGAGATCGCGGGCAAGGTCCGGACTAACCAGCCCGTTGTCGCGCAGCTGCCGGGCGAGGGCGACCGCCGCTTCCGCCTGATTATCCGCGAGAAGTGCCCGAACGAGGAGCATGGTTCCCCGCGGGTCGTCCGGGGCAGTCGCCACGACCTGACGAAGCTTCTCGATCTGTTCCTTGGGATCCTCGACTGCTTGGAGCTCGAGATCGAGGTTCAGCCAATCCACCGAGGAGCCGAAGAGCACGGCGCGGACCGCCGTCGCGAGGTCGGGACTCGCGGTGCGACGCAGGATCAGTCTGGCGATCACCTTCTGCACTTCCGGGCGTGACGCGAAGTGAGCGAGCACGTCGCGCGCTCCGCTTGGACTTCTGACGAAGCGCTGCATCAGCACGAGAAACGTCTGCTCAGATTGCCAGTCTGGCATTTCGCAGGCTCTTCGCGCGGCGTCGTAGCGCTCGAGCAGACCGGACTCATCGGTTGCTGCGAGCAATCGTTGCCGCCACAGTACAGCGCGGTCCCAGAGCGGTCGCGCCGCTGCATCGCTGCAGACTGCGAGGCCCACGGGGGACTGGGCGCGCGCGTCTTCCCGGGGGGCCACCTGGGGATTTGCGGAGGGCCGCCCTTTCTGCCGAAGATTTTGCCCCATGGATCCTTCCTCCCCAAGCGCGCGACGGCCAGTGCCGTCCTCAGTCACCCTTAGGAGGCCGCGGTATTCATCATTGCTGCGCTGCTGGGGCTCTTGGGAGGGTTTCCCTACTGGCTCTTGCTCACGCTGGATCGTCGCGTCTGCGGGGGCTGCAGCCGCAGGGCTCGTTGGAGACGGGTCACTCCCCATCGACTTCCCGTCGGCATTCGTTGGGAACGGGACGGCTGGGGCCGGGCCCGCCACGACCGGGGAACCCTGCGCCAAAGCGCCTTCCTCCTTGGCCGCAGGGCGGGAGGCGGTGGACTCCGAACTCATGCACCCGAAGCCCACCTCGAGTGGCGTCGCCCAGGCCGAGAGCCGCGTCGAAAGGCGACGTTCTGCGGTGGGGTCGAGTTGGGTGAGAGTGACCCCGCGGAGCGGGGATTGTCGCCTTGGCACGCCCATCATCTGGTACGCCTCCTCGCTTTCGAGCGCGAGGAGGCTGGTGAATGGGGTCATCAGACCGTACTCGACGCCGAGCGCTGCGACCTTGCCGCGTTCTGCCTCGATGCCGCGTTCGCTGCCGAGCAGGCGCCGGATTTGCTCGCTGGCCCAGAGGCGTGGAACGAAGGCTGCCCCAACGGTGGTGTCTGTCTCGACGCGATAGGTTCGGGTCTCAGTCTTGCCAGCGATCCGGAAGCTGACCGTGGCGTCCTTGGGCAGGTCATGGTGCGTGCGGGCCAGAAGGATCGCCTCCTGGCCGCGCGACAGTGGGCCCTCCGTGCTGAAATAGGGTTCATCGAGCCCTGCTCCGAGATCAATCTCGAGATCGGTAAGAGTCGGGGTCTTCAACTGGGCCGCAAGTTCAAGTGCCTTGCCTGTCGCCTGATCAGCGCGGTCGATGCGTACCGCGACTCCCCCGCCGACTCGCGCGAGTTCCCGCAGCAGCGGATGATCCGCCTCACTTCCGACCCCGACCGTGAAGAGCCTCGCTTGGGAGGTGCCGAGTGCTCGACGCAGGCGTTCGAGGAGCTGTTCCGGAGCGATTACCCCTGAGGTGGCGACCCCATCGCCGACGTAGATCACGGCTGGCTGAGGGCGGTTGTGTAGCCGGGCAAGAGCGACGTCGAAGAGAGCCGCCAGGTCGGTGGCTCCGCCCGATGGATGGTTGGCGAGGGCCGTGAGTGCTTGCGCGATCTCGGGGTCCTTCGCTTCGGCGAGGCCTGTCTTGGGGTGAAGCACGGTCGCGCTGGCATCCAGGCTCACCAACGCGAAGCGATCGGTCGCGCTGAGAGCTCGGAGGACGGCTTCCGCCACCGCCACCTTCAGCTGCCGCTCGGTGTCGTCGCCAGCGGCAGAGGTGTCCACGACCACCACGACGTCGCCGGGGGGAGCTGCGAGCTTCGTCCAATCCACGTCCGGGACGTAGCGTGCCATGACGAAGTCGGCCGAGTCGCTGCCAGTTTGGAAGCGCGCCAAGCGGAGGGGTTTGCGGCCGCTCGGGACAACGGCCTCGAGCTGAAATGGAGCGCGAGGCGTGTAGCCGGAGCGTCGCAGCGTGACCCGTTTCCCCCCATCTTCGATTCGCGCATCGGCGAGGGTCGTGAGCTTCATCTTCGGCCCCGCGTCGCCGAGATCCGCGGTGAGGGAGAACTCGCCGATGCGGACCGGAGACCCGGCACCCATGGGGTAGATGTAGCTGAGACGTTTTTCGAACACGGGCGTGAGCTCGATGTATCGGACGACGACGCGGCGGCTGCTGCCCGCCGGGACCGGATAGATGCGGGCGCGGTAGGTGTCCCGATCGATCCATTCCAGAATTGCAGGGGATTGGCCGCTTTCCTTGGCCGCGGCGTAGCCGGCCGATGCCCGCTGCCGTTCGACGAACTCTCCCTCGACGAGTGCGCCATTGGTCTCGACGGAGAAACCGGTGATACTGGCGCCAGGTGGGATCGTGAACCAGTACCAACCCTCGACTGCGTGATCCGACGGATTGAAGAAGGTTTGGTCGACCTTGGTCTCGCTCATCCCTTCGCGCACCGCGGCGTGGACGGTTTGTCGAGCGATTTCGAGTCGCGTTGGCTTCTCACCGCGGCGTTGGTCGTCGACTCCATAGAGCGAGCCACTTCCGGGGGTCGACAGGTCTATGCCTGAGTCGAAGTCCGCCATTCCCCCTGTCCAGTCTTGCCAGAAGGCAACTGCTTCGACTCTGGGGGGCTTTCCCATTCCGAGCTCGGCGCGTTCGCCGGCTTGAACCTCGACGCGCCCCTCGCTCGAACTCGCTAGGGCCATTCCGCGGGCGACATACACGACTACCTGGCCGCCCTTCGCGCTGAAGCTCAGGCCCGCGTCGCTTGCAGCGATCTCGGTCTTGCCATGGCGATGGAGGATCGGCTTTCGGTCGGTGGGCGGTGCGTCCAGCCAGTACTCTCCCTCATCGAGCGACACCTCTCCTGGGGCCAATCTGACCCGGGTGCCGCCTCGAAGGAAGGCCTTGCCGCCATCCGGAAGTCGGAGCAGTGCCCGCGCGGCAGGTCCAGTCTCAATCTTGGCATTCTCGAGCAAGGGGGTTCCAGATATCAGTGGTTCGCGCTTCTCTCCGGTGACGAGCATGACCTCGCCCGCGGCGAGCTCGAGGCGAGCCTGGATTGGTCCAGCGCGTTTGGGCGCGGGAGGCTTCATGAGCCACGTCACGGCCAGCGCGATGACTGCGACGGCTGACGCAATTCCGACGGCATATAGGACCATCTTGCGCGTGGCTGGGCTCTTCGGGTTGGCGTTCGACGTCATGGCTCCTCTCCTGGGGTACGGACAGCATCGATTGGACTAAGACCGGCCTGACCACGTGTGCTTGGGTGAAATTGCAAAATTGCACTCCAGGGGCACTGATCCCACCGAGACCCCACGGCTCCGAGCCGTCGGGGTGCCGTCCCAATTCGCGCCATCATCGCTCGGGTTCGACCTAACGTCGACCATGGCCGCGGTCGCAGCGCAAAGTGCAACGCGAAAGCCGACGTTGCTGGTGCATTGGCTTGCGTCTGCCCTATAACACTGGGCACATGAGCAGCCTGACGGCCTCCCAGGGGCGACACAGCGATGAGTGTCGCGTGGTACTGAGGTGCGGCGGAGCCCGCCGGCTTGCGGCTTCGCTGTCAATGGGGGCGGCAATGGCGTTGGCTTCGGAGGTGAGTGCCCAGTCAGGCGTTCGTTCCGAAGAGATATCGCCTCCGCGAGGTCAGTCCGGCGTCAAAGCCCCGGCCGCGCCTGGCGAAGAAGGCCGAGACACGGGCCCCGGCCCGTCTCAGTCTGCCGTGAGCACAATCCCGCCTCCCGCGGGGCAGTCGGGGAGCGACAACGGCGCCGCAGTTCGGCCTCCACCTGATACGGAGGCTCCGGTCGGCGGCGTTTCGACTGAGGTGCCGGTCACCCAGGGGACGGTGGCGAGCCAGCCTGCTGGCGCCTCTTCGGACCCGGTTGCCGTCCCAGGTTCCGCCGTCGCTCTGGCTCCGCCACCCACTGCTCCACCCTCGACTACACCAGGTCGAGCCTCCGCGCGGGCGGAGCCGCTCAGCCAGGTCCGCGCGACCGCATCCGGGGAGGTCCCGTGCAAGTTCGCCCGCAGCGGGCACTTCGCTATCGGCGTCGAACGGCTCATGGGGTACTTTCACAGCCGCGGCGAAGTGGACTTGGATCGGGGCGAGTACTACGTCCACCTCGACGAGAAGAACACGTTTTTTAG
>CAYRKE010000417.1:0-5077 GCA_964424695.1 uncultured Polyangiaceae bacterium
GGGAGGGCCGACGTCAGGCCTCCGTCGACACGCCCGCCGAGGGTACCCCGGCTCGAATCGCTGCCGGATCGTCTCGATAGAACGCCATCGAGAACAGGACGAAGCCAGCCCAGAGCGCCGCGAGGTGAAAGAGCATCGGCCCCCCCCCGAAGCGCTCGAAAATCTGGCTCGAGATGGGTGGACCGAGCAGCATTCCCAGGGCGTAGAAGGCGTTGTAGAGGGAGTTGGCCCTGGCGTATTCGTCGTGGCGCACGACGACACCCTGAAGCGCCAGGCTGAGCGGCGAGATAGTGGCGAGCGTGGCGCCGGCGACGAAGACGGCCGCTGCCATGACCGTGAAAGACTCGAGGTAGACGAAGCCGAGAATCATCGCTGTACCGATGGCGGCCAGGATCCGCATCACTCCAAGGTGGCCCCGCGTGTCTCCAATTCGCCCACCGATATTCGAGAAGAGCAGCATCCCCGCCGCGAAGTAGGCGGGAACGAGGATGGTTTGCTCGGAGCGTATGCCCTTCTGCTCGATGAGATAGAGAGGCAGGAAGAGCACCACGCTCGACTGGAAGTATCCATAGGCAAACGTGGCGTAGCAGGAGTTCTTGATGCGCCACAGGATCGCCCCCGCCGAGCTGGGTGTCGACTGGGGTGAAGCACCGGCTTCGAGAGGGAAATCCCCGGCAGCGGGATGTCGACATGGCGCGTCCGACTGGCAGTGCGCCGCTCCCCCCAACGTTTCCGCACTGGCCTCGATCGCCGCCCCCGCCGCGGACGGCAGATCGCGATCGACCGCCAGCGCCACGTAGACGCAAGCGCCCAGAGCGATGACCCCCGCCGCAACGAATACCAAGCTGTACGGGGCGATTCCAGCCAGAAGCCGTGCAGAGAGCGGACCGAGCACGTACCCGACGGCGATCATGATGGAGTACAGGCTCGTCACGAAGGCCTTATTCCTTCGCTCCGCACGCGCGAGAAGAATGGTCTCGGAGCTGACCCAGACGCCAACGGAACAGGCACCGTCAAAGAGCCGCACTGCCGCGATGGCTCCGTAGGAGTCCATGAACGGGAACAAGGTCACGCTCAGGGCATACCCGGCGAGAGAGGCCGCCAGGGTCACCTTGGCCGAGAACCGGGCGATGAGCGCACCCATGGGCAAAGACAGCGAGACGATCCCAAGCGCGAACCACGCAGCGAGCGTGCCGATGGCATCCTTGCCGAACCCGCGCTGATCGAGAAAGACCGCGATGAGCGAGATGGCCATCCCATAGGCGAGCCCAAGCGCGAATGTCGCGCCATAGATACGGAAGATGTTGGGATCTCGGATTCGGTCACGGACGGACATGGATCTCGGTGCTCAGCAGATGGCCTTGGCTCGGCCGCCAGTTGCCGTGGCGGAACGCGAGGCTACCGCAGCAGCGCGCCGAGGCCCGAGAATTTGGCGCACAGACCCCCAAAAGAACGAGGCCGACCGGCAGCTCCTCGAACCGAAGCGATATCGCCCCCACGTCACGGAGCGGGCAGACGGACCAGCGGACTGGCAACGACGAGGCCATCCGGGCCAAGCGTCGAGATCTCGCGAAGCCGGCCCGAAGCGTCGGCAGAGAAGCTCACGATGCCCGGCGGACGAGATGCGTCCGACCCGCCCCGCATCGCCCGAACAGGTCGGACTTCGGTCATGCGCAAAGTCACGCCCCGGTTCGAGGGAACTGCCACGTACCCCACGAGGGTGGGCCGCGTGGCATCGAGAAGTGGCCAGTACTCGAGTTGAGTGAACGCACTGTCGCTGGCTTCGCCTCCCGACGCCTCGGGCGGGAGCTGCCGAGTAAGCTCCGCAATCCGCTGTTCGAGCGCCGGTCGCCCCATGATGGGCTCACTCTCCACGAAGGACCCGCGAATCGGCTTGCCCTGCACTTCGCCCGAGTAGCTCCAGCCGTCGGCGCCAAGCTCAAGCCGCACCGAGTGGGACATCGCGCCGTTCTCGAGGCGAACGAAGCTGCCGGAAGTCAGGCGACCACGCTCGCCCCACGTCATCACCTCGGTCTGATCCTCGGTCGTCGGCGCGCCCGCTTCACTTGGCACCAAGCTGGAAGAGTTCCGAACCGTGCGCATGCTGCCGTCCCGCAGCGCATGCTCGCTGAAACTGGAGAACCCCTGAAGTGCCCGCCCCTCCGCCAGATACCAGAGCTCCCCACGACGGGGCGGCACCTGCTTGCTATGAAAGCGAAAACTCCTTGCGAACCCGGTGACGACTCGCGCGAAGGACGCGACGTAGCCAACACCGTCGTACAGGCAGAGAAGCGGATACTCGGCACGCGGCATCACGCCGATCTTCAGTTCCCCAGTGCCATCCACCGCCCCGCTCACGGAGCGGTAGCCTGCGCGGACTTGGAGCACGGGGTCGAGCCCGGCATTGCTGAGCGAAGCGAGCCGAACCTTGTCGAACGTGACGGACGCGCCGAGACGCTCAAGCAGCCTGGAGACGCTCGCCCCCGCGTCGATCGGCCCCCGGTAGACGAAGCATTGAATCGGCGCATCCCACCCCTGCTCCGCGGTCACGCTGACGAAACGGTCACTCGAAACGACGCGCGGCGGAACCGTGGCCTCGATCTCAGCGCTCCACGGCGTATCGCCGTCCTGCACAGGAAGGCTAGTCAGAGTGGCCCCCTCCCGCGCGTCATCCGCCTCCGGAGCAGCTCGCACCGCGGCAGGCGCCAAAGTCGGCAGCACGGCGGTTACCGAAACGGGCTGCGTCAGAGCAACCGACGCCTGAGAAGCATGGGAGGAGCCACCGCACGCGGCCAACAGCAGCGCCAAGGCCAGCAGTGCTCCGCCGGAGCGCCGTGGCGCCGGAGGGATCTGACACGTGGGCGCCGAACCGAGCGTTGCCATCCCGTGAGTTCATAGCCCACGAGAGCGCCCGGGGCGAGCAACCGCGCCCCCTGCAGCGCACTCAATGTGGCACCGGCGTCCACGGCCGTTGCGACCAGCGCAGAAATCGGCGCTGCCATCCGACGGGTCCCCCTCACCGTCGTTCACGCCCCCCCAGCGTCGGCAACATCGCGGGAACGGAAGTCAACCCCTTCGCCAGCGGGGCAGCTGCCGCGGTCAAGGAGTCCCCGACGCGTGGAGGGTCCGCAGAGCCGCCGTGCGCCCTTCGGCCGTTGTCAAGAAGTCCCCGTCGCGCGGAGGGTCCGCCAAAACCGCGCAATTTCGTTGACTGACCGCATACCACTTCCGACCCTCGATTGCCGGGCGCTATGGTGGGCGCCATGTGGTTCTCGAGGCGCGTGCTATCGAATGGCTGGTGGTTCCCACTGCTGGCTCTGGCGCTCACTGGGTTGGTATGGGGCGCATCACAGCTGACGCGGACGCTCTCCACTGGCCAGGAAGTCTGGATTCGAGCCATCGCGTGCGCCGTCATGGTGGGACTGCTGGTGGCGGCCATGTCCCCACTGAGGACGTCCCGGGGCCTTCAGCGCGTCACGCTGGCCTGCATGGTGTGTGCGCTCCTCGTGCTGGGATCCATCAGCACGAATTCGGGGATCCGCAGACACCTCGGCAGCACCCAAGCTGCGCACACCTGGAACTTCTTCCACTACTACCTGGGTAGCAAGTACTTCGCCGAGCTCGGATACGATGATCTCTACCCGGAGATGCTCAAGGCCGACCACGAGACAATCCGCCACTTTCGTAAGGCTACCCGGTATCGGCGACAGACCGACTACGCCGTATTGCCGACCGGCCCCGTCCTCAGGCAGGCCCGGAACCCCGGGTGGACCGAGTCGCGCTGGGAGGAGTTCAAGCGCGATGTGAACACCATCGCTCGTACCAGGGACCGCAACTTCTGGCGTGGTCCTTTCACCGATCGCGGATACAACGCCCCCCCCGGGTGGAGCGTGATGGGAGGTAGCTTGGCCAAGGTGCTCAGCCCGGCAAGCGCGCTCCACGTGGCGTTGATACTGGTCATCGATCCGCTGCTCCTATTCATGGCGTTTCTCTGGTCGATCGGCGCGTACGGCTTGACCCGCAGCATGCTTATTCTGATAGCTGCGGCCAGCTGGGTGGGGTGCCTCAACCTCTTCGGCGGCATGTTCCTGCTGTACGACTGGTTTGCCGCGGCTTGGGCGGCGGCTGCTGCAATGAAGCGCGGGCACTGGGCGGTAGCCGGCGCGCTCATCGCATACGGGGCGAGCGTCCGGGTCTTTCCAGCGGTCCTCCTGGTGGGTCCCTTCCTGCAGAGTCTCTATGCGCTGGTACGAACCCGACGCATTCCCAAACACTTGGTGCGCCTGCTCGCGTCCGGCACCGCAAGCCTCGTCCTCCTCTGCTCGGCGGCAACCCTCCTCAACGGTCGCGGCACATCGGCCTGGACCGAGTTTTCCGCCTCGATAGCCGAGCACAACTATCACCACAAATTCACCGAAACCCGAGTCGGTCTACCCTTCGTGACAACAGCCAGCTTCGAGACGGGGATCGACGAAACGACGCCTCGTTCCGAGCGCATTCACATCTACGATGACAACGCCCTGCTGCGGCACGGCCTGCAGCTCGGTCTCCTCGGGCTCTTCGTGTTCGCCGTGCGACGCCAAGACACGCACGACGCTGCGCTCCTGGGGCTCGTCGCCATGTTCGCCCTCACGGTCTCGAGTCGCTACTATGGGGTAGCGTACGCGCTGCTGCTCCTCCGTCACCTCGGAAACGTTCCGGCGCGTGCCCCTCTCGCCGAGTCCAAGACATGGCTCTACTTCGCCCTGGGCTTCTGGGTGCTCTGGCTCGGAGCGCTCGCGGCTCCCCTGGCAGGATTCGACTCCCGCTCCAGCTACATGACGGCCAATTTCGGAATCCTTGGGTATCTCATCGTCAGTCTCCTCGTGGCCGCACGGGTGAAACCGGCCATATCGAACGCTCCTGCGAGAAGTTGAGCGGGGACGGTTGGCGCATCTGGCCCCCCGCGGTACCGGCGCGCCTTATGCTCCCAGCCACGCGGCACGGTCGTATACTCCCCCCATGCACCGTTTAGGCATCGGGGTCGCAGTGTTGGCATGGGTGATCCTCGGCTTGGTCGGGCTGGCGCAGGCCCAAG
>CAYRKE010000418.1:0-5022 GCA_964424695.1 uncultured Polyangiaceae bacterium
TCTGAGTCGGAGTCGTCCTCTGAGTCGGCGTCGTCGTCCCGGTCCCCCTCGACAGTCTCGGGGGGGGACTCGTTTTCGTTGCTGATCGTTCCTAGTCCGAGCACAGGCAGTCCGACCGTGAGCCACTCACGGCGCAGGAGGGATGCTAGCAGGCCAGTGAGGCCAGCGAAGAAGAGCACGGTTGCCATCTGGAAGTGGAGATCGAAGTCCTTGACAAGCGTCGTCCAATACTGAGCCACGCAGATGGCGAGGAGAGACCACAGCACGAAGGTGTCGAGCAGGGAGAATGGAGCTCGCTCGCTGGCGCGGCGTTCTCGAGCCAGCATCGGAAGCACGAAGATGAAGTGGATGTAGTAGTTCGCCGGGTTGAACACGACAGGGATCAGCATGGTCCCGAGGAGGGCCGCCTGATCGAGGGGCTTCTTTCGACCCAAGACAACGACGCAACCCACGACCAGCGCAGCGCATGCTGCGATCAGTAGGGCACGCTCCCCCATCAAGGCCGGTTGGAGGTGCGTCGAGCCTGCGATCAGCGCCCGCAGACTCACGTGGTTGGTGTGCGGCGTGCTGTCGAGCAGGCGCACTTTCGCGAACCATTCCGACCAGGCGTCGAAGCCGAAGAGCACGGATGAGAAGAGGAAGAACCCGACGACGCAAGCGGCACCGCCCGCTGCTGCTCGGACGAAGCCCCGATGTTCACGAAGCACGTCGTCGAGCCCTGGAAGTTTCTTGGTCTCTGCGTACCGTTCCGCCACCCACCAGCCAGCGGGAATGGCAAGCGCCACGAGCGCGAGTGCCGGAAACGCGCGGATGAGCGCAGAGAGCGCCAAGAATGCGCCTCCGAGTGCCGGGCGTCGCATCTTGAGTGCGCAGACTCCGATGGCGAGATAGGCCATCCAGTCGTGACGGAGCGTGGCGCCGCCCCAGTTTGACCCGAACATGTAGAAGTCGTTGGCACCAAACACCACGGCCGATACGAGCATGGTGCGCACGCCGAAGGCTCTTCCGATGAACGCCAGGGCCGCGAGAATGACGAGTGGGTCGAGCATTCCAGCCCACCACAGGGTTGTGTTGCTCGCTGTGGTGTTCGCGAAGAGTAGATGCGCGACGGCCAGCCACACCGGGGTCGCGTTGCCTCCGTGGTCGATCATGCTGCCGAGGTAGTCGCGTACTCCCATTGTTTGGCGGAAGTAGCGCATGTCGGTCTTGAAGGCTTCCCAGCGGTCGGCGGTGAACCGTGAACGGATCGAGCGGATCTCGTCCTTTACGTCTCGCACCCTGGTCATCCGGTGGTTCTTGAGATTGCGGAGCTCGACGTTGTCCAGGCTGTCCAGGCTGACTCCGGGGACATCGTCAACGTAGGCCGCAACGCTTGCCTGATAGAGCCCGTCGAAGCGAAGTTCGCGGAAGTACTTCGCCACCGGGTAGTAGACCCGCATGTCGAAGTTGTGCACGAAAAGGGGCTCGTTTGCCGCGTCGTCACGGAACTGGGGATGGCCAAGATTGTAGAACCCCATGAAGGCGACGACCGCCGCGACGGATAGCGTTACCGTGCTCGACACGCGGTTTGCTGGGAACCTCTTGGGTGCGACTACCGCGCGGAGGAGGACCAACCCCGCCAGACACGCCGCCAGTCCGCGAGCCAGCGAGACCTCTCGCCCAGACACGGGCCACGCGAGGTTCATCTCATCGTAGAGCAGGTATGCAGCAACTGCCGGTGCAAGCGCTGTGAGCCAAAGCCATAGCCCTGACATGCCGCGGACTGTTGCAAAGAGCCAGAAAACTAGGGCCAGAGTGACGAGCAGCATCTTGCTGCGGACAAGTTCGGGGCCGGGAAGGCCGGAGCGCTGACGGACGTTCGGAGGGAATCGGCTCGGGCGTTCGGAAAACAGTTGGACCTCGCTGAGCGAGTACCTTCCGTCGCCGCCCTGGGCGGTGATCTTGATGAACCGCGCGCTGCCTCCGATCGTGTCAGAGCTTCGAGGTTGCAGCCCGGGCTCATTGACGGTTCCGGTGACCCAAAGAGGGCGATACTCGCTCCCGTCGATTGAGCCGGAGATGACGTACTCGTCGTTGTTGTCCCCCTGAAGGTACGCGGCGACGATGGGCGTTACGCTGCCGAGGTCGTAGACGATCTCGGAACGACCGTGCATTCGGACGGTGAGATCGGAGTCCCACGCTCCACCATGCTTCGCCTGGAGTCCGTCTGTCAGACGCCCGACGTCGCGCGCCCCAGAGACGCGGAGAGGCGTGATGGCCTCGAGCAGATTCGCCTGCCCTGCGTGACAGGGCGTCGCAACCAACAGAACAAGGGCGACGACGGCCCGTTGAGCGATCCATCCAACGAAGGGCGATGGGCTGGCAAGGGCCTTCCTGACCTGATGCCCCAGTTGAACGATATAGGCCAACCACTTCATCGAACCGCTTCCTTTGCTAGTACGGGCATTGTCTGACGCTCCCAGATACTGGGCGGGCCCGTACCATGACGACAGAGCGCGTGTCCAAAGCTACACACGGCGATGGGGCAAGGAAGCACCGGCGCGCCGCGAAGCTCCTGCTTGGGCGAGTGGCCGATTCGTTGGTTGGGGGAGAAACCGACCTCGAGGTACTCGCGGTGCCACGGCTGAGCACCTACTACCCGCGTCCGGAACCGGGATCGGCCCGTCGAGTATCCTTGGCAGAGCAGGGCGGCGGCGCGGAACCATGAGCCCCCATCATTGCGCCCCCCCGACAGTCAAATTGCGATTCTGCCAGCGGGATGGGAGACTCCCGCGGCTTTGACTGACCAATTGAAGGGTGATCTGCCGAGTACGGGAGATGGGTTGCCTCCAGCGATAGGGGTTCCGAGCGTGACCGTCCCGTCCGACGTCCGAGCCGCGGCGGTCACGACACCAGCGGCGTCCCGCACGCCCTTGGAGGGCGTTGTGGTTTTGCCGAGCCTGCCTGCTGCGAGACCGAACGAGATGGGGCGAGGGGCGCGCGCCATCGCACTAGTGGGGCTTTCGGTGTTCTCGACGGTGCTCACGGTTGGCACGTTGCAGAGTTCCACGCCCCTGCCCAGCTGGATCAAGTCGAATGCCATGGAGCTCGACCATCGTCTTGCCTGGCTGGTGTACTCATTCGGCGCGGCCGCACTAGCGGCGGTCGTCCTCACGGGGATCGTGATCTGGCGGCGGTCGAGTGTGTCGCTGCTGACGCGAGTGGCTCGGCTGCTGGGGCCTCTTGCTCTGGCTCCGGTCGTCCCTGGCTTTCTGGCTCGGGAACCGTGGATCGATGACGAGCTCGGACTTCTCGCGCTGCTCGGCATTTTTGGGCTCGTGGCCGAGCGGCTTCTTCGTGGCTGTGTCGCGGAAGTATTGGCACTCGCCACCTCGAGCATTCGAACGTTCGAGCGCCGCATACCGCGAAGCGTTCGCTTGGGTGTGCCGTTGCTAGCGGTCGCGGCTCTCGTTGGCTGGTACTGCGTCGTGATTGGCAAGTTCGTGGTGCTCAGCCATGAGCGCATGGCGACCTCATCCTCGGATCTTGCGGAGTTCGACAATCTCTTCTTCAACGCGCTTCACGGTTATCCATTCCGGGCGCCGGCCATCGAAGGTAGTCTTGTGCCGCTGAGCGCGCTGAAGATACACGCGGAGTTCGGCCTATATCTGCTGCTGCCCTTCTACGCGCTGCGCCCCGGACCCGAAGCGCTGCTGATCATTCAGACCGCGGTCGTAGCGCTCACCGCAATCCCGGTCTACGTCTTCGCAGCGGGCAGAGCCGGCGCCTGGGCTGGGCTCGTGTGCGCGTGGGCCTACTTGCTGTTTCCCGCAGTGCAGCGCCCCAACTTCTACGACTACCACTTCACCCCCCTGGGGATGTTCATGGTGATGTGGCTGCTCGTGTTCGTGGATCGGTTGTATCGGGCTCCGGCTGGTCAGGCTCGGAGGGGGGACTGGTTCGGGTTTTCCGTGTTCTTTGCTCTTGCCCTCCTCTGTCGTGAGGACGTTGCGATCGGGCTCGCTGCGCTGGGAGTGTTTCTCTTCTTCACCGGTCGCTTTCCCCTGGTCGGGCCGGCAATGGCGGGCGTCGCGGCCGCCTACTTCGTCGGGGTGAAGTTTGGGATCATGGAGCACTTCGGGAAGATGTGGTTCGACGCGATCTACCAGAGCCTCAAGGCGCCTGGCGCCAAGGGTTTTGGCGCCATCATCCAGACGCTACTCACGAACCCCGCATTCGTGTTTCGGTCGCTGTCGACTGAGGCGAAGCTGCTCTACGTGGCCCACATGACGGTACCACTGCTGTTTCTGTGGTTGAGGCGGTCGTGGCTCGGTCTCGCCGTGGTGCCGGGGCTCATCTCGACCCTCCTCGTGACCGATCGCGCCCCGATGTACACTATCTCGTTTCAGTACACGTATCTCTGGGTCCCCTATGTCGTGGCTGCGGCGGCGATCGGTCTCGAAACTCAGGGGCATACGGCCCAAGCGACGCTCGGGCGATCTCGGCGTGTCGCGGCGACCGTGGCGCTCGCCTTGGTGGCTTTCTTCGCCAGTTTCAATCACGGCGCGCTTTTCGGCGCGCCTTCCATTCTCGGTGGGTTCGGGCCGAAGCTGCTCAGCATATCCGAGGCCGAGCGAGCCAGAACCGCTCAGCTGCGAGAACTGGTCAGCATGATTCCCCCCGAGGCATCGGTGGCTGCGACGGAGCAAGAGGGACCACACGTTTCGACGCGCCTGGTGATGTACAGCCTCAAGTTCACCTGGGGGGACTACCCGGACTACCTCCTCGTCGGTCCGCACCCGCACGGGGGCGAACGCAGGAATCTGCTCGCGGCGGTGCAGACCGGCGAGTACGGGCAGGTCGCCAGAAAAGGACCCTTCCGACTGCTGCAGCGAGGGCGAGCGTCTTCAGCGGGCACCGATCGCCTCGTCAACGAGTTTCGTCGAGGCTTCTAGCACTACTGCCGGAAGCTTGTCTGAGAGGACGCCCGCCGATCTCGGCTTCCAGCTTGGTTTCGCCGCGCTTCCGGTGCTCACGCACTCT
>CAYRKE010000419.1:0-3774 GCA_964424695.1 uncultured Polyangiaceae bacterium
GAGGACACTACCCGCGAATCGCCACCGCGTGGGTTAAGCTTGCCGGAACAGTAGCCGTGGCGGAGCCCGTCGACGACTCGCTCCCGGTCGGCATCGGTTTGCAGCCGCCCGATGCACCACACCCCAGCCATGGTGGGCTCACGAGATCGGCCAGGAGCGCCTCGAGCTCCGTGGGCTGTCCAGCGACGAGGCGCCGCTCGGCGAGGACGCTGAGTAGGACATGCTCGCGGCTCTTGACCGGATCGGCATCTCTCCCGAGAAGCCGGAGCACGAGGGAGATCGCTGCCGAGAGCGCGGCGCGAGCCGGCTCGTTCGCGGTGTCCCAGCGCAGCGCTCAGCTCTGGAACGGAAAGCTCCCGGGCAGGCCGCTGATCGGGCTGGTGGCTCCCGCGCTCGTGGTTCCGGTGCTGGATGCCACGTTGGGTGCAGCATTGGCATTGCCTCCGGCCGCCCCCTGGCTACCGGATCCCGCCGCTGGCGGCGACGCGAGTGAGTCCGTGGGGACGTCTGAGTCCGCGTCCCTGCCATTCCGCCGCGGCGTGCGTCCCGCATAGAGCGAGGGCGCATATTCGTCGACATCGCCGTCGCGCCAGCGCAGGTACCCTCAGGGGATTGCCCGGCACTCCATTTCGGGTCTGAGGGGCAAGATCTTCCGACCCTCAAGCCGTATTGGGTCGCATGGACATGTCGTCGTGCAAGCTTGCTCCTGTGAGCAGTCTGGAAAGCCTTTCCTCTGGTAGAAGTCGTCCAACATCCACCGGCGGAATGGCACCAGCGGGTGCGAAGCGGGCAGACGAAGAATGAGCTGCGAAAGCCGGGCCGGAGCAGAGCAGACCGCCGGAGCAGACGCGCAGATGAACCCGCCAGGCTTGGCAAGATTGCACCCGCGCTTCGCGAATCCCTCGCGTTCAGCGCCAAGAACGCCAGCCTTGCATCGCTCCTCCATCTGCGCTGAGGCCTGGCGCACACCTTCGCGTCGAAGCCGGCAAACGGCCCCCGCGCTGTCCGGCGTAGATGCGGCGTTTCTCTTCCACGCTGTATCTCCCGGCCTTGACCTGGTTCGGGGTTGCGTCATGCTCCGAACCCGACCGGAGGAACCGCGATGAAGTTTTTGCACACCATGCTCCGCGTGCGTGATCTCGACTTGGCGCTGAAGTTTTTCGTCGAGCAGTTAGGACTCGTCGAAACACGACGCCTACGCCACGAGCAGGGGCGCTTCACCTTGGTATTCCTCGGGACGGGTACGCCGGGCGATAGCGCAGAGCTCGAGCTTACTCACAATTGGGACGAGACCGAGCCCTATGCCACCGGTCGCTTCTTTGGGCATCTCGCGTTCGAAGTCGAGAACATCTACGAGGTGTGCATGAGACTGCAGAAGGCCGGCGTGACGATCCTGCGGCCGCCCCGTGATGGTCATATGGCCTTCATCAAGAGCCCCGATCAGCAACCCATCGAACTCTTGCAGAAGGGGCGGGCACTTCCGCCGACCGAGCCTTGGGTGTCGATGCCGAACACCGGTAGCTGGTGATGGTCGCGTCTTATTTCTAGAGTCGAAGCTGTGGATAGCGACCCGCGAGGGTCACAACCTGTCGAGCCGACAGGCGTGCTCGATCCCGATGGCGGACCTTGCCCCCCGGAGCTCGTATTATGTTCGAGCCATTAGAGCAGGGGCGATCACATAACCATGTCGTCGCCCCTGCCAATGTTCGATTTGCGTTGCGCTTCGATTGGCAGCGCACGCCATTCCGGACCGTAACGTAACCGTCCCGCGAAGTCCGTGGTTTGACCGGGAGAATGGTGGGGCGGAATCTCCGTGGCCATGCGCCGGAGTCGAGAAGGTTGGAAGTTGCGGGTTGCCGAGTACCGCAGGAGCGGGCTGAGCGTTGCTGAGTTCGCGCGTCGCCGCGGGCTGAAGGTGGGGACGCTCCGCTGGTGGAGCTCCCAGTTGCGCGACGTGCCCGGGGCGACGCACCGGATCTGGTGGCAGAGGTAACGGCTCCTGATGGCACGACGTAGGTACCGTCCGGAGTCTGGCGGACGCTCGCTCCGCAACCCACCAGGATCGCAACCGTCTCCGCGACCTCGGTGCGTGTCGGAGTCGGCAGAGGAAGGAACCTGAGCGACTGCGCATCAGCGCCGTAGACGCCCAATTCCCACAGCAGCGTCAAGCCAGGCCGTTGATGGCGAAGCGCGAGAACTCGCCCGTTGCAGGGTCGTACACGACGCCCCATGCGGCGGGGCCGCCGTCGCAGACCCCGAGCGCGCGCGTGCGCCAGTCCGAATGCACCAGGCCACTGTGGAGCGCGTTGATGTAGATCAGACGTCGCCCGCGCTCGACCATTCCGCTGTACTGCCGGTGGTAGTCGTTGAGAGTCGGGCCGCGAAGGGCCTTGCAGAGCTCGACGCGCGCCACCATGCGGTTCAGTGTCCCGTTGAGAACGGGAAGCCTCTGCTCGAGCTCCCGAATGTCGCCGGACGTTGGAGTCCACGTCGATTCGAACTCCGGAACGCCCCCGCGAGAGCACTGGCGCGCGACCTCGACGGCGAGGTGCTCGGGGAGCACCGCGGCGCGATCAGGAGCGAGTTGGAAACCGACCGACGCCCATTCCGCGGCGACTCCGCGCGCTTCGGCCGCGGTACTGTCGTAGGATGGAGGGGTGTACGATTTCAGCCGTGCAATCTCTCGGGTGACTTCGGCAGAGTCGTTCGAGACCCAGTGCCACGCCGCCGCATCGACGCCCCACCGTTCGATCCCCGGAGTCAAACCAGCGACAGCCCAGCCGCTATCGACTACGAACCGCCGGAGCTCCTCAGACGTGGGACGGTCGCGGACCTCCAGACTGTCCAGGCTGAGGATCCGGAGTCTGGGGGAGTCGGGAGGGAGATCGAGGTAGGGTTTCCGTGGCAAGCAGATCCGCGACAGCTTCCAGGTCTCGCCCGAGCTCTTGGCTGCCAACAGGGCCTCATCCACGGAGCCCCTGCGGCGCCACGACAGGACAGCCGCGCGCTCGACGGTCGAGTGAGTGAGCTCCCTGGAGAGGCCGACCGCGTCCAATCCGGTTGGGACACTCGGGACCACCCACTCCTGGGCCTCCGCGAAGGATCGATACTGCAATCGTGCCCCACTCGGCCACCCTACGCAGCCCAGCCAAGCTGCGCCTTGCTTCCATTCGTGCCAAGTGAACCCGGAGCAGCGCCGCTTCCAGACTAGGGGTCCGAAGCTGGGCTCGTCATCCTCACTCCGGACGAGCTCGCCGCCCACGGTAAACCAGGCGGGCCGGCGCGCTCCCGCGACAGCGAGTGCGGAAGCGCAAGCCGAGATGACGAGGATGGGAAGCCAGAGCAGTCGGTAAAGGCGTTGTCGCACTGCGAACCGACAGCTATCCGGGTTCGGTTGTTCCCGCAAACCCGAGGGCTCGTCGCGGCACGTTCATCGCTGACCGGCGAATCCCACACAGCAACCCGACACAAGAGCCAACGCGCGCCCGCTTTCAACGGCCAGGTGCCAGGCAACGCCTGCTGAGCTCCTTTCTCGACATGCGGGTGCTCGAGGCAGAAGCACCTCTCGTGGGTTTGCTCGTGGGTTTGGAGAACGCTCCTGAGTTCGTGCGGGACCGGCTTGCCGCCGAAGAGAACCTCCGATCCGAGTTCTTGCACGAGCGCGACAAGGTGGGGCACTTCGGGGGCCGTGAGCTTGGTCAGCGGAAGCCCGAAGCTGGACAGCGGGCGTACCGACAGCGACTGCGCGTCGAGGCCAGTCTCAGGATTGCCTCG
>CAYRKE010000419.1:3874-4988 GCA_964424695.1 uncultured Polyangiaceae bacterium
ACAGCGGGCGTACCGACAGCGACTGCGCGTCGAGGCCAGTCTCAGGATTGCCTCGGATCCTCAACAGAAAGACAGACGTCACTGCTCGTGGGGGCGCGGGTGCAGGCGGCATCTCAGGGCAGGGTGGAGTCCCTGGGCAGGGTGGAATCGCGGGGACTTGGAGCGTTCCGGGAATCGGTGGGAGCTCGATGACGAATCCGATCCCTACCGGGGTCACTCCGCGCACGCCAATCACTCACCGTGCGACAGCGTCGTCCTGCGCGGGAGTCTACTCCCCTCCCGAGCCCCCGAGCGATCGCGCTCCATACGTCAGCGGATGCACGCGACACGCAGAGTGCACCGAGAGAATGAACGGCAAGTGCACCAATGGGACCGGCAGCATGGATCGCTTCTACTATTGCGTCTACGACGAATGCACGACGGATGCGGATTGCGATTCCGGCATGATGTGTCACTGCACGGCTTCCAGCGTGGCGCGGTGCATGTACGAAGGCAATTGTCGCGTCGATGCCGATTGCGGAGGGACAGCCTACAACTTCTGTTCGCCATCCATGGGCTCCGACTGCGGCGGGTATCACACCATCGCCGGCTACTACTGTCACACTCCACTCGACAGTTGCATTGAAGACTCCGACTGTATCGGCTCGGACTACTGCAACTACAACGAGTACGAGGCGCGTTGGGGGTGCACTCCAATCGACAATTTGTGTGCGATCGGGTAGCGATTTGAGCCGCGTCGGTTTGCTGGCTGCTGTCCTGGTCCTGTCCGCGTGTACGGAGCGGTCTACTCGTCGAATGGCGTGTGACTTCACCCCACCGGAGACACCGTCAGACGTCACGATGAAGATCGCGGCTCGTTTCGAGGCCGACGCGGCGTTTCGCCGGCAGTGCCTGGAGGCATCGCTCGTCAACAGGGACAGCGGCTACGCCAAGACTCGGCTGAAGCACTACAGTGAGGGAGACTGGGGGCACCTTCCAATAGCGGCGTTCAAATCGCGACCGGTACGGCCTTCCGATCTAGGTCGACTCACTCCCGCGGTGGACGAGACGTGGAGTACGGCTTCACTGTCACTGGTCCCCGGTGACTGAGATCGGTGACAGTGACTGGTGCCCG
>CAYRKE010000420.1:0-4971 GCA_964424695.1 uncultured Polyangiaceae bacterium
AGAGCTGAAACGCCGACCTATACGCGGGCTCCACGTCACCGGTCTTTGCGTTCATGATCATGAACCAGACTTGCCAGGGGATCTCGAGCTCCCGGTAGAGGCCAATCAGGTCGGTGTAGTAGCGAGTGACGTCTTCCTTGCGCGAAGTGGCCTCGTGGGCGCCGAACTCGTTGCAGATGATGGGCACCTGGTTTTTTACGGCCCACGATTTGACCTGCGCCAGGCGGTTGTTGAGCGCGCTGCGGTTGCCGTTGCGGTAGTAGTCGCGCAGAAGCCCGAGCTGCCAGTCCTCGTTGAACTCGGTGAACCCGAGATCGGACATGTGCACCGACCATCGCTCCTTCGAATAGGGATAGGGGACGTCGTGGGCGCTGCCAAGCCCCGCCCAAGGAGCCCCTTGGTGGGTGAAGATGAAAGGCTCGTAGAAATGGAACACGTAGATGATGTTCGGATCGGCGAAGGGCTTTCGAGCCACGAGTTCGTCGATACCGTACCATTTGACATCGCCAAACAAGATGGGGCGCTTCGGGTCGTGGCGACGAATGGCCGTCATCATGTCGGTGGCAAGCCGGGTCCACTCTGCGGCAGAAGGTCCGCGCTTGGCCGAGAGCTCGGGCTCGTTGAGTAGCTCGTAGAAGAGGTCGGCTCGTCTACTCTTGGCGAAGTGTTCTGCCACCTTCTCCCAAAGGGCGACGGCCTTCCCGGTCGACTTCGGATCATCGAAATCGAGCGATTTGTCGTACTGGTGATAGTCGATCGTAAAACTGATGTTCGCGGCCTGCGTCCAGCGGTCGAAGTCATCGAGGATTCTGAATAGATCCGGATGCAGGACAATCGTCGTCCTATTGCCTTGTTGCGCTTGGCTCTCGACGTAGAGATCGAGATCGATGGGCAGCCGAAGCCCCTTGAAGCCGGCTGCTGCGAGCTTCTTGACGAAGTCTTCGTTGTACGTGTCGTAGTTCTGGAACCGCGCCTGCTCGAGCCAATTGGTGATGTTGTATCCTCGGTCGAGATACTTCGCGGCGACCTTCTGCAGCGGGTGAGCAATCTTGAGCGACTCGAGCTTGACCGGCACTGGCGGGGCAGAATCGTGGATTTCGAGATCGGGCGCCTTGTCCGTTTGGGCTCCCTTCGGAAGCAACCGAATGTCGTCGAGTTGGAAATCCCCTGCGTCCCCCGTTTCCCCACGTACCTGCCAACCGATAGCCTTCGAGTTCTCGAGGGCAAAAGGAACCTTCGGCCCCCAACCACCCTGCCGAAACAAGGAGAAGTCCAAGGTCACCGTCCTCCAAGTTGCCGATGGGGGCAGCTGGACTGCGTGAAAATCGTACTTCTCAACGTTGGCGGTTTCGATCCGAACCTCGTGCTTCCCTCCCTTGTACCTGTACTGAAGCGTTCCGTACCCCGTGAGATTGCGCTGCGCGCCTTGAAGCCCGACTCCGATGCCGACATAGGGCGGATACGGGAGCTTGCCCTGATCGAGACGGTACTTCACGAGTAGCGAGCGCTTCGACTCGAAGCCCTCACCCGTCATCGCCAACCCGCCTCCACTTCCGCGCGTGACCTCGAGTGTCGACAACCCGCCGTTGTCCTTGTCCACGTAGGTGTACCAATACCCCCCCTTCAACGACGCACCGTCGCCATCCTCGAAGTCGTCGACCAGGAGGGCGGAACCCTCAGGCGCGGCCGCTTCGGCCGGCTCCGAGCTGGGTGCCTTCGCTGTCTGCGCTGGGGTCTCGGCGCAGGGGCAAGAGGCCGTGTGCCCGCATGCAGACAGGAGAAGCACGAACATGGGCGAGGCGGCTCGGAATCGCGACATCGGCATCATGGCGCCTCCAATAGGACGCCGAGGTCGCGCGAAACGCAAGAGACGTCTCGCCTTGCTGGGCCTGGGCCGGGTCAGCAACGCAAGGCATGGCTTGAGGCGGCACCCACAGCGCCCAGAGCAGGTTGAGCAGACGGAACACCACGACGGAGACGACGACTGCCGAAGGCAATGCGTTCTCGATGCGGCCGATGAGCCAACTGGGCTCCGTCTGCGTACTGCCGGCTCCGGTGACGAGCCTGTCCGGATTGCTCACGAGCCCGTCGTGGACTGCGAGCCCAGATACGCTGAAGGTTGCGCGATCCGACGAGTGGCGTGGACCTGTCCGGATTGTTCACGGGCCCGTCGTGGACTGCGAGCCCAGATACGCTGAAGGTTGCGCGATCCGACGAGTGGTGTGGAGTTGTGCAGGGGTTCGCGCTCGACTACCCAGCGGAGGGGCGGCCGCCCCCATGGGCCCGAGGCTGGTGGCGGGGCACCCTCTCCCAGAAGGCATCCTCCCGGCCGCCGTAGTAGCTGCTGAGCATCGAGTCCATGACGCGGCTGGTCCGCGCGGCGCTGTATCCCGTGCTGGGGCACGCGCCGCGTTTGCCTTGAAGCTCGCTGATGATGGTGGCGATGAGGGGGGCCTGGATTCCTCGTGGGTTGGTGAAGGGGAAGACCTCGCTGGAGTCAGCCGCATAGAGCTCGATCGGAGTATCCCCGAAGGTCGATACGTGGATCCTACCCCTGGTCCCCGTGATGGCGATATCGTCACGGTTTTCGTGGGCAGCGAACGCCCAGCTGCCGCTGAGCAGAGGGCCGCTCTCGAACCTGCCGGCGACGACCACGGTGTCTTCCACCCCGGGACCCTCGGCATTGCGTTGGGCGTGCCCAGCGACTTCGATGATGGGGCCAAAGAGGAAGTCGAGGATGTCGAGGGTGTGGCTGCCGAGATCGAGCAACAAGCCGCCACCAGACTGCGCGGCGTCGTAGCGCCAATCCGACGTTCCTCCGGTTCTGTCTCGGGAGTAGTGGACCGAAATCGACAGAGGTGTGCCAATCCGCTCCTCGCGGAGCAGCTTCTGGAGGTGGAGGAAGCGGGGGAGAGCCCGCCGATAGTAGGCAACGAAGAGGGGAAGCCTAGCCGTCTCGAAGGCCGCCAGCATGGCGTCGCACTCCGGCGCGTGACGGGCCATGGGTTTCTCGACGTAGCAGGGCTTTCCGGCTTTGGCGGCGGCAATCGCGTACTCGGCGTGTCCACCCGGTGGCGTTGCCACATAGATGGCATCGACTGCTGGATCCCCGAGCACCGAGTCCGCGTCTGTCGTCCACCGTGCAATACTGTGACGCGCGGCGTAGTCCTTGGCTTGGCCCGGGTCTCGGCGCATCACGACGCTGACACTACTGCCAGGTACCTCACGGAGTGGCGGACCGCTCTTGACTTCGCATACCGAGCCGCAACCGATGATGCCCCACCGAATCGTCATGAGACGACGCTACCAGAGGTGGGGAATGGGACAGAAGGGGTAAAGCGGTGGGCTGGCTCGACCGGCGCGCGTCCCGGCAGGGGGCGTCGAATCTGTGACCTGGAGCTCTCGAGCCGAACCGCGCCCGTCACGCCCCGATCACATCGGATAATCGGCTGGATTGTGTCGGCAGAGTGGTGATAAATCGAGGCATGGGAACCCAGCATCTTGTCACGCATCGGCCATCGGTGGTCTTGGCACTCGAGCTGCTTAGCCTCGTGATCTCCAGCGGGTCGCTCGTCGCCTGTCTTGCCAACTCATCGCCGTCCGCTTCGCCGACCCCGTCCTCGGACTCGAGCCCGCGACAGGGCTCGAGTGCGGGCCAGTCGGACGATGCGAAAGGCTTCTGGCCGGAGGGCATTCACGCCGCCGTCTCCCTCACGTACGACGATGCACTCGCCAGTCAGCGCACCAACGCCACATCATCCCTCGCTCGTCATGAGCTCCTCGCGACCTTCTTTCTGACGGGCAAGTCCGAGGACTTGAAGGCCAACCGCGACCAGTGGCAGGCCGTCGCTGCCAAGGGGCACGAGCTGGGCGCACACACCATCAAGCATCCTTGCGATCGGAGCTTCGATTGGGTGCCGAAAGGGGACGCCCTACAGGACTACGATCTTGAGCGCATGAAGTCCGAACTTCAAGAGAACAAGCTCCTCCTCGGCGGCCTCGGTGCCCAGCCTCCGTACAGTTTTGCCTATCCTTGTGGCGCTACGACCGTGGGGGAGGAGCCCGAGAGTTACGGTGGCCTCGTTGCCAAGGACTTCATTGCGGCCCGCGGCGTACAGTCCCAGCTGGCGGCGCCGGCATTGGTCGATCTCAACCTCGTTCCTGCCGTCGACGGCGCAAAGACCCAGGAGCAACTCCTCGCTCTGGTGGATCGAGCCGAAGCGGAGGGAGCATGGCTCGTCCTTTACTTCCACGGGGTTGGGGGAGACTACTTGTCGGTTGAGTTGGGGGCACACGAAGCCCTACTTCAGGCGCTGGAGAGTCGCAGTGACCGGGTGTGGACCGCACCGTTTGGGAAGGTGGCGGCCTACGTCGGCGGCAAGCGCAAGCCGTGAGAGCGCGCCGCTCGTGTTGACGGGGTCCGCATCACTGTGCTCACATTCGAGACGAGCGAGTGGAAATTCGGCGTCTGCGCTCCCCCCCCGAATGCACCGCCGACGCCGAGTGCGACGACGGCGACGACCACACGGAGGACCGTTGCGTTGAGGACGCTCGCCAACGAACTGCCGGGCCACGAGTGGTTGTGATGACGCCGAAGATGCCGAAGACGATTCTTCCGACGATGCGACGGAACAGTCAGGCGATTCTTCGAGTGGAGGAGCAGCGTGTGGCCCTGAAGATTCGGACTCGGATGATTCATCCAATTCGGGCTGCGGTTGCAGCATGGCCGGTGCCGGTTCGCCCCTTCGGGGCTTCCACTGGTGCTGCTGGTTGGCGGACTGCTCGTTCGCCGTCGGCGAACCCTACGCAGGACAGACGCCAAGCAGAGCCAGCGCAGGGTGGACCAGCGTTGATGAGCTGAGAGCGCGGCGTAAATGGTCGCGAGCCGGCCCGGAGCACGACCCGCGAACCACAAGCGCGATCCCTACGCGGAGGAGGCAGTCGTTGGTTGCGATTCCCTCGTCCGTCAGG
>CAYRKE010000421.1:0-4960 GCA_964424695.1 uncultured Polyangiaceae bacterium
CATCGGTACGGCGGGGAAATCCGATGCGGCCACGAGTCACCGCGCGCTACTCGGGACGATGTCTTGGGTGGTATAAGCCCCATTCGCCCGTACCGAACGCGCAGTTGTGAAACACCCGTGTAACCTCGAGCGGCTGAGCGGCAACAGCAGACGGCGAGGACTGGCGGTCGTCTAGCATGCGCTTTAGGTCGGAGATGTGAACGCACCAGGAAGTGTCCCGCGTTGGGCTCCAGGACCGCCAGTTCCCCCCGAGGGTGAGCCATTGCCGAAGCTGCCCGATGTTTCGGAGCCGCTCGAGGAGCGCCGAGGTCGCGCCCCTCGACGACGAAGAATCCCTCGCTACCTGGCAGTTGTCACGTTCCTGTTACTGCTGCTGGGCGGTCTTGCCAGTATCAAGGCTGCGCAGCTCAAGACGCTGATCGGCTTCGGCGAGGCAGCAATGGCGGCTGGGCCCCCACCCGAGGTAGTCAACGCCAGTCCCGCCATCCAGCAGGACTGGTCGGGGGTGATCGGTGCCGTGGCCAGCGTCGTGTCGACGCGCGGAGTCTCGGTGAGCAACGACACCCCTGGGATCGTGACTCGAATCTACTTCGACTCGGGAGCGACAGTCAGGCAGGGCCAAGTCCTCGTGGAGCTCGACGCGAGCGTCGAGCGGGCCCAGCTTGGCTCCGCAGAGGCCCGTGGTAGACTCGCCGAGCTCTCGAGGGCTCGCTCGGCGCGCCTAGTCGAGGCCGGCGCGTTGGCGCCGGTCCAGCTCGACGTGGACGAGACATCGTTTCAGAGCCTGAGCGCGGACGCGAAGGCCTTGCGAGCTCAGATCGATCGGAAAATCGTGCGAGCGCCCTTCAGCGGTCGCCTTGGGCTTCGACAGGTCAACTTGGGCCAGTACCTCGCTCCGGGCACGCCGATCGCGGTGCTCGAGTCTACCGAAGAAACGACCCTCGATTTCGCAGTTCCGCAGCAGCAGATGGAGCAGGTAGCCGTAGGGATGACGGTTCGCGCTCTGCGCGAGGTTGGCAGCGATGTTCTTGCTTACGGCCGGATTGCGGCCATCGACCCCACCGTCGATCCGATGACGCGGAGCGTGAAGATCCGCGCGCACATCGAGGACGACGATGGGCGGCTGCGTCCCGGGATGTACCTTCGGGCGGAGGTGGTCCTCCCTATGCGGAGGCCGGTCGTGGCCATCCCGAGCACCGCGGTGATCCACGCCCCGTACGGGGATTCGGTCTTCCTCGTCGAGCCGAGCAAGAACGATGCGGGCAAGCCCCTGCTCGACTCGAAGGGCCAGCCACACACCCATGCAAGGCAGCAATTCGTCCGTCTGGGCCCGTCTCAAGGGGATTTCGTGGCCGTGCTCGACGGGATTCGGGCAGGACAGGAACTGGTGACGGAGGGTGCATTCAAGCTCAGGAATGGTACGCCGGTGAAGGTCGACAATCGCGTCAAGCTCAAGCCCGAACTGCGGCCCCATCCGCAGAAGGGCTGAGCCCGAAGGGAGCGGGATGAGGTTCACTGAACTATTCATTCGTCGTCCGGTCCTTGCGATCGTGGTGAACCTGCTGCTCCTCATCGCTGGGATACAGGCGATTGGGAACCTCAACGTTCGCCAGTACCCCCGAGTCGAGAGCGCTACGGTGGTCGTGAAGACCGCGTACGTGGGTGCCAGCGCCGAGCTCGTGCGGGGCTTCATCACCACCCCGCTCGAGCGGTCGATCGCCGCGGCAGACGGCATCGACTTCATGGAGTCTCAGAGCACCCAGGGGCTCTCGACCATCAACGTCCGCCTCAAGCTGAATCATTCGGCGTCCAGTGCACTCGCTGACATCAGCGCGCGCGTGAACCAGGTGCGTGCCGACTTGCCACCTGAGGCGGAGGTGCCCGCGATCGCCATCGAACCGTCCGACGCCCAGGTCGCGGCCATGTACATGAGCTTCGGCTCGAAGATCCTCGAAGACAACCAAGTCACCGACTACTTGATTCGCGTCGTTCAGCCGCGCCTTTCGGCCGTCGAGGGCGTGCAGCGCGCGGAGATTCTCGGCGGGCGCACGTTCGCGATTCGGGCCTGGCTCAAGCCCGAGAGAATGGCCGCGCTCGGAGTGAGCCCTGCCGAGGTCAGCCGTGCCCTGGTGTCAAACAACTTCCTCACCGCCGTGGGCCAAACCAAGGGGCAGTTCGTTCAAGTCAATCTCACCGCCAACACCGACCTCAAGAGCGTCGAGCAGTTCAAACGCCTGGTGCTTCGGGAACGCGGTGGTGCGCTGATTCGATTGGAGGACGTCGCCGAGGTGTCGTTGGGCTCCGACAGCTACGATCTCGATATGCGGATGTCGGGCCAGAAAGAGGTGTTTATGGGCATCTGGGTCCTGCCCACCGCCAACACTCTGGACGTCATGGAGCGCGTGAGGAAGGAGCTCGATATCGTGCGTCGCGAACTGCCGAGCGGCATGCGAGCGACGGTCGCGTTCGACTCGACGGACTACATCAACAACGCCATCAACGAAGTGACGCGGACGCTCCTCGAAACGGTGCTCATTGTCGTCGTCGTCATCTTTCTCTTTTTGGGCTCGCTGCGCTCGGTGCTGGTGCCGGTGGTTGCGATTCCGATTTCGCTCATCGGCGCCGTATTCTTTATGCAGCTTCTTGGGTTCACGGTGAACCTGCTGACGCTGCTGGCCGTCGTGCTGAGCGTTGGGCTAGTCGTGGACGACGCCATCGTCGTCGTCGAGAACGTCGAGCGCCACATCCGCGACGGGCGTTCACCCTTCGAGGCAGCCCGGCTGGGGGCGAAGGAGCTGGTGGGACCGATCATCGCAATGACGATCACGCTGGCAGCCGTGTACACACCCATCGGCCTTCAGGGGGGCCTCACCGGAGCCCTGTTCCGGGAGTTCGCATTCACCCTAGCGGGCGCGGTCTTCATCTCGGGCCTGGTTGCGCTCACCCTCTCCCCCATGATGTCGTCCCGCCTGCTCCGAGCAGAGTCGCGCCGGGGATGGCTCGGTCGATGCATCGACACCGGCTTCGCGGGCCTTCGACGCTTCTATGCCCGCTCGCTAGACCTCACGCTCGACACTCGCCCCGCGGTCTACGCGGTGTGGCTAACGCTCACCCTGGCGACGGTCCCTCTGTACCTTTTTTCCCCCACCGAGCTCGCACCCCATGAGGACCAGGGGGTTGCGTTCAGTGCGATCGACGTCCCCGCAAACGCAACCCTGGAGCAGCTTCAGCCTTACACCCGTCAAGTCAACGAAGCCTTCTCGTCCGTTCCTGAGTTCATGCAGAGCTTCCAGATCACGTTTCCAACAGGCGGGTTTGGCGGCGCCTTGATGAAGCCTTGGGTCGAGCGATCGCGAGACATCTTCGCGATTCAGGGGGAGTTGGCGCAGAAGACGGCCAGCATCGCTGGGATTCGTGCCCCCGTCTTCTTGCCGTCGCCGCTGCCTACCACTGGCTTCTTTCCGGTCGAGCTCGTGATCGCGTCGACGGTCGACCATCAGGCTTTGCTCGAAGTTGCGAACGGCATCGTCGCGGAGGCCGCGAAGAGCGGGCTCTTTGCCTTTCCGCCGATCACCGACGTTCGCATCGATCAAGCGACGACCGAGTTGGTCATCGATCGAGACAAGGTCGCGTCCATGGGCTTGAGCATGCAGTCGGTCGGGGCAGATCTCTCGTCCATGCTGAGCGGCAACTTCGTGAATCGCTTCGACATCGCGGGACGCAGCTACAAGGTGATTCCCCAGATCGATCGTGGCGCTCGATTGACTCCCGAGCAGCTTCAGGAGATCCACGTCACGGGGCCTCATGGCGAGCTGGTACGGCTCGACTCGATCGCAACCCTCCGGCATGGCGTCGAACCCCGTACCCTCAACCGCTTCCAACAGCTCAACGCAATCAAGATCTCCGGCGTGGCGCCGCGTTCGCCGGACGGTGGTCTCAAGGTTCTGGAGGGTGCCGCGCAGCGCCTCCTCCCTCCCGGATCACGCATCGATTACACCGGCGAATCTCGGCAGTTGCGGCAGGAGGCTGGCAAGTTCCTGCCCGTTTTCGGACTCTCCCTGATTCTCATTTTCTTGGCGCTGGCCGCCCAATTCAACTCGTTCCGAGACCCCTTGGTGATCCTCGCAGGCTCCGTGCCCTTGGCCATGTTCGGGGCACTCCTGTTCACGTTTCTCAAGTTCTCGGGTCCGCCGGGGCTCCGCTTCTCGATGACCGAGGGCTGGACGACCACGCTCAACATCTACTCGCAGGTAGGTTTGGTTACCTTGGTCGGCTTAGTCGCCAAGAACGGCATCCTGATCGTCGAATTCGCCAACCAGACCCAGGCACAGGGCGCGAGCAAGCTCGAGGCCGTGCGCACGGCGGCGCTCACCCGGCTCAGACCGGTGCTGATGACCACGGTCGCGACCGTGTGCGGGCATTTCCCGCTGACCCTGGTGTCCGGTCCGGGTGCGGTCGCTCGCAACTCGATTGGGATCGTGCTGGTCGGTGGCATGGCGGTTGGTACGCTCTTCACCCTCTTCGTGGTGCCTTCGCTGTATATGCTCTTGGCTCAGGACCACCAGAGGCGCGCCGAAGACGAACCTGAAGAGGACGAACCACGAAACATTCGGACCACTTCGGACATCAGCGAGCTTCGTCCAGAATGGGCACGGTAGGTCCGATGGCCCGAGCAACTCCGGCGGGGCATCCGGGGAGAACGACGAACTCGTGGAGGCTACACCAGGCGACTGGCCCCTGCGGAACCACGGGCAGACGGTTGCCTCGCGCCACGACGCGACCGCGTGATCTCGTCTCTGGCGTCGTCCCTCGATAGGACCCGACCCCACCTCGGCCAGGAGTGCCCGTTTTCCCGTTGGTCGATTGGCCTGCGCTGCTCCAGCCACACCTCGGCGTGGCGAGAGTACATCCCAGCCATTTCCCTCGTCACGCACGGCTGCCGAAAGGACACGGATGACCG
>CAYRKE010000422.1:0-4958 GCA_964424695.1 uncultured Polyangiaceae bacterium
ACGTTAGCTGTTGCTGAAAAATTAGGCCGGCGCTGGATAGGGATTGACTGTGGCAAACTGGCTATTTACACGATGCAGAAACGTCTGCTCAACCTGAAAAGTGAAATAGGCAACAAAGGCAAAGCATTAAAACCAAAACCATTCACACTTTACCATGCCGGCCTTTATGATTTCTCCAAACTCAAGCAGTTACCCCTTGAAGAATGGCGGCGTTTTGCCCTGCTGCTTTTTAATTGCAGGGATGAAAAGCATACACTGTCCGGCATTGAACTTGACGGCTACAAGGGGCGTTCCGATGTGCTGGTTTTTGATTATCAAAAAGAAGGCGGCGTGGTGCTGGATTATGGTTTTATTGATGATCTTCATTCTATGATCGGCGCAAAAATCGGAAAGCAATTCTTTATCATAGCACCTGCCGCCAGTGTTACATTTTTGGAAGATTACATCGACAAAGGTTCGGTACGCTATTACATCCTGCGCATTCCCTATTCCATCATCAATGAACTGCACAATAAGGATTTTGAAGCCATCAAACAACCTATCGATGAAACCCAGGTTAACGACACCGTTGATGCCGTTGGGTTTGATTTTATCCGTCAACCCAAAGTTGAATGTACTTACTCTGTGGAAAAACCGAAGGAGCAAACGGTTGAATCCGCCACGATTAAAATCAATACATTTAGAAGCGAAGCCATGCTGAAAGGAGCAAGCCAACGGGAGAACCGGGAATCACTTTCAATGGTCATGGTCGATTTCAGTTATGATGGAGATATTTTTAATCCAGACAAAGTTTATTACGCCAGCGATATCGAAAAAAACGGATGGAAGGTTACTTTGACTGCTGACGCATTTGAAGAACAGATCATGATTATTTATCTGGATATATACGGAAATGAATACCGGGAGGTCAAGACCTTAAAAGATTTTTCTGGATCTAAACAAAAAGGAGGCAAGTGATATGCTCGATTATAAACGCCTTCTTAACAAGGATCTTGTTTTACGGGTGAGTAAAAGCGTCAACCCCACGGTCTTTGATATTAATAAATACGAAGCGTTTCTGGATGCGTTGTGCGGAGCGCGGGAATACCAGAAAACAGCCATCCGCAACACGCTTGTTTATATTCTTGGGAAAAATTATAATAATCTGTCTGAACTGGCGGAAGAAAATTATCATTCCAACGAAACCTTACAGTCCCTGTTCGGATCCTTTGAGCAACAAAAAAAACACTTGCAGATGCCGGACAAGCTATCTTGTTCACTCGACCTTGCTACAGGAACAGGCAAAAGCTATGTCATTTATGGCATTGCCCGTATTTTGTTAGCCCAAGGCGCTGTTGATCATGTTTTAGTGGTCTGTCCTTCGACAACCATTGAGTCCGGGTTGATGGAGAAATTTAAGCTACTTTCAGGGGACGAAGCATTGCGCGGTTTGTTGCCGGAAGATACTGCCATTAAAAACCCGCACATCATCAATGCCACTGAAAGTATCACAACAGGAACTATATGCGTAGAAAACTGTCACGCGCTTTATGAACATGTCAAATCATCAATCAGGGAAAGCCTGGCAGGTAAAGGTGAAAGAACAATTGTTATAAATGATGAAACCCACCATGTTTACAATCAGACGGGAAAATCGTTTAAAAAGTGGAAAGAATTTTTGCTGGATTCGGAATTCGGTTTTAAATATATCGTTGGTTTATCGGGGACATGTTATATCGGCGATGACTATTTTACGGATGTCATCACCCGTTATTCTTTGCGGGAAGCCATAGAAGAAGGTTTTGTAAAAACCATTGATTATGTGGCGGAAGACTCTTCGAATACACAGGATGAAAAATTCCAAAAGATATACGACAATCATAGTGAGAATAAGACCGCAAAATATCGCCTTGTAAAACCCCTGACTATTATGATTACAAAAGACATCAAAGCTTGTAATAAACTCACGGATGATTTGATTGAATTTATTGCCGAAACGGAAAATATTTCCGTAGAAGATGCAAGTAAAAAGGTTCTGGAAGTCACATCTTCTCCGAAGCACAAAGAAAATGTGAGAAAATTGGCTGATGTTGATAGAAAAGACTGCCCAGTTGAATGGATAACATCTGTAAGCATGCTTACAGAAGGATGGGATGTTAAAAATGTATTCCAAATTGTTCCTCATGAAGAAAGAGCATTTGACAGCAAGTTGTTAATTGCCCAGGTGCTTGGAAGGGGGCTTAGAATTCCAGAAGCGTACCTGGGGCAAAAGCCCGTTGTTACAGTTTTTAACCATGACCGTTGGTCTGGCAGAATTAAGCATTTGGTTGATGAAGTGCTGGAAATCGAAAAGCGGGCTTATTCATTTCCAGTTAAAAAGAAATCAGACTACAATTTTTCAATACATAATATTGATTATGCGAAATTGACAGAAACCGAAGAATATAAGCAGGAGAAAGAATACGAATTTACCAAGGGATTTATTACCCTAATTCGACAAGCGCCTGCACTGGAAAGAGAAACCGAATATGTCCGCGCCACGACCGGGGAATCCCGAAGAAAAAAAACCTTGGTCAAATATAAAATGTTTTCAGTAGATGAGATAGCGGAGCAACTGCATAATCGATTCAAATCGATCGATATGGAAACGGCAGACGCAGATAATCCGACCAATTATGCGGATAAATATAATTTAGATTGGCTAAAAAAACTTATTTATAATTCCTTGGATCGCATTGGTGAAAAAACTAACCAGATAAGTGATGATAACCGGCAGAGAATTTATCAGGCGTTTGGCGTAATACACCGATCTGCGGCTAAAGCAGTCAGATATCGCATGTCACCCAAGGCTTTATTTGAAAAAAGCACTAATGAACGAAATCGGAACAGCGTTGGCTATGCTTCGATAAAAAGAGGAGAATCATCTATTTTCTATGATGACTTGGCTTTGAAATTAAGTGATGAAGAATCCGTGATTTTTTTGAAAGAACTGGAAAGTGATGATTCAAGGCCTGTCTCAGCACTGGAAAAGATAGATAACACTTTTAATTTTAAGACTCCGTTGAATTTGGTTATATCTGATCATAAACCTGAGCGTTTGTTTATTAAAAGACTGATCGCGGCAGAGAACGCAAAAACTGTTGACGCTTGGCTTAAATCAACGGATCAGGATTTTTATCCGATTGAGTATTCATGGAAAAAAGGCGAACATCCTAAAAGAGGACGGTTTAATCCTGATTTTTTTATAAAAATTGATGATACCATTTTGGTGGTTGAAATTAAAGGTGATGAAGAAATACGTGATCCATCAGACGAGAACAAAGCCAAATTCAAAGCAGCGAAGAAGCATTTTAGAACTCTAAATGACCAACAAAACAGGTTGATATATTATTTTAATTTCCTAACTCCAGAGGATTATGATTATTTCTTTGATCACTTAAAAAATGGCAATTTTAATTTCAGCTCAAAGCTTGATGCAGAATTGGAAAAAAATGGATCGTGAGAAAGGGCTAACAGATCGCCGCACTGGATTTCCACTCCGCTGCGCTCCGTGAAAACCAGTGAGCTCAAACTTTTGGTTCTTCGGCGCTTCACGCCTCGGAAACCAAACGTTGGACCGGCAAATTTTTCCGAATAACCGGCAACCGACTTGCCGTTATCCGGTGAAAATTCGCCCGTCAATTCACCGTTAGCATCACAATTAAACGGAGAAAATAAAATGGATATGACATTAATCATGGGTACTATCTCCGGACTCAAGACTGCCGGCGATATCGTCAAGAGTCTTCTTGAGATCAAGAAAATCAGTGACATTTCTGGGAAAGTTGCTGAACTTCAAGCTGTCATTCTCGCTGCTCAAAGCAGTGCCATAGAAGCCAATTCTGCACAGTTTGCGATGATTGAGGAGATACGCGCACTTAAAGAAGAAATGGCTCGCATAAAAGCATGGGATACTGAGAAACAACGCTATAAATTGACAAACCCATGGATAGGAACCGTTGTATATTCTCTGAAGGAGTCCATGAGCAACGGAGAACCACCGCATTGGATATGCACAAATTGCTACGAGGACGGGAGAAAAAGCATCCTCACACAACAACAAGACGGCAACTCCCGTGTTTCTTATCTTTGCCCAAAATGCAAAGTATCTTTTCGAGCAATAGGGTATCATAAACTTGGTTACGACCTCGAATATCCAGAAGAACAATGAAAAAATATGTTAACCATCGCCTTGAGCGGACTAAAGCGGCTCAGGCGTGGCATTCCCGCGGCGCTTCGCGCCACGGGAATGGTGTGTTGCCGGGTGCCCGGCCTCCGTTTGGGGACAAATGGGGACAGGCATTGATATATTGATTGACATGACTTTACGTTACGTCAATTTAAATCAGCATGTCACGAAAATCCAGAAAGGTATCCGGACACGGTCGAAGCTCGTAGCGTGCTATGCTACTGGGCAGCGCAGGAACTTGGCCTCAGCATGGTGGAACTGGACGGAAGGCTTGGCATTTTCCAACCCACGGCCAGCCAATCGGTCAAACGGGGCGAAAAGATCGCAAGAGACAAGGGACTAAAGGTTCCGAAATGAATATCAACGTTCCCAAAAACGCGCCAAAAACGCGACTATATCCGTTCATCGGAGTTCACCGACGCCCAGGTCGAGAAACTGCGCCAAGTCAAAGAAGTCTTTCTTGCCGCCCTCCAGGAACGTGGTGAGCTAAATGCGGAAAGCATCTTCGGAAACCCGATCTATGAGCAGATCATCGGCAACTACGATGAAGTAAATCGGCTTTTCGACGGTCGCCTTGTCGAGGTAATACAGACCATGAAAGAAAACTTTCATCTACCACAACTCATCAGGAGGGCCGCATGATTCTCCATCCGGCAGCCGAACCCACCACAGAAGAAGACGCTCGACCCAAGTGGTTCAACTCGCCCATCACATTCCACGAAGGGAACATTACCGAAATTCGAAAACACAT
>CAYRKE010000423.1:0-4929 GCA_964424695.1 uncultured Polyangiaceae bacterium
ACCTCGATGGGGGCAGCCCAAACCGTTCGAGAATCGCGCTCGCTGATTTAGCGCACCTTCTCCCAGTCCAGGCCGTAGCGCGCCAGATACTTGCGAAGGCGATCGGCGTCGTTGGTGGAGGTTCGCTTAGTGCGCGACACCGAAAACAGGCAGCGCCCTGCCTCGGAAAGATTGGCCGAACGCCGGCAAATCCGAACCACCTCGGCAAGCTGAACTCGGTCGAAGGGATCGAGGCTGGCTCTCTCTGCCTCGCCCAGGACGTGCTCGAGCCCATCATCGGCAGGAGCGGCGCTGGGTCCCCGTGACCATGCGGACGCCAGCCGCGCTTCCTCCTCACGCACCGTCGCGACGTCGATACGTCCGGACGGAGCAAGCGTTGCCATGCGGAGCACTGCGGCTCCGAGGTCGCGGAAGTTCGCCGTCCAGGGTGAGCTGGAAGCGCACGCGAACTCGAGAAAGCGGTGGCGGGCCTCGCGGTTCATGGTGATGGCGCGGCCCAGGCGGTCCGAGCAGCGCGTGAGCTCGTACTCCAGATTCGGCTCGATATCCTCGCGACGCTGGGCCAACCCCGGCAGCTCGAAGGTCCAGATGTCGAGGCGAGCCAGGAGATCCTCCCGAAACGTCCCGGCCGCGACGGCCTGCCAGAGGTCGCGGTTGGTGCCTGCGATTAGCTGAAAATCGCTGGTCTGCTCAGTGTCGGCCCCCACGGGAAAGAAGGTCTTCTCCTCAATCGCCCGAAGCAGCATGGCCTGCTCGTCGAGCCCAAGCTCACCGATTTCATCGAGGAACAGCACCCCTCGGTCGGCCTTGCGCAGCAGCCCGTGGCGATCCTTTTGGGCACCCGTGAACGCGCCACGCACGTGGCCGAACAGCGCGCTCATGGCCCCGTCGCCGCGAATGGTGGCGCAGTTGACCGAAACCAGTGCCCCCTCGACGAGTGCGCGCGCGCGCCGCAACTCGAAAATCTGGGTAGCAAGCTTGGACTTGCCGGCACCGGTGGGTCCAGTGAGCAGGATGGGCTCCCGGCTCCGCAACGCCACTTGCTCGAGACGCTCGATGAGGCGATTGAACGCAGGGCTGCGGGTTTGGATCCCCGACTTCAAGAAGGCAACCCCCTCCTCCCGTTCGACCTGGAACCGCCGCGCTAGTTGGTCATACCGAGCCAGGTCGAGGTCGATGATGCTGTACTCACCGGGCTCACCCCGGGCTCGACCTTGGCGAGGGGGAGAGGCTTGGAGCAGCCGCGCAGGCACGTGCCGCGATTCGGTGAGCAGAAACCAGCAGATCTGCATCACGTGGCTACCGGTCGTGATGTTCACCAGGTAGTCTTCGCGCTCGCTTCGAAAGGTGTAACGCGTCGCGAAATCCTGCAGCGTGCCAAACACCTCTTGGAAGTCCCAGGGATCCTCGATGTGCATCGGGCGAAGCACCACCGTAGTCTCCGGGGAGACCTGAGCGATGTCCGCCTTCACGACCTCGGCTCGCTCCATCAACCCCTCCTCCACCAGGAGCTCGAATCGATCGATCCGCAGATCCTCGTGGCGACAGACATCGACGCTTGGACGCCACCGATTCCAGCGGCCCTGGGAGAAGCCCGCATCGAGGGTCGAGCCGAAGAAGCCGAGGACGACAGTTCGCTTCATATACGGTAGGATAGACGACAAGCTCCTGGGATAAAACCCGGACTCTCACCCCACCCCGCCGCTTCCCTCGTCGCTCCGGGGTGGGCTGGTGCTCGTCTTCTGCACCCGAACGGCGTTGGCCCCCACCTCCAACGCGCACTCCTGCACGCCCCTGCCCTGAATCGCACGCACTCGTAGCTCGACACCTCCCCACGTGACCCGGTCACCGACCTCAGGTGGCCGTCCGAGAAGCGTGAGGACGAGCCCGCTCACCGTGTCGACGTCGGGATGCTCGAACTCGATGCCAAGCTGTTCCCCCACTTGGTCGAGTCGCGCCACACCGAGGGCTCGCGGCTCGCCGTCCACCTCCATGACGGGCTCCGCCGCCCCGGGGCCGTCGTTGATCTCCCCTAGGATCTCCTCGAAAAGATCCTCGGCCGTGAGGAGCCCCGAGGTCCCACCATGCTCGTCCATCACGACCACGAGCTGCGTCTTCTCCCTACGCATCCGGCCGATCACGGCATCGAGCGTAGTCGCCTCTGGCACGAACGGCACCGGACGCACGATGTCGCCGTCAAGCGCTCTTCCCTCGACGAGGAGTCTCAACAAATCGCGAATCAGAACGAGGCCGACGATTCGATCGAGGGTACCATCGTAAACGGGGTACCGTGCGTGTCGCGCCGTGCGCACGGCACGACGGATCTCGTCGACTGAGGCCCCCTGGCGCAATCCGACTACACGGACCCGCGGTGTCATGACCTCCGCCGCCGAGAGCTCCCCGAACTCGAACAGTTCGCCAAGCACCTGACCGGCCTCGGCCTCGAGTTCGCCTTTGATGGCGCTCTCCTCCACCACGAAGCGCAGCGACTCGGGCGAAGGAGCCCGGATCGCCGTTTCCCGCCGGATACCGAGGCTTCGCAGCACCGCGACACCGACGGCATCGAGCGCTGCCACCATTGGCCATAGCGCTAACTGTGCCCACCGCATGGGGCGGCTGATCCTCAGCGCAGTCCCCTCAGCGTAGGTTAGTGCGAGTGTCTTCGGAACCATCTCGCCGAGCACGATATGCAGATAAGTGAGTGCGCCAACTGACACGGCGCTAGCGGCCACATGCGCCGATATTATGGGCTCAACCCCCAACGCCGCCAAGCGCGGAATCAAGGCACCAGCCAAGTGTTGCTCGCCGTACATACCCAGCCCGAGGCTCGCGAACGTGATACCCAACTGAGCTGTCGCGATGTAGCGATTCTGGCGGGTCGGATCCTTCAGTACTCTGAGGACCGCGGCTGCCGCAAGGCTCCCTCGATCCGCCTTGTGCTGGAGTGCAGGCCGCGGCACTCCAATGATCGCGAACTCGGCGGCAACGAAGACACCGTTGAGCACGATGAGAGCGAGAATCACCAGCGTGGGCAGCATGTCAACCGTGCTCTCCCGGCGCGCCGATCGTCACCTCCGCACTGATGCAGCCCTCTGGCGGGGCCACCGTGAGCCAGGCGATCACAGTCTCATTCATCTGGGAGATCGTGACCTCGACGCCATCAACCGTAAGCCGCTCGCCCTCGTGCGGGAGCCGGCCGAGGGCGCCCACCACGTGACCACCGACCGTTACCGCCTTCCCTTCCCACCGGGACCGCAGCCACGATGGCGCTCCGTCCACGCGCGTCGTCCCGGCGAGGCGCAGTGAGCCGTCCGGAAGCGGAACGGCGGCAGCATCCGGCTGCTTGAGCTCGTCACCTAGCTCTCCGAAGAGGTCGGCGATGACGTCCTCGATGCTGATGATGCCCTGCACCCCGCCGTGCTCATCCACGACCATCGCCTTGGTGCAGCGTTGCTGCTGAAGGAGCCGAACGAATCGATGGGACTGCAGGGAGTCAGGAACGAACGGGATCGGGCGCAGTACTTGCTCGAGCCGAGGTAGGCTTCCCTGCGCGACGAACACCGCAACCACCTCCTTGAGGCTGATCACGCCGAGAACCTGATCGAGGGAGCCGCGGTACACAGGTAGCCAACCATAGGGGCTCGCCAGAACGCGCTCCAGCATCTCGGCGGACGGCATCGAAGCCTCGAGTCCGTAGACCTCACTGCGCGGAGTCATCAAGTGGCGCACCGTGCGAGACGAGAGAGACAGCCCGCGCTCGAGTCGGCGATGGGCTTCGGCGCTCAGCGCCCCCTCCCGTCGTGCCTCCTCCAGAAGCACCTCGATCTCTTCGGGGGAGTGCACGTGCTGGTGCCCGCCCGGCGTGATCCCGAACGGCTTCAAGAGCAAGTGCCCACTACCGTTCAGCACCCAGATGAACCCGCGCAGGATGGACACCGACCACCGCATCGGCAGGTACGTTGCGAGCGCGGCGCGCTCGGCGAACTGGAGCGCCAAAGACTTGGGAACCAGCTCGCCCAGCACGACCTGAAGAATCGTGAGCAGGAGCAAGACGATAACGAAGGCAACCGACTCGGCGGACGCCGGTCCCATCCCGAAGACCCGATCCAACCAGGGTCCCAGATCGACGGCGATCGTGGCCTGCGCATAGGCACCCGCCACGAGACTGGAAAGCGTGATGCCGATCTGGCATGCAGCGATGTATCGGTCGAGCCTGACCCCGTCTTCGACGACACCCAAGAGACCGACCGCAAGCGCATTGCCGCGACGAGCAAGCGCCGCTACCTCGCTCCGCTGAACGCCGACAGCCGCGAACTCGGCCGCAACGTACAGCGCGTTGACAGCGATCATGAGGGAGATGACGAGCCAGTCGATCATGTCTTAGTGAAGAAGAATAGGGAAACGCAGGCTTGACCGTAGCATGGCCGGAGGGGGCGAACTCGTGGGATCGATCCCCCGACGCTCGCATTCGCCCGGCCCCGCAGAAGGGGCGCGGGACTGGCGCCCCGGAGATTCGCGGCAGCGCTGAAGACGGTCGAGGTGATGCAGAGCGCGCCGAACGGTGCGCTGGCCGATGGAGGAACTGGCGGAAAGTCAGCGCCTTTCGCACGACGCGAATCGCGATCGATTCCCCATGCAAGACATGAACGAGTGCCCTGCGTGGACGAGCACGCCCAGCAAGGAGCGCACCGAAGTGCCCCCCAGCGAGACAGCGCTACCGCCGCGAGAGCCCGAAGAGTCGACCCCCGACAGCATCGAGTGCTCTCAGCACGACCGTTGTCTGGCTCTGGTCAATGTAGCCCCAGGCCACAGCGAGCTCGAGAGCAACCTGTGCTTCCTTGAGTGAGCCGTGGGCAGTCTGGAACCGGAGCCGAGCATTGCCTGCTCGGTTGCCAAAGCCTTCTGCGGCATTGAGAGCGATGCTGCTCA
>CAYRKE010000424.1:0-4900 GCA_964424695.1 uncultured Polyangiaceae bacterium
AGTGGGTATGGCAGCTACCGTCGCAATCATCGGTGTCGTGATCTTCGTGGCGCATTTCTTGGTACTGCTGTTCCAGAAGACGCGCATCCCCGACGTGTTGATGTTGATGCTGGGTGGCATCATCGCGGGGCCAATCTCGAATGATGTCCCAGCGTCGTCGGTCAAGTCCAAGCCAGACCCGCACTCTATGGACTGAGGTGACCCCCTGTTTCTTGGTATCCGTTCACGCCCTGCATTGGGGACTGGCCGCGATCCGCCCTGCGAGAAGGGGCCACGGTGCGGGGTCCCACTCGGGCAATGCCCGAGTGGGGGGCGCCGGGGAGTTGCCGCTGCGCTCCGGTGCTCTCGTACTGACGTTCGCTCCGCTCCGGTGCTCGCTGCGCCTTCCGCGCAAGGCGGCTTGCGGCCGGGGCTTTCTGGGGCCGTGAACGCATACCGAACGCGGCTCTGGCGCTGCGGTCCCGGCGCCTCGTCCTGGCGTTGACCGGCGATCCGGATTACGGTCCAGCGATGTCCACCCTCGGGAACATGCTCTGGTTCCTCCTAGCAGGGCTCTGGCTGGCCCTCGGATACGCGGCTTCGGGGATCTTGCTTTGCGTCACGATCATCGGCATCCCCTTTGGGATTCAGGCGCTCAAGCTGGCCTCCTTCACCCTGTGGCCCTTTGGGCGTCATGTTGTCGAGGCGCCGGGCGGCGCCAGCTGCCTCTCGGTCGTGTTCAACGTCGTGTGGCTCTTGCTCTTTGGCTGGGAGCTCTTCGTCGGCCACCTCGTGAGCGGGCTCCTCCTGTGTGCCACGATCGTCGGGATCCCGTTTGGCATCCAAGCCTTCAAGCTTAGCGTCCTGGCGCTATGGCCTTTTGGACGTTTGGTTGTCGAGGGCTAGGTTTCCGGCTTGGAGCCGGCACCAAACGGGACCCGTCGAGTCTACCCACCCCCAGGTCCTGCCTCGTTGGGCGAGCGGGCGGTGGAGTCGTCGGCCGCGGGTGTGTTGGGGTTGACCAGGTGCTCGATCGTGCGCGCCTTGTCGATATCTGTCAGCACGGACAGCACGTCATCCGCGCGGATCGCGGTCTGCCCGCCCGGGACGATCACCTCACCGCTTCGCAAGATCTTCACGACGAGAGATCCGGGCGGAAGGGCGAGATCCGCGAGTCGCTGGCCGACAACGGGAGATGCTGGCGGGATGGGAATCTCAATGAACCGAGTTGGCGTGCTGCCCGTTTCCCCCCGTCGCGCGTCGAGGATCAGCGCCTCGGTCTCGATGGCACTCACGCCGGCCGCGAGCAACATGTACCTTGCCATCGCGTACGCGAGCTCAACGTCGCCCTGCACGACCTGGGTTCGCGGCAGGCCCGATAGGGCAGCCAGCAGCGAGTCATGGTGCACGCGAGCGATCACGTTGAGCTGCGGATTCATGCGGTGTGCGTGTTCGATCGCCCGGCGGGCGGACACGGGCTGCGTCGCGGTGACGAGGAGCATCCTTGCGTCCTTGATGCCGGCTTGGTTCAGGAGCTCGGGATCCTCGCCATGGCCGTGCACGACGCGCACGCCCTGGCTACGCAGAGCCATCGCGGTCGTATAGTCCTGTTCGATCACGATGAAGGGGATCTCACGCAGCCGTAAGAAACGGATGAGCACGCTCCCAACGTCACCGTGACCGAGGAGCACGACATGAGCGCGAAACGGCCCATCGCCTCCGGCCCCGGAGGACTCAGCGGGCCTGGCGTCGATCGGGCCCGCCTCAGGCTCTTTCGTTGTGGCGGGCTGGCCGAACCGCTCGAGCAGCGCTGAGCGGACGTCAGCTTCATCGTTGACGTGCGCGAGGACCGTGACCTGATCCCAGCCGAGCAGCCTCGTGTTACCGGTGGGCGCGACGACCTCGTCACCTCGTGTGACGAGCGTGAGTATCGCGCCCGGGGGCAAGGTGAGGTCGCGAATTCGTGGTCCAGGGCTCCCTTTCGGGTCGGGCAGATCGACGACGACGAGGTCGAGATCGCTGTGCGCCATGGTGACGAGCTCGAGCCCGTAGCGTGGCTGCGGACGGGACGGCGTCGCCAGCCCGAATCGCCGCGCCAGTACGCCGAGCGTCGAGCCCTGAACGCCTACCGACAGGACGACCGCGAAGAACACGAGGTTGAACACGTCCTGCCCCGTCGAGATCCCGGCGGCCATCGGATAGGTCGCGAGGACGATCGGGACCGCACCGCGAAGCCCCGCCCAGCTCATGAAGAGGCGTTCCTTCGCCTCGAACCCCATTGCGAGCGTGCCCAGCCAGACCGCGGCGGGGCGGGCGACGAGTGTCAACACCAGAAAAAGCACGATGCCATCGAGCCACAGGCTGCTCCACTGGCTCGGGAAGACCAAGAGCCCCATCATCACGAACACGCCGATGTTCGCGATCATCGAGAGCGCGGCGGAGAAGTTCCGAACCCCTTGTTGGTAGATGAACTTCCGGTTCCCCATGACCAGGCCCGCGCTGAAGACAGCAAGCATTCCGCTGGCCTTCGCAGCCTCGGCCAAGCCGTACGTCAGCAGCACCATGGCCAGCAGCAGCACGTAGTAGTACCCGCGATCCTGCGGGTTGAGCCGGTCGAAGATCGCGAGGGCGACGCGCGCGAGCAACCAGCCCACCACCGGCCCGGCGACAAACTTCCACGCGAACACCGGTAGGATCGTCCAGCTCAGACCCGTGCCGGCGGTAAGTGACTCGACGACTACGAGCGTCAGGAGGATCGCCATCGGATCGTTCGCCGCGCTCTCGATCTCGATCGTCGATGCGAGCCGCGGCCGAAGGGACTGGCGACGGAGGATGGAAAACGTTGCGGCCGCGTCGGTCGACGAGATCACGGCGGCGAGGAGGAGAGATCGATCGAAAGGCCAACCAAGACCGAGGTGAAGGACGCAGAACACCACGGCCGCCGTCAGCACGACACCCCAGGTCGCCATCCCGCCTGCCGGGAGCGCAACCGTCCTGAGGACGCTGCCTTTGGTGACGAGCCCACCGTGGAACAGGATGAAGACCAGGCTCGCGTTCGCGACCTGGTTCGCCAGGTCGACGTCGTCGAAGTGCCACAAGCCGAGGATATCGCTGCCGGCCACGAGGCCGAGTCCGAGCGCCACGAGGATGACAGGCACGCTGAACCGATCGAGCCAAACGGCCGCCAAGACGACCGCCAACAGCAGCAACGGAGCGATGATGTAGACCGTCTCCATTACCGTTCCATCGGGGTATCGCGGCCAGGCTGGCGGTCACCGAGTCGCATTCGTGCGTCCTTCTTCACGTCTGTACTGGCTACTTGAAGCGTCCGTTGGTCACGTCGCCCACCGGTAGCAGTGGTGAAGGCCACTCAATACAGGAAAAGAGGGGACATTTCCAGTCGCATCGGAGGCGAACGACCTCGTGCGTCCTGGGATTCGTTGCCGGATGCCCTTCCACGAGCGAACTCATGCGGGCGTGCACGGCGCAGTCAGCACAACCTCGATGTCGACACCCTCGGCGACGCGATCGGGCAGGGTGCCGTACCTCTCGCCTCTATCCCGAACCAGGACCCGCGGTCCCTTCCCGAACGGCGTGGTCTCGCGTAGCTACGGAGCCGTCACGGTGCCCGGCAATTCGCATGGCTTTCTGGCCCCGTGCGGGGCAGGCGCCAACGCCCGTGTTCGACCCGTGAGGCCTCAGTGCTACTCGTCCAGGAGCTCGCAGGTCTCGAACTCGCCCCGGAAATCGTTCTCCTCCCACATCGTGGCGTACTGCTCGACGTTGTTGGCACATACGGCGTACCAGCCCGAATCGGAAAAATCGGGCGGATTCACGCCTTCTGTCACCATATCATAGGCAAGCTTCACCACACCGTAGCCCCAGTCGAACTGCTTCTGCGCGATCACCATATCCGCGTAGCCCGCGAGCACCGCCTCGAGCGCGTCGTCGGGGGCATCGAAAGCGACGTTGTGAATCGTTCCGGCATCGACGCGCGCGGCAAGTTCTGGGGCGGCAGACGCCAGCTCGAGCTCGCGAAGGGCCTTTCCTCGAGCCAGAATGAAGCCCTTGAGGTTGGGGTACGTCTCGAGTTGAGCTTCGAGCTCCTGCGCGCAGCTGCTGTCGTCGACTTCGTTGCCCCTGCACGGCACCGTGGCTACGAGACTGATATCTGGGTACTTGGCGAGCTCTTCAGTGATGCCCGCCATGCGACCGACATAGCTCGACGAGGTGCTGAGTTGGAGGTTCCCGTCGGGATCCTCCGTCATCGACGTCTGAATGGCTATTTCGCCGCTTTCGCCGATCTGTTGGGCGAGGGTACGTACCGCAAGCCTCCCGGCCGCCTCGTTGTCCATCCCGTAGTAGGTGTGCCTCTGGCTATCGGGCGCGTCGCTGTCGAAGGTGATTACCTTGATTCCAGCGTCCACGGCTTCGTCCAGAACCGGAGATACGCAGGTTGGATTGGCGACGGAAATCGCAATTGCCTGGAAGTTGTCGGCCATTGCGGTCCGAATGACGGCAATCTGCGGGGCAGCTGGCTCGCATTCAGCGGACACCTCGCCGGCAGCACTCGTGTCGGGCTCGTCCGAGCAGTCATCGGGTTCCATCATCTGGACCTTGACCGGCCTCGATGCGGCTTTCGTCAGCTCGTTCTCAGCCAGTCGGACGCCAAAACGGCTGATGTCGAAGAAGGTGTTGCACTGCCCCTTGGAGATCCATGCAATCGAGACCGGTGCCTCGGTCTTTGGCTCGTCGGAGCCGCACCCCGAGAGGAGGCCAATCAAGGGAAGCACCAGCGGCGTAGACGCTCTGGCCGCAGGGGAGCGGTGGGGACGTGGGACTGTGAGAACCGTGGGTGTGGATGGGGGGGGGCGACGAACCGGCATGATTCGGCCAACGGTCTCTCATGCCAAACCTTTAG
>CAYRKE010000425.1:0-4872 GCA_964424695.1 uncultured Polyangiaceae bacterium
ACTATTACAAACATTTAAACCATATTTGTCGCTTAGCTTGACGCCAATGCGCGAAAGCGGGAATCCAGAGTTTTAATGATTTTCATTGAAATTTGGAAGTTGAACGTTCGATCCGCCGTCGTTAAAACTATGGCGGGACAGGTGTTGGAAGTTCATCCTTTAAAATGGGGTTATCATGTTCACAAATTTTCTAAAAACCACAATACGCATCCTGTATCGAGAAAAGGTATATGCCGTTATTAATATTGCAGGATTATCCATAGCTATTGCCTGCTGTATTATTCTTGGGCTCTACATCCGCAGTGAACTTACTTATGATCAACATAACCTGAAACACGAACGAATATTTAGAATTGCAATGGAAAGTAATTTGAATGGCACAATAAGATCTTTCGGATCTTCTTCCCGGGTGTTAGGACCTTTACTATCTAAAGATTATCCTGAAATAGAATCCTATGTCAGGTTCCGTCCCATAGGTCGAGTACTGTTCAAATATGGAGATAAAAGCTTTTATTGGAGTGGTGGAACATATTTGGCGGATGAAACTGTCTTTGATATTTTTACACATAATATTATCTATGGAGATCCAAAGACAGCCCTGTCCGACCCTTATTCCATGGCGGTAAGTGAAAGTTTTGCAAAAACACATTTTGGCGACACCAATCCTATTGGGAAAATTATTTCTACCAATACAGCTCAGAATAAAATAACTCTTGTTTTTTCCGATTTACCGGAAAACTGTCATCTGAGATATGACGTGCTCCTTTCCATCAAAAGATTACAGGATGATGATACTCCCCTTCAAGAACTGCTATTCACTCCTTTATGCTACACGTATCTGTTGATGCCGGAAGGTTATCAGACAGAGTCTTTTCGGGGTAAGATGGAGTCAATTTACTCTAAGTACGCTGGAGAAGATACAGGTGTTAGCGGATGGCTGCAACCGCTGGCAGATCTTCACCTGAACTCTGATGTGCCGGGTGACTTGTCCAGAGACAAAAGGCTCAATCTCTACACAACTTCAGCAGTGGCAATATTTATCCTTCTGATTGCCTGTATAAATTACATAAATCTGGCAACTGCCCGATCCATGGAACGCGGATTGGAAGTGGGTATGCGAAAAACGCTGGGTGCAAGCAGGCGGCAACTAATTCCCCAGTTTCTTGGAGAATCAATTTTCTTTGCTCTGATTGCCCTGGTGATTGGACTCGTCCTTGTAGAAACAGCGACCACCTTCACTCCAATCAACGATTTACTGGGCAGACAAGAGTTAATGAACATTAATAATGAGCCTTTCCTGATGTTGTGGATAGTAGGCATCACTCTTATTGTTGGACTGATATCAGGGATTTACCCTGCAATTTACCTCTCTTCAGCCCCGATTATGGCTGCCATAACCGGAAAAACCAGATCAGGTAAAAAGGGATTTCGGGTGAGACAAACTTTGGTGCTTGTTCAGTTTATCATTTCAATTGCTGTTATCGCTTCTACAATACTTATGGTTCTTCAGATACGATATGTGGCAGATAAGCCCTTAGGATTTAACAAGGAAAATCTGGTGCTCATAGTTTTACGGGACGCAGAAGTAATTGAAAAGTACCCAATCATTAAGAACGCGCTGTTAAAAGACAGCAACATTTTGAACATATCAATGACCAGGGTCCCGCCGACTGGTGGCGGTTTATGGGGAAATTTCGGGCTGGAAAACAATGACGGTGTTGTAGAAAAACCACAGCAAATTTATTATATGAACGTAATGGAGGACTTCACCAAGACAATGGAATTGGAGCTTGTTGCAGGAAGAGATTTTTCCAGTGAATTAGCAATCGATGTTGAAGGTTCTGCAATTGTTAACGAAACACTTGTTAATAAAATGGGGTGGAAGGAACCACTTGGTAAACGTATTCAATATAGTGAAACAGAGTTTATGAGAGTTATTGGTGTAGTAAAAGATTTCCATTATCAATCAATGCACAGACAGATCGAGCCACTTTTTATAAGGATTGTTCAGGAAGACTTTACAAGCTTGCATCCTGCTCTTCGGTCTGGGTTTGTAACTACACTTGTTTTAAATATTTCGGAACAAGAGAAATCCCGGACACTGAAGTACATTCAAGAAATTATGGAAGAGTCTGATCCCAAACACCCCTTTGAATATAGATTTCTTGATGATGTGCTTGATGGACTTTATGGGCCAGAGCAACGTCTCATGAAATTGACAGGCATTTTCTCAGGGATTTGTATCTTGATTTCCAGCCTTGGCATATTCGGTTTGGCTGCCTTTACCACAGAGCAGCGAACTAAAGAAATAGGTGTTCGAAAGGTGATGGGTGCATCGACCTTGCAGATTATAATTATGCTGTCCCGCGGTATTCTGCTTATTGTCCTTGCTGCTTCTGTCATTGCATCGTTAATCGCCTGGTTTGCAATTGAAGAATGGCTGACAGGTTTTGCCTATCACGCGGGGATAAATCCTCTGTTGTTTGTGTTGTCAGCGATAATTGCTATGGCAGTGGCATTTGGAACTGTCGCGTTGCAGGCATATAAAACAGCTCAGGCTAATCCGGTGGAGGCATTACGATACGAATAATAAAAGGTGTTCGGTCTTCGGTTTTCGGTTTGCGGAAATTCTTTTAAAAACCTCAGACCTAATACCTAAAACCTTAGACCAGTTAATTAAGGCACATAAGTTATTTTATTTATGATAAATCTAAGTAATCAAACAAAATAAACAAAGGAGCACAACATGATTCAGACAAGCAATTTGAAGAAGATTTACAGGACAGAGGAAGTGGAGACAACAGCTTTGGATAATGTAAACCTGAATATTAATGAAGGGGAGTTTGTAGCCATTATGGGGCCTTCGGGGTGCGGCAAATCAACACTGCTCAATATACTCGGGCTTTTGGATAATCCATCGGATGGCTCATATACTTTTCTGGGTCATGAGATATCCGGAAAGTCCGAAAGGCAGAGGGCAGATATAAGAAAGGGCAACATAGGTTTTGTGTTCCAGAGTTTTAATCTTATTGATGAACTCACAGTATACGAAAACATCGAACTACCGCTCCTGTATCTCAAGACCCCGGCTAAGGAAAGAAAGGAAAAGGTGAACGAAGCAATGGACCAGATGAAGATGACACACAGAAAGGGTCATTTTCCGCAGCAGCTTTCAGGCGGTCAGCAGCAGAGGGTAGCAGTTGCACGGGCCATTGTTGGCAAACCCAAACTCATTCTTGCTGACGAACCAACCGGTAACCTTGACTCAAGTAATGGTGATGATGTTATGGGACTATTATCCGGACTTCATGAAAACGGTACAAGCATAATAATGGTAACCCATTCCCCGGCCTACTCGGAATACGCCCAGCGGGTGATAAACCTTTTTGATGGGCACATTGTTGGGGAGAATATGGCAGTTTGAAAAAGAAAAAGATGAACGTTGAACATCGAACATTGAACGTCCAATTTTGAATGAAAGGCAAACGACAATTGAAAAGATGAACTTCGAACATTGAATTTTGAATAAGGAAAGATAAGTGATTAATGATAAATAGATAAATTACAAATACAGCTTTTGTTTTGATTTTCATTCGATGTTCGATGTTGAAAGTTCGATGTTGGACGTTCATTTTTTGAAAGATGGATATTGAACATCCTGCATCGAATTATTTATGAGGGGTAGAAATATGACTAATCAAAAATATGATCTGGAAGACAGACTCTTGGAGTTTTCGGTTCAGATTATCAAAGTCGTTGAAATGCTGCCAAATAACAGAGCAGGTAATCATATTGCCGGGCAGTTGCTCAGGTCAGGGACATCACCATATCCAAATCACGGAGAAGCACAGTCAGCCGAGTCACAGAAGGATTTTATACACAAGCTCCGCATCTCTTTAAAAGAATTAAGAGAAACGCAGAGATGGTTAAAGCTTATCCAAAAAATCCCATTATTAGATGATTCAGTATTCCTGAATAGCGTTATGGAGGAAACAGAGCAGTTAATAAAGATATTTGTGACGAGTATAAAAACTTCTGAGAAAGGGAAATAATTTAAAAAAAGATGAACTTCGAACATCGAATCCGCCTTCGCCAACCACCGTCACTGAAGTTATGGAGGTCAGGAAGGCTATGGCGGGACAAGTGTTCAACGTTAATATTTTTCAGCTCTTCTTTAAGCATTTTCAACCTGACTTTTCCCCTTAGTCCTACCAAAATGTCGACTCTAAGGTAACAGGATTCTTGACAAAGACAGCATACTGACAGAAAATAATATAAAATTAAAATCTGTGAAGGGGTTATCTATGATAAAAATACAAATTCAGTCTGATTCAAAAGATAAAGCAGTTGATATGGTCAGGTCAGCAATTTCTGCAGAAATAAAAAGACTTGAACTGGGCCTGGATAATACAAATCAGAACATCAATGAATTTGAGAAAAAGTATAATATTCCTTCATCCTTATTTCTGGAAAAATATTCCGCAGAGGACATGGAAAATCAAGATAATGAATATGTCGAATGGGCAGGTGAATTAAGAATAAAAGATAGAATATTATCTGATCTTAATCAACTCAAGGACATTGAGTATGTTGCTCAGTGAGTATTTTCAGGAAATAATAGCTATTATAGACAAATATTCACAGTCAGGGCTGATTGTAAGGTCTGATTATGTAAATGATTTCAGGACAGATAAAATCGGTTTTATTAAAGGCAATCTTTTATTTTTAGATGGATCAAGACTTTATTTTACAGAATATGTAGATGTCAAATATAGAATTGAAAAATTTACCTATTCCTACCATTATCAAAATAAAAGTGGAGAACTTCTTTTTAGATACGACAATGCAAAGCATAAACCCCCTTTAAAGTTT
>CAYRKE010000426.1:0-4837 GCA_964424695.1 uncultured Polyangiaceae bacterium
GGTTGTCCACCCGCTCCACCCGCTCCACCCGCTCCTCCGTTGTCCTCGGGGGGCGCTGGGACATCGTCGTACCGGAAGTTGGGATTTCGCTCGGCATTGTCGCCTTCGCCGTCAATGTCGCCGTCCCGGTTCACGTCTTCCTCGCCATCGGACACCGTTCCGTCGTCAGTGTCGGGATCGAGTGGATCGGTCGTCGTCTCGCCCGCGTCAGCGTCGGCGACGCAGGTCTCCGCATCAGCGGAGGTGTCTTGGTCTGAGCAATCGAAGCCCATCTCCGTACCGTCGAAGAGTCCATCACCGTCGCTGTCCGGATCCATGGCGTTCGGCGAACTGTCCTCGTCCGCGTCGCCTGCAGGGTCCCGCTCCTGCCCGTCCAGAACGCCGTCATCGTCGCTATCTCGGTCCCCGGGATCGGTGCCGGCCTCCTCCTCGTCGCTGTCAGAAAGGCCGTCCCAGTCGGAGTCGTCGTCAGCGCCGTGCCCCGCCCTGGGATCGGTTTCGCCAGCATCGAGAGCGCCGTCTTGGTCCTGGTCCTCCACCCCATCGTCGACCCCGCCGTCGTCCGTGTCTGCGTCGAGCGGATCCGTGATGGTGAGACCGTTATCGCCGTCCGGAACGCACTGTTCGGCGGACAGATCGGTGCCGGCATAACTGACGTCCGGGTCCTCGCCGTCGCAGCCGAGCCCCATCTCGGTGCCGTCGAAGAGACCGTCGTCATCACTGTCAGGATCCTTCACGTTGATGTCGCCGTCGTCGTCGGCATCCCCACCGGGATCGCGCTCGCGGCCGTCCGGAACGCCATCGTCGTCAGTGTCGGAATCCTGCGGATCGGTGTCCAACTCCTCCTCATCGGTGTCGGAAAGCCCGTCCCAATCGGAATCGTCGTCCTCCCCGTGGCCTGCCGTCGGGTTGGTCTCGCCATCATCGATGGCGCCATCGCCGTTTCGATCCTCGGCGCGGTCCTCGACGCCCCCACCGTCGGTGTCGGCGTCAAGCGGGTTGGTGGTGGTAGCCCCCTCATCCGCATCGGCCACGCAGTGCTCTGCTTCCAGGTCGGTGGCTGGGTTCGCGCAGTCGCGGCCCCGCTCGGTGCCATCGAAGAGGCCGTCATCGTCGCTGTCGTAGTCGCGAGCGTTGATGGCACCGTCGCCGTCGCTGTCTGCTCCGGGCTGAAGCTCGTCGCCGTCGATCAAACCGTCATCGTCGCTGTCGGCGTCGTCGGGATCGCTACCGATCGCCTCCTCCTCGGCGTTGGAGAGCCCATCCCGATCACTGTCGTCATCGCCACCGTTGCCAGCCGTCGGGTCCGTTTCGCCGTTATCGACTCTACCATCGTGGTCGGTGTCCTCCACGCCGTCGATGACGCCTCCGTCGTCGGTATCCGCTTCGAGCGGGTTGGTCACCGTGAACCCGTCGTCGGCATCCGGGATGCACTGCTCCTCATCCCGATTGGTGTCGTCGTTGGAGCAATCCTCGCCCATTTCGGTGCCGTCGAAGAGACCATCCCCGTCACTGTCGGGATCGAGGGCGTTCATGTCCTCATCGCCGTCAGTGTCCTCGGTTGGATCCACCTCCCGGCCGTCGATCAACCCGTCGTCGTCGCTGTCGGCGTCATCGGGATCGGTACCGATCTGGTCCTCGACGTCGTCCGTAAGACCATCGCTGTCCCGATCGCCAGGCTCAACGATGGTTCCTTGGACCGGCTGGGCACCGGGAACCTCGGGATCGGAGTCCGTGGGCTCCATCCTCTCAGGCGCGCCCCGCTCCCCCTCGGAGGTAATGAACGCCTGATTCTCGATGTCGCCGGTCGACTCAGCCCGCACTTGGAAGGTGATGGTGACCGTTCCGTCCGCCCCGTCGAGTCCGTCCACCGGCACGCTGCCGCCCTCGTCGGAGGTCGCTCCGGTGCCAATGCGTGCCACGATCCGGTGCTCGTCAGCGATATACTCAGCCAGATCGCCGTCTCGCGCGTCGGTCTGACTCTCACCATCCACGAGGATGGACCCTTCGACGAAGCTCACGCGGTCCGGATCCGGAAGCGGATCGCTGACGACGGTGCGCGTCGACGTGTCGTTCCCGGTGTTGATGGCGGTGATCTCGTACTCGATGATGTCTCCCGGGACGATCGTCCCTCCGTTGAGATCGGTGAGCGTCTTCATCGACGTGACGAATTCCGGGCGATACGTCGAGATGGACGTCACGAACGCGGCGAGCAGATACGTATCACCCGACGTGGACGCCGAAATCACGGCCCAAGTCTGGTCGGGAGTGATCTTGCTGGTGACGTCCACCACGTCCATATCGACATTGCCCAGGGAGTTGGGCTCGCCCGTAAGACGAGGAAGATCCCCTTCGTACGACACCGCCTCACCGAGGTACGACCGCGATCCGTTGAAGAAGTTGTCGACCTCGTTCTGGGCATCAACCAAAGGGTCGACGCTGTTGAGAGCCGCGTCGAACCACAGTGAGTCGCCATCCCACCGCTGTTCTCCTTCATAGGCCAGTACGCCGAGCTTGGCGTCGTAGTCTTCCCCGGGAACCCCCGGCGGAACGGTGAAGCCACTGATGATGGTCTGCACCCGAACCTCGTCTTGCTCGTTCTCGAGGGCCATGGGTGACAAGGTGTCGAAGAGCACCAAGTTGTGGAAGTCGGCGTGGGGCGTCTCGTAGAAGGCCACGACCGTCCAAGACGCAACGGGGTGCTGGTTATCGATGGTGGAGAGCTCGACGGAGTCGACCCCGCTCACACGGAAGGCTCCCGGCCCCGCCTCGGCCACGAACTCGGTGATCTCCGCCGTGGACTGATACCAATACCCAGGTCCATCGGGGTACACCTCGGGGACCACCCAGGAGCCCGGCCGCTCGCCGTTGGGCTCGGCCTCGACCGTCATGACCAACTCGGGATTGCCGGGCCGCTCGATGGTGATCTCCTGATCCGCGGCCCATTGTTCCTGGGGCTCTTCGGAGATCAGCATTCCCGCCCAGTAGATCCGGGCGTACGTGATGGTGGCGCCCTCTGGAATGTTGAGAACCGCCGTGCTGCGAGCATGCGCGGCATCGATCGTAGTGTTCGCCACCGCGGTTTGGTTTTCGTCGTCACTCCACCAGAAGAGGTCTGGGGAAGAGTCGTCGACGTCGGTCGTCAGGGCACTGCAGTCGGCTTCGCCGACGAGGGGATCCGGAGGCGGATCGCTCCCTTCGTCGCCCTCAAAGCAATCCTGACCGAGGATATTCCCGAACATCACGAAGTCGCCACGCTGGTCGGCACGGAACCTCTCGACGGGCGGAACGGGGGGAGCAGCCTGAGAGACCGTCGCGAGACCGAGAGGAGTGAGCAGCGACGCCAGGGCTACGAATACTCTTGAAGTGCGCATCGGTTACCTCACTTGTCCTTCTTCATGGTCGAGTCAAAACGCGGAACGGGCTGGCCGTCTCTCTCGAGAATGATGAACTCGACGCGACGATTGTTCTTCCGTCCGAGCTCCGTCTCGTTGGTGTCGCGGGGACGCATTTCGCCAAAACCTCGGGACTGAAGCCGCCCAGGGGCAATTCCGTGGTCAGCCAGCCACTTCACCACGGCTGCTGCGCGCCGCTCGCTGAGGGCCTGGTTGTACGTCTCGGTACCTTCCTTGTCGGTATGCCCCTCGACGCTGACCTTGGTGAACTCCGGATGACCCTTGAGGACCTCGAAGACTGCGCCCAGAATCCGATCGCTCTGCGCCAGAAGCACGTCGCTGTCGAACTCGAACTCGACGCGCTCGTAGATGACGATCTCACTCTCGTCGATCCGCAACAGTGGGCACCCGTGCCGCTTCGGATCCGAGTGAGCCACGCCCGGCTCGTCCGGACATGCATCATCGGCGTCGAGAATGCCATCCTTGTCCCGATCGAGGAGCGGGCAACCGTGCTTCTTCGGATCCGCGTTGGCGGGGCCTGGCTGGTCCGGACACGCGTCATCGGCATCCAGTATCTTGTCCCCGTCTCGGTCCCGCAGCGGACAGCCATTCTTCGCCGGATCGGCGTTGGCCGGCCCCGGCTCGTCGGGACATGCGTCATTGTCGTCGAAGATGGTATCGCCATCCCGATCTTGCGGCGGGCAGCCGTGCTTCTTGGGGTCGGCATTGGGCAGACCGGGCTCGTCGGGGCAGGCGTCGTTCACGTCGAGGATGGTGTCCTTGTCGCGATCCGAGGGCGCGATCTCCGGCATCCATTCGACGGATGCGAGCCACCGCATGGTGGGAGAGCCGAGCCCGCGGGTGAGGCCAGGCCCGAAACCGACACCGACCTTGAGATCCTTGGTGACCCAGTACTTGGCGCCCATCACGACCTCGACCGGGGTCGTGCGACGCTCCCACGCTGCCCCACCCGCGCTCACCACCGTGCTACCATAGACCTCCGGGCCCACGATAAGCCGATGGTCGAGGAGCCTCAGCCCAGCCGCGGCAGCAAACGTAAACTCGTTCCCAAACGGCGTGCCATTGACCCGGCCTTGGTTGGGACGGTAGTTGAAGCTGAGCTGACCGGCGTAAGTGAACACGGAGATGTCGCCCGCCGCTAGTACGCGCGGCTGAAGGCGAGCACTGCCGTCACCCGCGTAGGCGTCCTGATTGCCGGTGGGCAGGTGCAGCTGCGCCCCCGCGGCGACCGTGAGAAGCCCCCCATAGGTCCCCAACAGCCTCACGTCGGCCCCAATGCGCAAATCACCGAACGATGTTCCATCCTCCGAGCTGAACGTGCCGCCGGTGGTGGTCTGGCGCTCTCCCTGGCTGTAGGCAAGAACCGGCGCGCTCGCGGCAAGCCTCACCCGATCCCAGAGAATGACGCCGCCACCCAGGTG
>CAYRKE010000427.1:0-4798 GCA_964424695.1 uncultured Polyangiaceae bacterium
GCCTTCATCACGACTACAGGCGGGCTGCGTGAGTGGTGGATGCTGCAAGTAGCCAGCACAGGCAGGGCAGCGCTGATCCTCCTGCGGCCTGGCTTTCCCAAGACTCCGACGGCCTCGTCGCCACCACAGTCATCACAACGTGGAGCAGCCCCGCGTTTCCTCCCTCGACCTCAGTGTGCTAGGCGAAGGCCACCATGACAGCCCGCAAGGCAAGGAGGCCCCCGACCGAAAGCTCTACCCATCGCACGCTTCTAGCGCAGCTCCAGACCGGGCTTTCCGACGCTGAGCTCTACGAGGTTCTCGTCACGTCTCTGCTCGCGCACGACCAAGATGGCCGCGCTCGCCTTCTGAATGCGCTCAACGCCGATACGGCTTCCGTGCTTCAGAGCATTCTGAGCCCGCCCCGACGAGGGCCTGTTCGCACCGTAGCGCCCGGTAAGAGGAAGCTCCAACAAGAGTGGGACGCGCTGTGGGCTGAGTGGAATGATTGCGTGGTCGAATCCGGGCTGGAAGACGGCAAGTACGTGCAGCAGGACCACCACTGGGAAGCTCCGTACTTCGCGCCGGTCGATCTCTCCGACGATCTCGATGCTATCGCGAAGCGCCTTCGGCCGCTTCTCCCCCGAATGCGCAACCAAAGGCTTGTGTCCGACTTCAGCTTCATCCACCAGCTCGTGCGCCTGGACGAGGAGATTGGAAGCGGTCTGCCCGAATACGTCGATAGTGACTGGTGCGAACTCCGATTGGGTGCGGAGGCGACGTCCTGCCTCCTCGAGTGGGAGGCGGGAGGGTCAGGCGCCGCGAGTCGCGATCCGTTTTCTCTCGTCGATGCCCTGTGCAGCCTCACGACGAGGCTACACCACGTGTATCTTGACTCGACAACGGTCGCGCGCTTCGTGAAAAGCTTCACCGAGGATGCACTTCAGGCAGTCCTCGCTGGAATCGAGCGGTCCCGCACTGACCAGCACTGGGCTCACGTACTTGAGCAGCCAGTGTCCAGCTGGTTTCGATTGGTCCTCGAGCTATCCCGTCGCCGCCGCCCGGGACTTCACACGATGCTCTGCTCCTCCAACGTCAAGGATGACTGGACCCTTGCTGCCCCTGTCGTGAGTGACCTGATGCGTCGCCGTGAGTACGGTAGCGCCGAATCCCTGCTCGCCACGGCATTTCGCAGCATGTGGCGCCCACCACTCGAGAACGATTGGGATCCACGGTCGGTGCTCCTGGCTCTCCACGTCCATCTCGACCGCGACCCCAAGCGCCTGAGAATCGCGGAGAGACTGCTTCGCGCTCGACGCAAGGTAGCGGTAGCGAGTGGTGACATGGGCAACGCAGCCGCTCTCGACCTGCAGGTCGTCGTCCTTCACGATCCCGAGGACGGCAAAGCTGTCGTCCAGGCCTTCCGCGAGATGAACGACCCGAAGCTTGCCCGTGTCCGCAAAGAACTGCTGACCGAATGGTGTCGTTTGGTTGCCAACCGTGCTCTGAGCAGTTTCGGGAACTCGAGCGGGGATGTTCTCGGGCAGTGGGTTGCAGAGCTCGTGAACACAGCCATTGAGGGCACTGGCGCTGTTCCAGCTCTACATCGCAGCGTTGGGCGCACCCTGGCTCATGCGGAAAAGGCCCTAAAGCAGCCCACGGGAGGAGGGTATTGGCGTTCCCCCCGCACGTGGCACGACGAGCGCACACTGCGTGCCTTGGCCCGCCTCACTCTCGACCTCGACGTGACTGGTCGACTCCAGCAATGCGGACCGACGCTGCACGGCATTCTTCAGCGAACTATCGGAACCCGGTCCACCAAGCTCGACCGCACACGGCAGGAATGGTTCGCGCAGGCTGGCGGCGCTCAGCTGTTGGAGGACGTCCTCTCATTCTGGCGCAAACACGTCGCGGGCCTCGTTCCGGATCCAAGCCAAGCCAACTACGGCACGTGCGTGCAATGGCTGGTGGCGGCGCGAGAACTCGCCCGCAAGCAGGCGGACAGCATCCTGGCCGAGTGGGGCACGACCCACCGCCTCAAACGCAACCTCTGGAAGGCCGTTCACGAAGCGGGCCTTCGCGTTCCAGCCGGGGTCAGGCGCAGCTGATCGCCTCTCTGCTCTCCGGTTACCGCAGCCGGCTCTACTTCGTCTGCCATCACCACCGACGCCGCCACTTGTCGCGGCAGCTGGGCGGGTGGGGTATTGGCTCTTCGGGTGGCTCGTCGCGTACTGCCGTGAAGGCGCTCGAGTCTCCATCTTTGATCCCGAACATGCCCCGGAGGCTGCCGTCCTTTCGGAGCGTTACGCGTCCCGAACCCGACACTTGGTCGAACTCCCAAGCCCCCTGCCACGTAAACGACACCCCAGTCTTCGTCGGCTTGTGGACGACGTAGGCCAGAAGGCAATGCATGCGAAGCCTGTCGTCGTAGCCGGTGATCGACAGTAGCGGGGTACCGAGCGAACCCAGGGACTCGCTCACCCAAGCCTCGGTTTCGGTAATCCTCCACCACCCCTCGTATTCGACGGGGATTCTGGTCATCTGTTCCTCCTTCGTGACTGCCTGACAGTACTCGAGTCATCGTCTTCTGGAAGCTCACCAGAGGCCCGTAGGAACCGGGCGAAGCCTTCGAGACTCCGCCGATACCGCGCCACGAGGTTCGGTCGATCGCTGAACTTGCGCGTGAATTCGAACTCCCATGGCGGTTGAGCGAAATGCTCAACGACTCGCTTTCCCCTCGGCGCGTCGTACATGAGGACTAGGTGCCCTGCCGCGTTCAGATCCGAGCACACGGATGAGAGGGTGCGTGGCGACGTACCGCCAGCTCGAAGGTGAATGAGATACCGCGCCATGGCATCAACGATAGAGTTGGCTACCCGCGGACTCGCATGGTGGTCGTGCCTCCAGTCCTCGACCCGGTGCAGAAGCCCCTCCCGCTCTGCCGGACTTGCCTGGCGACACTGCTCCTCACGAATCTCCCCGATGCGGTCCCTCACATCCTCCGCTGCTTCCTCGAGATCCAAATCCACGAGCAGTAGCGCCTCTCCGCAAGCACGGTCAAGCTGCCGGTACTCACGACAGCCCGTGCCATTCCGGCCGAAACCGCCACGTATCGTCAACCGCGGCACGGGCGTGAATAGCTGCTCGCTGCGACCGGAACGCAGCTGCATGTCCTCTGGATGAGCCCAAAGCAGCAGTGGCGCGCCAACCTGCCGCGCGAGCATCTGCACCCGCCGCTCGTGCTGAAGCTCCCAGGGGATCTCCACCACGTCGGCCACAGTGCGAGACAGCGCACAGACAACATGATCGAGATTCGGCCCTCCTTCTGCGAGCGGCCCGAATTCCTCGAACAAATCCACGAAATGCAGGTGTAGCTCCTCGCAAGCGCGTCGCCCCAGTGTGCTCTTGCCCACGCCGGGGGGGCCAAACAGGAAGATGGGGGGAGCAGATGACTCGAGTCTTGGGGGGCGAGTTGTCATGAGCAGCTCTCCCGGCAGTGCGAACGAACGGGCATCGAGGTCCTCTCACTATGTACAGCTCGCTCCGCTCTCTGAGCCCAGTCCGAAGAAGCAGCGCAGCATCCATGTCGCGCAGATGCAGTCACGGTATTTCCCCCAGCGAGCCCATATTCTGCTGCACCGTTCGCATGATGATGGCAGTCAGGGTCAGATGCGTGTTGCCCTGCCAGTGCTCGAATGCCCGAACGAAACGGAGCTGTAGCGTGGTCGCGAGATCGAAAAATTCGGGAGTCTCCTCCTCTGGTGCAAGAGGGAAGTCCTCAACCAAGGGAACGTCCTCCCCGCTCTCGAGCCGCCGCTTCAAGCTCTCCGCCGATGCGCGGTTGAAGTCCTCGGGCGTTCGCACACCCTTGAAGTCCCGCTGAAAGGCCTCCTCGGCGGCCCGCGGATCGACGACGACGACGTCCCGATCCAGCATCCCGAGGAGCTTGTCTTGTGGCCCCTCCTCCCCAGTAAAGCATCGGTTCACCAAGCGGACTCGCAAGGCCACCACCTTGGGGCCGAGAAGTGGTCCAAAGAAACGGGCTCCCTCGACCGCCCGCGCGATCGAGTTCGTTTCGAAGGTCATTCCGCCGTTTGCCGGGAACCGGATCCGACCAATGACGATCGGTCGCTTGTCGCTCGGCACATCGTCATAGCCACCGAAAAACCGGAGCGACGCCGCCTCGGCTTCAAACTGCCACTGCCAGCACTGCTCCGAAGGCTCTTTCACGATGCACTCAAGCTTCTGAAGCCTGGCCAGGACGAATTCTGGACTCGGAATCGAGTAGTACAACCGCACCGGCTGAAAGGGCTCTTTCGTCATCGTTGTCAGCAGGGAACGCTGCGGCTTCGGTTTGGCCTTTCCTGCCGACTTCTTCTTCGCTCTGGACTTCCACTTCGCGGTCAAATTGAACTCCTCTTCATGCGAGCTCCTGCTACCGCCGGTGCTCGCGGTCACGGCAGACGAGGGTCTACCCAGATCGATTCCAGCTCAAGCTCGGTATCTCCAAATGGCGCTGCGCGCAGTAGGTCCCCCTCCCCATACACGTGCACCACACGCCACCCACCACCGCGAAGCTCGTACACCGTCACTTCGCGCCGCGACGGTTCGACGTACCATCCATACCTCACACCGACGCGGGCGTAGGCTCCAACCTTGACCTCGAGGTCGTGCTTTCGGGTACTCGGAGACAGCACCTCGCAGACCCAATCTGGGACGACATCAACGCGGCGATCGCGCTCGATGGCCGCGAGGCGCTCGCGACGCTGGGCATTTCGGTGATGGCGATCGCTTGTTTCGCAATCACGATCGCCCAGTC
>CAYRKE010000428.1:0-4795 GCA_964424695.1 uncultured Polyangiaceae bacterium
GGGGACTCCGGCTCCTCGGCGAACGCCAGACCGACGCGCGCGAGGAGGCGTCGCCCGGCAGGAAGAAGCCGACCAGGAAGACCACCAAGGGGGCCACGGCTCTTCGCGAGAACCAGGCCCAGGCACGGGCGTGCGTGTTGCGCATGATGGAGACGGCTCGGAAGCTGGGGGCGCCGGTGCCAGCCGCGGCGGAGCTGGGCCGCTCGTGACGTTGATGCCCGCCGTCTAGCCGCGGTCGCGCCGGAGCACGCCTCGACGGCGGCTTGCACCGCGGTCAGGCGCTTCGAAAGCCTGCAACGAGAAACTCGGGTTGTTGGAGGGGGCGTCCGCGGATGAGTTCGACCAGATTCGCCCACACATGGATGGCTTGCCGATGCGTATGCGAAGCACTCACGCCTCAATGGACAGAGCAGATCGGCGACCCCAAGACCCCATGCTGGTGCCCAATACCTTCTCGTCGACGACAGGTCACCGCAACCTTGGGAAGAACCGACCCGTTCTTCTCTGATACTCGACATAGGATTGCCCAAAGATGTCAACCATGAGCCTCTCCTCATACCGAACCACGTAGTGCCATACTGGGTGCAAAAGCGCCGCCCACAGAATGAAGATGTAGCTGTTGAGGTAGACGGCCAGGCCAAAATTGAATATCGACAGAAAAGCGGCGTACAGTGGATGGCGGAGATACTTGAATGCCCCTCGCGTCGAGAGCTTGTTGCCCCTTTGCGCGGCAGGTAGCGACTTCACGCTCCAGATGATCATGGCCAGCGTCATCAAAACGGAAACGAGGAACACGGAGTTGAGAAGGGGCCGACTGCCTGACAACGGTGCTGGGTCTATTCGCTCGTTGACCCAGTACGCAATGACGAACAACACGAGGCTGATCAGCAATCCGGTAGGACCACTTCCGAAGATCTTGCTGAACTTTGATGGATGTGTGCTCATTACCAATGCTCCGACAGCGCTCCTGGCGGCCTAACCTCGCCCGCCAGTCTATTCCGCCGGTGGTTGCTCTGTATAGTCCGGCGTTAGTGCCGGAGCCCCACCGCTTCAGAGAGAAACTGGAAACCCGCCGAGGCCCACCCGCGCCTAGCGCCAGCTTGTCGACAGCGATGGAGACCGCGTCTCCGTCGCACTCTGCCCAGTCGCCGCAAGTGGCATCGCTGAATCCGCCATCCGCACCCCGACTCCGTGTCGAAGCTCTCACGGGGCCGACGCGGCCGCAGACCACGGATGTAGATGCGGGACTGATAACCGATCCAGGAACCCGACCAGGACTGGGCAACCTGACCGATCGCCTTGCCGAGCCGTTCACGGATGCTCGGCGACTCGTCGCCCTCGAACTGACGTGCCGCGCGGTCGCATCTGCGCGCTGCACGGATCATGTCGTCGAGTAGATCATCCACTGCAACAAAGCCGAGCCGGCCGCTGCGAGTTTGTTAAGCACAATCGCCGGCATTCAACGTCTTTGGGGCGTCCGGACTGCCGGGTGAAGCGGGGCTATGAAGCGTCTTTCCACCCGTATCGCGACTTGAAGCTCTCGCGGAACCCCGCGCCGTCCTCCTCGGCGTCGCGCTGCGGGAAGTCGTCGGCGGTGACGACGTTCGTTCGAGTGAGATCCAGGACAATCGCCCTGCGCCGATCGCTCCCCGCAAAGTAGATCCGATCGCTGTCGGATAGCACGCAGCCGCCCTGCATCTTGTTCTCCAGGATCAGGCGGCGAAGGGCCTTCAGATCCACGAGCTCTCCCTCATAGTCGATGCGTTTGCAGTGGGCTCGGAAGGTGTCGTAGGCGCTCTCGAGGTGGAGGGCGAGGCGGCTATTCTCGAAGACATAGTGCACGCGGTGCTTGAGTTCGCCCTGCACCGCCATGACCCCGAGCATCTCGAGGAAGTGGTCGAGGGCGTTCTTTACGCCGTGGTCCGTTTCGAGCACGTCCGCCAGCACGGCATCGACGGCGGTTTGCACACCGAGGTCGTCAGGAAGCTCGCAGTCGCAGTCGTGGGCGAACTCCTCGAAGAGGTGCACGCCCAGCAGCATCGCGGTGAGGTTGTCCACGATGCGCACCGGGACCTTTCGGTCTCCGAGCATGGCTCGCGTCACCTGGCGGGCGATTTCGAGGTCAGCGTCGAAGTCGCGACTGAGACAGAACTGGATGTACCTCGGCGCGAAGAGGGGCAGCTCGACCGCGCGGAGCTCGCGGAAGGAGTGCTTGCAGGCTGGCAGCTCATCGAGGGTCGTCTTCACCGGGTTCGCAGTGACGATGCGTTCGAGCAGCGCGGCCTCGGTGGGGCGCGTCTCGCCCGCGACGCAGAGTGGGGCCTGCAGGTGGTAGGTGTTCACCTTGAGGTCGGGCCGCCCGCGCTCCTCTGTCTCGCCGCGATAGAGGCGACGCAGGTATCGGTGGAGCGTGTTCACGCGCTGGCGCTGCATGTCGTAGGGCTTGTACTCGTCGATGAAGACTGGGATCGAACGGGTCGACGTGAGCAGCTTGAGCAGAGCAAACTCGGTCTCCGTGGCGCTGTAGGGCTCCGCGTCTCGCACGCCGAAGAGGGGCCACATCACCTCGGTGCAGAGACTCGTCTTGCCGCTGCCCTGGGTCCCAGATACGAAGAGCGTCGGGAAGCTGCCGACGGCCTTCATGAAGCGCGGCTTCATCGGAGTAGCGAAGAACCATCCCAGGATGGGAATGACTACCTCCGGCTTGTTCACCCTCGGCAGGTGCTCGAACACCGAGGCCGCAACGAGCAGGAATGCGTCGTCATCGGCCTTCACATAGCAGACCCGCTTGTCGAGCGACGCGCCGTTCGGGACGTACACCACCGGCGAGGGGTCGAGGAATCCGGCCGTGCCGATGGCGCAGTCTGGTCCGAGCCAGAGGTGGTGATCGCCCCTGCAGTAGTCACCCAGCATGGCAGACCCGGGGCGCCGCGGGACGGGGCGGCGCGCAAGCACTCGGAGGAGCCCCTGGACGTTGTTGTCGCTTCCGGTCCACTGGAGATCGGCGGATGGTAGCTGCCGGATGAGGTCGCGTTTCGAATGGAATGCGCTGAGCGGCAGACGCAGCGGCGCCACAATGGTTCCTTTGTCCGTCCGCGCCTCTCCAATGATCAGCTCGCCGTCCTCCGTCTCCACGCGCATGGTGGGTTCGATCGCGAAGGACGAGACGACCCGGCTTTCGCCGCGGCCGGTGACGCAGTAGTAGCAGCAGGCATCCTCGTAGATTTCGCCTTCGATGGTGGACTCCGCGGCTTCCGAGTCCTGGGTGCTGTCAACGTCCTGGGCGGGCCCACTCGCGGCACGCGAGATGGCCTTGCGCAGATCTCTGGCCTTGAGCCCGAACCGCTTCTCGACGAGCGTGATGTACCGGCCGTGCATCGATGGATCCCGATGGGCGATCGCGTCGAGGATGGGCTTCAGCCGGTACTCGAGTTCGCGCGCGGGCACGTCGCTGGGCACCGCTTCGACGGCCTTCTCGATGTCGAACACGATGTCATAGAGGTCGCACCGGGCGCCAGGCTCGCGGTTCACACGGCAGTAGCCGAGCTTCTGGAGCGCATGGCACGGAGGCGCAATCGTTCCGTCGTCGCGCGCCGTGCCGAGGACCTTTTCGTAGGCCTTGCGGACGTAGGCGGGACCGTCACGGCCACGGAGCTTGCCGAGTCCGCGGCGGTCGTACTCGACGATGAGGTCGGTGAGCTCGTTGACCGGCAGCCCCTTGTGCGCGAAGAAGCGCACCATGTTGAAGATGGCGACGCTCCGATCTTCGGCGCCCTGCTCCCAGAGTCGCTGGACGGGCCCGCACATCTCGACCGGGTGCTCCCAGTCGTACTCGCCTTCGGGGGTACGGTTCGCCGTCGCCGTCGCCGTCGACGGCGGCGCGGTTCCGGTTACCGGAGGGGACGCGCGCGCCTGCTGGCGCAGTGGAAGTGCGGGCTCGGCCTTGGCCTCGAGGCGGGACAGCAGGGCTCGGTCTTCTACTCGGTCGAATCCTGCCAAGGCCGCGCTCACTCGATGAGGACGGTCGCCGGCGCCGTCTCCCTTGAGGCTGACCGTGCCGATCACCTTGATGATGCGGGCCACGTCGTGGATGGAGTCGACATGGACGGTGTCGTTCTGGAAGCGTTCACGCACGCTGGCCTCGAAGGCCTTGAGACCTGCCTGCAGCCGCTCCCGAGCCTCGCCTTCGAGCGGCGTCGGAGGCAGCGCGAACCAGAGCTGGGCACCGTTTCCGCTCATCATGAGCCGCGGCCGGACAAGCCCCTGGGCCTCGCACCAGTCAGCCGCGGCCTTGGCGGCGTCGAGTGCCAGCCCGAGTTCGGCCTCCGTGCTGGCGGTGTCCTTGGGGCGCACCGGATCGAGATCGAGAACCGTGGCTGTGATGAGCTCGATGTCCTTGCGGGCCGCGCCGCTCTTCAGGGGACGGATGACGTTTGCGGCGCGCTCGAGGAGCCGGCGGGGACGCGGCTGGATCCCAATGTAGACGTTTCCCGCAGCGTTGGTACGAAGGCATTCGCTGACGAACGCGTCTTCGTCGTCGAAGAAGCCGATCCCAATGATGCCACCGGCTGGGCGAATGACGCGCACCTCGGACACGCCGTGGGGGCCGTGGGCGAGCCAGCGCCAGGTCGCTCGGATGACGTCGGGGTCGGCGTCTGGCGGGTCGGTGGGGGATGGAACGGGAGGTTCCTGAGCGCTTCCGTTGGCGGACGACTCAGGAACCTGGACAGCGTCGGTCTTCCGGCACGCGGTGCGATCGGACTCCGCAGAAGAAACCCGCACAGCGACGTCCGGG
>CAYRKE010000429.1:0-4738 GCA_964424695.1 uncultured Polyangiaceae bacterium
AGTCCCAGTGGCCTGAGTGCCCCCAGTGGTCACTGCGCCGCCCACGCCGGGGGCTCCACCACTGGTTTGTGCACCACCCACAGCGACTGAACCGCCCGCGCCCGAGGAACTCGTTGAATCCTCGCCGCATGCCACGACAAGTGTGCTCAACAACGTAATGCCGAAATTGCGAAGTCTCACGCTCGATGTTGTAACACGAATTGCGATGCTCGTTTGCCAATTTGACAGGGGAGGGCAGCGTACACACCCCCATAGAAAATGTCAGTGGCACCCAAGTCTCATTCGGCGACCTGAGCAGTACTCGGTTGGAGCGCGTACTTTTTTTTCACGGCTGCAGCGAGCAGCCCGGGCGCCACGGCGATCGTCGTCACGACGCTTGGGTTGCCGGAGCCAGCCCTGGCCCTCAGATGTGGCGCCGCACCGCGGCGTAGCTCGGGGCGGACCGAGCGTGGAGTCTTCCTCGCACGCGACTCGCAGAAGGAAGGAGCAGGCGTGGTGTCGTGAAGACCAATTCGTGCCAGATCGAGCCACCTTAGGCACGCTCTCCGGAACCTTCCGGGGCAGGTCTTGTCGTTCCTGGTCGGGATGCCGCGCTCGGCATCTCAGGGTAGGTAGTATGTGTTCACGGCCCCAAGAAGCCCCGGCTGCAAGCCGCCTTGCGCGCCAGGCGCAGAGAGCACCGGACCGGAGTGTACGTGTGTACGCCGGTTCGCCATGCAGGGCGTGAACCGACACAGTAGAAGGTGGAAGGCGCATGTACCAGACAATGCTTCGAACGCTTCTCACCGCGACTGCGGTATTCATGGTAGCTCCGACGGTGGATGCCGCTTCCAACGTTCTGCCCCTCAGGCGTGTCAGGCTCTACGAGACCGGTGTGGGCTACTTCGAGCGAGGAGGCTTGCTTCACGGAGGAGTGGCAACTCTGCCGGTCCCCGCAAGCCATCTCGATGACGCCCTGAAGACCATGGTCGTGTTCTCTGACGACAAGGACTCGAAGGTCAGGGGAGTCGAGTTCGGGAGCAGCGTGAGTCAAGGGCTGGCGCAGGCGCTGGCCGGGTTGGGTCCAGGCGAAGGGCGAGCCGGGATCCTCGTGCTGTTGCGCAGCCTGAAGGGTACCAGCATCAGCGTGCGGACTGACGAAGGGACCTTGAGGGGACGTTTGGTGGAAGTGGAGAATGCCGAGCAGGCCGAGTTCGAGTCCTGTGATCCGAGGCGCACGGGTGTTGAGGGAGGCAAGGCCTGCGTTCCACAGAAGCGGCCCGCGATCATCATGGTTACCGAGGCCGGAGAATTGAGACGAATCGCGATCGAAAAGGTGATCGGGGTCCGTCCCAACGACCGTTCCTTTGCGACCCGGCTAGGGGCGGCTTTGGACACCCTCTCCGAAGGGAGCGCACAACTCATCAAAGAGTTGAGAGTGATGGCGCAATCGAACAAGGCCATCTCTCTGGGATATGTCAGCGAGACTCCCGTCTATCGCACCAACTACCGTCTGGTGTTGGGTGATGCTGCCGGCGAAGAGGCCCTGCTACAGGGTTGGGCACTGCTGCACAACGACACCGACGAACCTTGGCAGAAGGTCACGGTCGAGTTGGTCAATGGGCGTCCCGATAGCTTCCTTTTTCCCTTGGCCGCGCCCCGCTATGCTCGTCGCCAGCTTGTGACACCCGACGAGGCACTCTCGACGCTTCCGCAGCTCCTCACCACCACGGTTGACGGTCTGTGGGAGGGAGAGGAAGACAGCTTCGGCAGTGGAGGCTTGGGGCTGAGCGGTATTGGTGAAGGCGGAGGAGGTCGGGGTGAAGGGATAGGGGTGGGCGCTATTGGCACCCTGGGGCATGGGGGGGGAAAGCCTGGGGATTCACCGAGCAGCGTGCTGTCGGTGGGGAATCTCTCGGGAGTGGTGAGTGCTACGGCGACCGAGTCAGGTGTCGAGTTTCGCTATGCTTTGGGCTGCCCTCTCGATCTGCGGGCACACGGGTCGGCCTTGGTCCCGTTCGTGGCGACCAACTTGACCGCCCAGCGTGTGTCGACCTTCGACCAGCCCGGCGAGATGGCGCGCAGTGCAGTACACCTCATCCATCACGGGAAACAGACCCTTCCTGCAGGAACCCTGTCAGTCTTTAGCGACGGGGGATTCGCTGGTGAATCGGGCCTGCCTCGCCTCAAGCCGGACCAGAGCGCGACCGTGGAGTTTGGACACGACCAAGACGTGGAGCTGACCCAAATGGCGACGAGTCGGACCGATACCACGCAGCTATTGACCTACGCCAAGGGGGGCTTGGTCGAGCATTTTATCCGCCGCCACGTGATCCAATATCGGATCGATAATCGAAGCGCTAGCGCCCGCACCGTCTTCCTCAAGCTCGACTATGTCCAGAACTCGCGGGTCGAGGGGGCGGACCAACTCGCGCATGACGTGGGGAAAGACCGCGACTTTGCAGGATTCGATCTGAACCCCCGCCAGAGTCTGACGCGAACCATCGAAGTCAAGGAAGGGCTATCAAGGACCCTTCGACTAAACTCCGTCAATCGCCACCATCTGCGGCAACTAGCCGAATCGGCAAGCCTACCCACTCCTCAGAAGCGGCTCTTGCTCGAGGCGGCAGGGATCCTGGAGAAGGCAGACACGCGGCGCGCACAACGCCGCAACGAGATGGGGCGCCTTGCGGCTCTGGAAAACGACATCGAACGAATGGCTAAGCACGTCGGTCAGTTTCGCCAGGCACCGGGGGCCGAAACACTGGTGGCGAAGGTAGTCGCGGATGAGGAGCGGGCGCGAACCTCTCGTGCCCGGGTTCGAAGGCTTCGGTTGGAAGAGGCAGCGCTGCGGCGTCGGGCGGTGCAGCGCCTCGGCCGACTTGGCCAATAGCTCAGCACCGTTCGATTGTCGCCACCGCGCTGCTGCGCGCATCCGCAGGGGTTGGGCGGGGCACTCGGGATGGGTACCCGAGTGCCCACGCTGCACCGGGCCAGACTACTGGAACCGATTGTAGGCAATCTCCGAGGTGCCGTTTCCGGGTCCGTGATTGTACATCGCCACCGCTCGCCCCTCACTGTCCACGATCAGCGAGTAGCTGAAGACGTAGTCCGTCGCATTGGCGATGCGCCGGGGCTCGGTCCAGGTCGCGCTTCCACTCGGAAGGTAACGCCACAGGAGCGAGGCCGCTGAATCATCGCCGTAGAGTAGGAAGGCATTGCCATGACCATCGAGCTCGAGTGCGCTCGGATCGGAGATTGCAAGATAGGCCGGGCTCGTCCAGGCACCGCTATTCGGGTCGAGCATCGTCCAGTACGTGCCGTTGTGGAGGCCATCATAGGCCCACCAGACGAGGTGCGGCGTGCCGGTGCTTGTCACGCGAACCGTCACGTAAGCGCCGTCACTGGCGAAAGTGACTGGAGACTCCCACATTCCCGAGCCAGCAGCATATCGGCGAACCTGGACGGACGACAGCTCATCACTGTACCAGGCCGCGTAGAAGTCCCCGCTGGCATCCCCAGCGCACCCCAGGTAGGACATGTAGCTCGTCGCTGAGGCTAGCGTCTCCTCGGTGCTCCACGAGGTACCGTTCCAGCGCCTCCCCAGGAGCGCGTACGAGCCGTTCGAGGACCACCGCGTGTGGATCGCGAGGGCGCCGCCGACGGGGCTCGCGCAAATCGCAATGGAGCTCACCCCATCCGTGCTCTGCTCGAGGAGCTGCGGGGTCTGCCAGCCCGAACTCGTGCGCCGATTCCAGTACGCGCTGTTCGACTCACCCGACGCAGCAGGCTGCGGCCAAACCACCAGCGCGTCCCCGGTCGTCGTCATGACGATCCTGACATCTGGACTCGAGAGGTAGGCGGCGCCGTTGCTGATGAACCCGTCCTCTTGCCAGGTCCCGGACGCAGTCGTGTGGGCCGACGCGAGTTGGAGTATGTTGGTACTGCTGTTGTCCTGGCACCAAACGTCCACGAAGCCGCTGCCGCTCGGATCGCCAGCGGGCCTGGCGTAGAAGGCTCGATCCGTAAAGGTCTCGACGACCTGCGCACCGGTCCAACGCGATTGCGAGGCGTCGAAGAGGTTTCGTGCAGACGCTCTCGCACGATCCCGCGTCGTCGCACTCGTAACCGGTGCCGCACGTTGTCCCGGCAGGGGCGTAGTTCGGCACGCAGTGGGTCGACTCATCGTGGCACTGACCAAACCCCGCACAGCGGTTATTCGTGAGGGTTCCCGGATAGTCCGTGCACAAGTCGTCTGGAGCGCAAGAGATGGCTGGGCATGCGGAATCGTCGGCAGGAACCTGGCTGCAATGGCCGTTCGTTCCACATCCCTGGCACTCGTCGTTACAGGCCGCATCGCAGCAGATCCGGGTGCCACCGGTACCGACCACGCAGTGCTCTTGGGCACAGTCGGTGTTGGTCTCACACTCCTCACCGAGCGACAGCTTTGCTGGCACGTTGCAGGCCCCCGCCCCATCACAGGTTCCAGTGCCGGATTCGCAGCTCACCGCGCTACCGAAGTTGGTGATGGTGCATTGGGGCTCCGTGACGCACTGTCCGATATCGGCGCAGTTGTCGTCATCCGCGAGGGAGTAGAGGCGACACTCGGTGCTATCCGGGCAGGTGAGTGGGCCGCAGGCCTCATCGTTCGCGGTTGCCACGCAGGCGCCATCGGCGTTGCAACGGGCGCAAACCTCACCGCAAGCGCTCTCGCAACAGACACCATCGGCGCAGTGCTCGCTCGTGCACTCCGCGTCCG
>CAYRKE010000430.1:0-4708 GCA_964424695.1 uncultured Polyangiaceae bacterium
CAGCGGGAGCCGAGCTCAGCGTCCAAATCCAGTTGACCCCGGGAGGCGGCGAACCGGGCTACTTCCAGGGACCGCAGCCTGGTGACGGGAGCTGTGTCGACCGGGATTGCGAGATCCGTGCACAGATCTGGCAGGACCGGCAGCTGATACCCGGTACGGATTGGAAGCAGGACATCGACGCTGCGCTGGACCAAGCCGAGCTCGTGCTCTTGCTGGTCAGTGCGGACTTCATCGATTCAACGAACTGCATGGGCGAGTTCGAGCGCGCGGTCGAGCTGGAGAGGGCTGGAACGACGCGGATCATCCCCGTGATCCTGCGTCCATGCGCGTGGAAGGGGCTCGAGCTGGGGCGCCGCGAGGTCCTGCCGACCGACGGCAAGCCCGTGGACTCGAGTGCTTGGTCGAGCCGCGACGAAGCCTGGATCGACGTGGTCGAAGGCGTGAGGCGCGCTGCCCTTGCGGCGTGGCGGCCCGCGCAGGAACAGCCCGGCATGGGCACACCTGTGGCCGGATCCCGTTGAGCAGGGTTGCGGCTGGATCCTCCAGTTGGGCAGGGTCGCGACTGGACCGGATCGAGCAGGGTTGCGGCTGGACCGGGTCGAGCAAAGTCGCGGCTGGACCGGGTCGAGCAGGGTCGGGGCTGGATCGGGTTGAGCAAGGTTGCGGCTGGACCGGGTCGAGAGCAGGCGTGCGCGCCGCGTCCTGCCCGGGAGCTGCGGCGCTGCTCAATCGAGTTCGAAGCGCGCCTTGGCGCCGCGCGAGCAGGTGTTGCCTCCGTCGCTGCACGGTTCGACCAGGAGCTCGTAGTGTCCGGGCGCGAGCCCTTGGAGGGGGAGCTTGAAGCGCTGCTCGCTGTTGGCCGGAACTGGGGCCTCGATCCTGACCGGACGCGGGGTTGCCCCGGAAACGGCCGCCACCACACTGGCGCGGAGCCCTTTCGTAGCATGCCCCACGTACACCTTGAATTGTAGGGTGCGGTCTTTGCCCTTGCCAAAGAGGTTGCCAGGGCCGAGGGCTTCGAGGGCAACCTGCCTCTCCCGCGAGATCTCCGGGGCACCCCGAAACACGACCGAAGCGCGATCCCTTGGCCCTTGCGACGCCTCGAGGAGGGCCAGCTTGACGGTCTCGAGCTCGGGCGTGGCCAAGACCAGGCGCCCGACGCTGGGTGCCCCCATCAGGAGCGGCCCCTGGTCCCCCATGTCGAGGGCTGCCAAGTGGTGGACCCGCCACAGCGTAGCGCCGCCGAGATCCGGATCGACGGCGTCGCGCTTGCGGACTGCGGCGAGCAGGGCGCGGGTGTACGCGCCGCCGCGAGCCGTGTCGAGCGCTGCTCGGCTCGGGGTCGTGGCGGTGAGGAGCAGCACCCTTTCGCTTTGATTCACGGCGCTCTTCAGGGCTGGCGGCACGAGGAAGGCGCCGCTCCGGCAAGCATCGAGGATCACCACGATTCGGCCTGCAGGAGAAGCCTCCAGGTAGCTCCAGAGCTCTTCGGCAGAAAGCGCCTCCTCGACGTGGCCTGGTGCCGCGTCCACTGGCAGGAGGTAACCCTGACCCCCCACGCTCGCGCCGTGGCCGCTGTAGTAGAAGAGGAGGGTCTGCTCCGGGCCTGCCGCAGCGAAGAACGCCTGCACGCTTTCGCGGAGCTCTGCCGCGCTGAGATCATGGAGCGAACGCACGGCGTCGCTCGGCAAACGCAGCCCCCGGGGCTCGCGGGTGAGGAGCCGCTCCATGCCGCGGACGTCGTCCTCGACCCCCTCGAGATCTTGCTCGGACGCGTAGCGGGAATTCCCGATCAGCAAGGCCTGCCAAGCCGGTGCCATCTTCGCCCCTGGGGCGGCCTCGACCCGGCGCGCACCTCCAGGACGCGAGCCCTCACCGCCGCGATCGGCCGAAGGAAGCACACTGAAGGCCACGTTTGCCCGCTGGCCACTCGGGTCCTTGACTGTGAGCCGATGCGTTCTTCTTCCACCTTCACCCAGGAAGAACTCGAGCTCGTACGCGCTCTGTACCGTGCGGCTTGGCTCGAGCGAGGCCAGCTTCCATCCGTCGTCGAGCTCCACCTCCGGCATGCCCCCGGGCGAGAACACGGTGCTCCGCACCCGCACCAGGCCAGGCTGGAGGCGGTCGGCCTGGGGTGCGCTGAAGCGCGGCGGCCGCGACGTGCCGGCCAGGGTCACCACGCGCCGCCCTGGGAGCTCGAACTCGAGACCCTGAGCCATCTCCCCCTCGGACTCGCTCCGCCCGTCTGGGTACACGGTGGCCCAACTCCCGTCGCGGAGGCCGATGAGGGTCGCCTGGAGTTCAGCGCCAGGTAGGCCAAGTTCGAGGACGCGCCCATCGGCAAGGGCCGCGTAGAGGCGCGCACCCTCGGAGTCCGCGGCCAGCTGCAGGATCGGACTACCGAGGCTGGTGCGGAAGGCCGGAGTGCTACTCGGCTGGTCCAGGTCCCACCGCACGAGTGCGCCAGAGGAATCCCCTCCCCAGAGGGTCGTTGACTCGGTGAAGACGAGGCCGTTGACTTCAGTCTCGAGTCCCTCGAGGTGGCGCAAGACTTCATCCTGCTCCGTGGAGCGCACCAGCAAGGATCCATCTGTCCCCCCCTGCGCAAACGTGTCGCCCCCTGGGGCAACCACGAGGTGGCACGTGCTTTCGCGCGCGTCTGTCGACCTCGCGTCTGCGAACCCTCCACTCCAACCGGGGAGTCTTGCGTTCTGCGCCGGGTCATAGCGTAGGAGTCCGGCGAAGGCGCCCCCAACGAGCACCTGCCCGGTTGTGGGGACTTCTGCCAAGGCGATGATGGGGCCGCCTGCCGCGAGGACAACCCGCTGCTCCCCGGATTCGAGGTCGAAGCGCGTGAGATACCCGGACCTGTCGCCTGCAAGGAGCACCGAGCCGCCCTGAAGGGGCTCGAGTGCCCAGGCGATGTTGGGAAGAGCGCCTAGCTCCGTGGCACCTGGTTCACCAGTTCCCTCCGGGGAATGCAGAAGCACACGCCTGTCCATTCTGGCGGTCGCCCATTGGTTCGCGCCCAAGGCGGCGAGCGCCGTCACCTCTCCCCCATGAGCCGTCTGCGACATTCTCATGCGGCGCTCTGCAGTACTCCACAGGCTCAGCCTTCCGGCGCCGTCCCCCACGACAAGCTCCTCGGAGCCCAGCGCGAGCGCACTCGTGCGACTGCGCCGAGGCTCGAGCTCGTGGATGGCTTGTGGCGTGGCTTCGGGGGAGCAGGTTTCGAGGGCGTAGAGTCGGACCGTGCTATCGTCGCTCGCCAGCGCGACGTGGCGCCCTTGGGGATCGATGGCTGCTGCGCGGATCCCCGCCGGGAGCTCGATCTCGCACCGGACACTGCCCTTCTCCAGGTTCCAGAGGCGGGCCACGCCGTGATCGTCCCCCGCCAGCACAGCGTCCCCCTGGGGAGTCGCGGCCAGGGCGCATACCCCGGTGTCGTGCCTGCCGAGGAGGGCGTCCGAGCCAGGCCCCTTCAGGAGATGCACTCCGTCGCCCCGGCCCACGGCAATCTGGCCGTCCCCTAGGGCGAGCGTAGACACTGTCACCTCACCAGCCCAGACTTCCCCTGCAACGTCGGGGTTTTCGTTGAGCCGGACCGTCCCTTGGTCGCCACTCGCGAGCCAGCCTCCGGTTGCCACGGCCTGTACTGCCCAGACCACCCGGCTCTGTCCCTGCTCCCAGAGGGTTCTCGAGAAGGTCTCTCGGCCTGTCGCAAGCTCCCAGCCGTGAACCTCGCCATAGTAGGTTCCCACCGCGATCTCGCGCCCGTCCGCGCGCACTCCGAGCGAATACACGGCGTGCGCCCTCGAAAGCCCTGGGAGACGGATCGCCTTTGCGGTCGAAACCTCCCACACGAAAACCTCGCCGCTCCAACCGCCGCTCACGGCGTGGCGCCCATCCGGCAAGAACGCGCAGGCCCGAACGAACCCCTCGTGCTTCTCGAGGCGCTGCACCACCTCGCCGGTAGCCACGTCCCAGACGAGGAGGCTCCCATCCTCAGAGCCGGAGAGGAGCTGGCGCCCATCCGGGGAGAAGGAGAGGCAGTGGACACTTGCCATGTGCCCTGCGGGCTCTACGAGGCGCGCGCCAGCGAGGGAGCGCGACGCTGGCTCGGGAGCGAGGCTCGGCGAGGCTGCGGCCGGGGGCGACGGTTTCTGTGCCCCACCACAGGCCAATGTCAAACCAGCGAGCCCGAGGACCGCGAATCTGCCCCACATGATCTTCCTCGCGAGAAGGGCATCACGGCTCCACGCGGCCGTCAATGCGTGGGCTGTAGTCATGAGTTTGCCGCGACCTGGGAGGGGCGGTGCTGGATGGATGCGAAAAGGTGCGAGGCAGTAAGCAGGCCGTCATCTCCGTCCTGCGCGATGACATCGAGCCGCCCGTACCCTTCAACGTGAGCCAGAGCGTCCGTCTCACGCTCTGGTCCAGGGGCCGCTCCCACGCATCGTTCGGTGACCTCATCGCTGGTATCCGGGAGAAGCTCACGCGTTCGAGGCCGCCGCCGGGCATTCGGTCGTCCAGGCCGAGGAAGTCCGCGCTGGTCGTTGGAGTAGGGGCCATCGACTCGGACGCGGGCGCGTTGCCCGCTGCGGAATCCATGGCGAGGGCGGTAGTCCAGTTTCTGAGGGAGGCCGGGGGGGGCGAGGTCAGCTGCCGAGCACGGATGCGGCCTTGCACTCGACGGCTGCGCCGTGCG
>CAYRKE010000431.1:0-4695 GCA_964424695.1 uncultured Polyangiaceae bacterium
AGCCGCGGCTGCCCATGCGCGCGGCAACGTAGTCGCCGATGACGCCCGATGTGCTGGGGCCGAGCTTGGGGCTGCCGATCAGCATGAGCAATCGCGAGCGGGTCGTCGGCGGAGCCGCGGTTGCGGATGCCGGGTGCGTCCGCGCCACCAGGCCTGCGAGCTCGGCGCGCCAGGGACGGGGATCCGAGCGCCGGAGCACCGAATCCATCTGGCGTGCGATGGCCTCGTCGCTGGAGCCGCTTTCGACGATTTCGCAAGCGTGCGTCGGTGCGTTCAGATTGATCGCGTTGCGCCCGACCAGGGCACGAAACACATCCGCTTCGACGGGATCTGCGCCTTGGGGCGCGTCCGGCGGAACCCCGATGACGACGAGGCGTGGCAGCTTGTCGTAGCGCGCGGGATGGTGGAACTCGCCGCGCACGGAGAAGAAGAACGGTAGCAGCACGGGCAACAAGCGATCGACCATTCTTTTCAGCGTCGACGAGTAGCCACCAAAGGCCATGCGACCAGTCAATACCAAGACCTCACTCCGGATCAGCGACTCGAGCACCGCGCGGGCGTCGTCGCGAAACAGGCACGCGCCCGGCTGACGCACGAAGCACCCGAAGCAGCCCGTGCAGTAGCCGAGCTTCAGATCGCGCACACACAGCTCCTTGGACGTGCCGCTGTGGCGCGCGATGGCTTCGGAGAGCATTGCGCTCATGCGCGCGCCCATGGGGTCATCCGACTCGAATCCGTTAAGAATCAGGGTGCGTTGCGTCATGTTAGCAATGCTCAGATTTTAACTGAGCACTGTCAAGATCCCTTTCGACTACGCGGATTCGATTGCTGACGGCTGATAGCCAGCGTTCTGTATTGCTCCGGATCCACGGGTCAGGCGTGGGGTAATCGGTGGATTGATGGTTCCGCCGGCTGCGCGTTCACCTGGGCGGCTTCGACCATTGTCCTTCGGCGATCACGACTTCGTGTTCATGGGCATCGAGCCCGATGAGTTCGCCCAGTGGCACCGGTAGCCGTTGCCACACCAACTGCCAGGTGACGCGGCGGTACGATGGCGAAATGGTCAGCTCGACTTCCCGGCGTGCATCCTGTGTTGGTGAGGCGGGCGCGAGGCGTGTGTCGAATAGGACGCGACGGGTTTCACCTTCGCGGTCATTGCGATAGCGTCGCTCGAGGGCATAGACGGCAGCCGGGCGCGACGACGGAGCGGCCTCCTGCCCTGGCCAAACGCGTAGCTCAGCACGACGGAAGAGATCTCCGGTCGGAAACGCGTGGCCCAGCATGTTGGGCACGAGTGCTATTTTGAGCCGTCCCGGCTGCCAGTCGACAAGGCGAACGGTTACCGCCCCTTTGAGGATCCCCTCGTGTCCACCCAGGACGAATCGGTGATCGAGGTGGGGGCGCCCGTTGCCGTCGTGGAGGCGCTGCATATGGCAGCCCTGACACGGCACCGCTGCGTATCGCGACGCCGCGTGCTCCGCCGCGGTGTTCTGCATGGCCGTCGGCGCTCGCGAGCCCGAAGCCGCGGGAAAGTCGAACTGATGACAATTACGACAGGCGTCGACGCCCGCGAGGCGAGGATTGGAGTCGATACACGGGCGCGCGGCTTTCGGCGGCGAGGTCGAGCCCAGATTGGCTACCGTCGCGAAATCGGCTCGAACGGCGTGGCACGACAGACACGATACCCCGTTCTGCAGCGAGGCTCGATCGGGCTCTCTGTTCGGATCGGCGTCAGGGGCGTGGCACTTGCGACAGAACGGAACCTGTTCGAGGGGTAGCGCTCTCGAGAAGTAGCGGTTCGTGTAGGCCTGGGCGTGCCGTGAGCTCTGCCACTCGCGGTAGATCGCGCCGTGGCAACGGGCACAGGTTCGCATCGCTGCGGCGGCGAACTCTGCGGAGTAGGGGCGTGGCGCGGGGCCGGGGAGCCATTCTGCGCTCGAATGGAGAGGGGCGGCGACGGGAGGGGCACTCCCTTGGGGGGGCAGCGCGAAAGCGGGAGAGTCAGTGCCAGCCCAGAACAGCGCTAACAGTGCGCCGAGCCGTGTGACGACGTCCGCTGGACGCCAAGGCCGTGAGGGAAGGTGCATCACGGCGCCTCCTCATCCACGCGATAGACGACATTCTGGCCCAGTACCCACAGTCTGCCGTCGTGCCCAACGGCGAGGGCCGTCAGGCTCTGGTCCGCAGTCAGTCCCTTCGCGCGAATGCGGGACCACGACTTCCCATCGAAATGAAGCAACGTGGAGCGATCGCCTGCGACCCAGACGTCGCGTGCCGAGCGTGCCACGACTGCGCGGAGCCAGGGCCTTCGCGGGACTTCGTAGACGCGCAGGTCGTCGGTGACCGTGACGATCTGCCCGGCCACACCAACCGCCCAAGCTCCGCCGTCGGGAGTGACGTCTACGGCAAGCAACGGCCCCCGCGGGAATCGATACTGCGTCACGCGCGACGGATCGTAACGGACTAGGAGCCCTTCGCCATCCAAGACGGCGGTGTTGAGACTGTCGCGATAGCGCGGCTCGGCCGAGCGCGAGCCCGCGAGCCACAGCGTCGGAGCAGTGGACGGCGCCAGATCGAAGTACGTCGCGGGCGGCAAGCCCACGTGGGCTTCGACGGCCCGGGCCCGGATAGCGAAGAGTTGGGCTTCAGGAACCCAGGGCGACGACACGGCTTGTTGGGGGGCGATGGAGGTGGGATCCCGATCGGCGACGGCCCACAAGACCCCGTCGCGAGGGCGCAGGGAGCGCAGCCGACGAGAGATCATGGAGATCGGGGCACCGGTGAGCTCGCCACCCAGTAAAGACACGCCTCGACCGCTGACGAGGGCAACGCATCGGGTGCAGTCGAACCCCGACTTCCTGCGTTGCTTCACTTGGGCGGCCTGCGTGCCGGGGGCGAAGGCGACCGTGGTTCTGCCATCGGAAAGCCACAGCTGGTGACCCACGAAGGCCATCGAATGGGGGCGATACCGCGTTCTTCCGACCTCGGGAATGGCAAAGGCCTTTACCGAGTAGTTCGGCGCTTCGACTACGCGCAATAGCTCCGAGGGATCGGACGCCCCATCGGGCTCCACCGCGGGCGGTGTCAACACCACGGACAGCCCAGCCTCTCTCGAAACCGCTGGGTTGGCGATGCGCCTCCCGCGATACAGGCCCTGAGTCGTTGCGACCAAGACTTCGCCCTGACGAGTTCCTGCGATGGATGTGACGCTCCCGTAGACGCCCGCGATGCGACGCCATTCGCTACCGTCGAAGCGGGCGATCCCACCGTCTCCCGCTGCCCAGAGGCTATTCGGTGACTCAGCCCAGAAGGAGCCGATGCGCGTCAGAGGGCTGGCCTCTGCGCTGCAGTGCTCGGCCCGGCAACGGAACAAGAAGCCGTCGCCTCCGAGCCACACCGTGTCACCCGTCGAACCGATGGCAAGCACCGGCGTCGGAGGTTGGCACGGAGCGTACTTCCACCCTTGCCCGTTCCATCGTGCGGCAAATCCCTGTGGCGGCTGTCGATCGTGCTCGCGCAGCCCCGCCGCCCATAGCTCGTCGCCTTGGTAGTGAAGGCGCAGAACGCTTCCTGGGCTGTCGTAGTGGTCAGTCTCGTTCTGGTCGTCGCTGACCCCGATTCCGGTGAGTGTGACCCACGCGGCCCGAGTCTTGCTGCTCGCCGTGACGAGCCCTTCGTAGGGTATATCTCCGAAGCCCTCGACGGCGACCGCGCGAGCGTCGTTCACGTCGATGAAGTGTTGCTCGAGCCCCTGTCCGGGCTCCTCATTGCGCACCAACGCTAGCCGCCGGTTTCGCGGTAGGTGCAGCAGCCCTTCGACCCAGTGATAGTCACCATCACGGGTCAGCTTGCCGGGCAACGGACGGAACGCCCCGGCTCCATACTCGGACCAAACCCCGTCTTTGATGCCGAAGACTCGTCCGTTCCAGAGGCTCTCGAGCGATTGTCCTCGATCGGCGAGACGCTCGAATCGATAGTCCGCCGAGAAGGCGGTGGCCCTTGGCGGCGGGGGCTGCTCGATGATTCTGCCCGCCAGCGAGAAGACCGTTTTGCCCGCGCGCGTCGTGATCGTGCCGCGGTCGCCGCTCCAGCCGACGTCCTGGGCGTCGGGAAACCCGAAGCTGAACACCAGATTCCCGTTTGGCCCGAGGCGGCGAATGCTCCCGTCATCGGCCCAGGTCAACGCCCCGTTTGCTCCCAGATCGATCCGCCGCAGCACGCGGTGGGGCAGTCTCGCTGGTGCCACGGGCGCCGTGCTTACCGTGAGATCGTAGGGAAAGGCTTCAAAGAGACCGTCTGAATCCCCATCCTTCGACTCCGCGACGGTTCCGGAGGGGCGGACTCCGTCCTGAGTCGTTGCTGAAGCGCCCGCTGCGGGCGGTTTGGCGGCCTTCGCCGAGGCGACCGTTGATGACGCCGGCGCACTTGCCGAGGGGCGTCCTCGAGGAGCGGGTTTCACTGGCGGCACGCAGGCCATCGAGCACAGCCCCAGCAGTACGAGCCACCGATGGGGAGCGCGCCTTCCGACACGGCTTTGCGTTCGCCTCACTGCGACCTCCAAGTCACCTTGAAGAGCTGCGCCTCTGTTTCCGGTTGCGCTGTGGCGGCTGCAGTCGGATCAGCGGCTGCCACATTGGCGCTGCGCGGCTTCGTCGCATCGCCGGGCCGTTCTTGAGCTGGCGTCGCCGAGGAGCC
>CAYRKE010000432.1:0-4695 GCA_964424695.1 uncultured Polyangiaceae bacterium
GTGCCTACCCCGGTGTCCGCCCGGCGTATCCGTTCACGCCTTGCATGAAGGGCCGGCCGCGATCCGCCTCGTGCGGAAGGGGCCACGGCGCGGGGTCCCGCTCGGGCACTGCCCGAGTGGGGGGCGTCCGGGGAGTTGCGGCTGTGCTCCAGGCTTCGGGACCGATCCCTTGGGCAGGATTCCCCCCCCTTGATGCTCGCCCGGCGCGGGAGACTCGAGGTACCCTAGCGCCCCGGAGAGGCGGACCATGACGACGGAGCTTGAGTCCAGGGTTGCAAGAGTCACCGTATTTCGCCGGGACGCAATGGTGACGCGACGCGCCACCCTGCAGCGAGGCAGTGGAACCTACCCCGCCGAGGTGAAGCTCAAGGGGTTGCCTCTTGGGCTCACGGACGGTTCGCTCAAGGTGCGGGTGCTGGAGGCGGAAGGAGAGCCGGAGGGAGTCGCTGCGGAGGGCCGGTTGCCGAAAGCCAGCAGCGTCCGACTCTCCTTGGAGGTGTCCGGGCTCGACCCACGACTTCGGCCAGCAGACGCCCCCAGCCTGCGTCGCGCCCGAGCCGAAGAGAGGAAGCTGCGTGCGCGCTACGACGAAGCGGTGGCAGAGCTCGAGGCCCTCGAAACCCTCGAACCGAGCCCCCGGCGCCGAACCGAACAGAGCCCACCGCCGAAGAGCCCGGTCGAAGCGCGTCTGAAGATGATGCGCTTCCGAGAGGAGCGAAGTGCGACTCTGGCTCGGCGTGCGCGCGAAGCGTGGACGGCATGGGCCACGGCTCGCCGCGAGCTCCAAGACCAGGAGGCTCAGGAGAGCAGCTCGACTTCGGCGCGACAACTGCGAGAAGACGAGCTCTGCCACGCGGTCACCATCGGCCTCGACGCTGAGCACGCCGAGGCCGAGCGATGTACGATCGAGGTCGAGTATTTGACTCCCGGCGCCCGCTGGGCTCCCTCCTACGTCCTCCGGCTCGAAGACTCGAAGCGAGCTGGCCTCGCCGTCAGAGCAGCGGTGGCACAGAACACCGGAGAGGACTGGCTGGGGGCCGAGCTCACGCTCTCCACTGCCAACCCCCAGAGATTTGCGGACCTGCCTCGCCTCGCCTCGCTGAGGATTGGCCGAAGCCAGAAGCCTTTCCAGCATCGTGGGTGGCGGGCTCCCCCAGAAGGAGCGGAAGCGCTCTACGAAGGCTACGACCGGGCCAAGACTCGCGCAGTCCTCGCCAGTCCGACGCTGGGCGAAGCCTCCCCCCTCGAACTACCGCGATGGGGGGGGTGGCGCAGGACCGAAGACGAGCCCTCGCCGAAGCCGGAGGCCGTGAGTCACGCGGGCGGCGGGGCGCCGCGAAGCGAGGGGACGCCGCGAAGCGAGGGGACGGGGCTCGTCGACCCGATCTCCACGCCGGAGCCGACACCCGAAGTCATCACGGCGGCGCCTCCTCCAGCGGATCGAGCCATGCAGATCCTCGCCGCTCCGGCGAGCGCTCCGGCTGGCCCTTTTCTGGCAGGCGTGCCGCTACCGCAGGCAGCTGGCATGAAATCCCGAGGGGTGCTGTTTGCCAGGTCGAGCAGCGTTCGAATGCCCGTCGCGCCCGAGCCACAGGCCGCCCCCGCCGCGGCCCTACCGCCCACCTTCGAACCCCAGGCATCGCAGCTCGACTTCGACCGCCTCTCGATGCCGGGACCCGACAGCCCGGATCGCGGCACGCTGACCCAACGCAGTCTCGCGGTGAGCCGAAGCGCCGCGCGCCCCGGCGTGGGCGTGACCGAAGCGCATCCCCTCGCGGCTCCCCTCCGCGTCGGGGCACATCTCGAGGAAGCGCTCGATCGCTCGCCGGTCCCTGCGGGTCACGTGCTGCCCGGCGAGGCGGCGTTTGACAGCGCCTTCCGCGCCGAGCAGCCCGTCGATATCCCTTCCGATGGGCAATTCCACAGTGTGCCCCTGCTCCAGCGCGAGACCACGTATCAGAGCAGCTATGTCGCCGTGCCCCGGGAATCCCCGCATGTGTTTCGAGAAGTCCGCTTCGACAATCCCCTGCCGGGCGCCCTGCTGGAGGGTCCTCTCGATGTGTACCGGAATGGCGACTACCTGATCGCCTCGCGGGTACCCACCACACCACTCGGAGGCGCCGTCACCGTGGGGCTCGGGGTGGAGCCGCGCCTCAAGTTGGCCCGCAACACGGACTTCGAGGAGCATTCGGCGGGCCTTCTCGGAGGCCAGCTCGAGCTGCGGCACCGCATCATGCTCTCTCTCAAGAACCTGACTGACGCGGCCGCCAGCATTGATGTAAGGGAGAGGATCCCGACTTCGCGCGAGAAGGACGAGGACGTCAAGGTCAGCGTCACCTCGGTGAAGCCTCCGTGGGAGGAGTACGACCAACCCGAGCCCAAGCTCGAAGGTGGACGCCACTGGCTCGTGACGGTGGAGGCGGGGAGCGAAGCCTCCCTGGAGGTGCGCTACGCCATCAGGATCCCAGCCAAGCTCGAGTTGGTCGGCGGTAACCGGAGGGAAGGCTGATGGTCTCGAATACCCGACACTACCCGGCTCCCATCGATCGCGTGACGGTGTTCGAGGACCGCGCCCGGATCCTGCGCCGCGCCGAGCTGGAGCTCGATCCCGGCCGGCATCGCCTCGTCATCCCCGAGGTGAGCCCCACTCTCGCGGACAAGTCCCTGAGTATTCGGCTGAGCGGCGGTGCAGCCAAGATCACTGACGCGCGTGCGCAGCGGCGCAAGGTCGTGTTGGAGGAGCACCAGCCCGAGGCGCTGCGGGAGCTCGTCATGCGCCTCGAGGCTGCCCGACTCGATCGCACGGAGAAATCCGGAGAGCGCGACCGCGTGGCGGCTGCCCTGAGCCAGAGCGAGCAAGCCCGCAGGTTGATGCTGGCGGAGTGGGCCGAGGACGTGGCGTGGGGCCAGGGGTTCGGAGAAGACGCCGAGGAAAGGCTCGAAGCCATCGCCGAGCGTCGGCTACAGCTCTCCGATCGACTGGGGTTGGTGGAGCAGGACATCGAAGGACTGGATCAGCGGCTTGGGGACCTCGAGCGGCGAATCGAGACCGCCCGCAGTCCACGCGCCGAGCTCCGCGCCGACATCGCCGTCGAGCTCCAAACCGAGAGCGCCGGGCTCATCGAACTGATCGTCGAGTACACGGTACCGGGCGCCTGTTGGCGGCCGGAACACCGTGCGGAGCTGCTCGGCGAGTCCGAGCAGGGCGAGAGGCGCGTGGCTTTCTCGTCCCAAGCCTGCGTTTGGCAGAACACCGGGGAAAACTGGGAAAACGTCGAGCTCAGGTTCTCCACCGAGCGTCCTAGCCTCGGCACCGAGCCGCCCCGGCTCGCGACGGATCGCCTCTCGACGCGGGACCGCAACCCCTGGATCATGGTGGAGGCCCGCGAGCAGGAGATCCACGATGCAGGCCTCGGCATGGCCGAAGGCAAGCCGAAGGAACCGAAGGCCTCCGGTTTGCCGGGCATCGACGATGGAGGGGAGGCGCTCGAGCTCACTGCCCAGCAGCGCGCGTCCGTGCCCAGCGATGGGCTCCCGTATCGGGCCATGCTGCACCACTTCGAGAGTATCGCCAAGCTCGAATACGTGTGCATCCCCGAGCTCGCTCCGTCGGTGATGCTGAAGAGCACCCTCGTCAACACCGCCTCGAGACCCATCCTGGCTGGCCCGGTCCATCTCGTTCGCCAGAGCGGCCTTCAGGGGCGCACGCGCGTCGACTTCGTCGCCGCCGGTGAGCGGTTCGAGCTCGGCTGGGGTCCCCTCTCCGAGGTGAGCGTAGTCCGCGACAAGTCGTCCCTGGCGGTCGACGCGGCGACCCTCATCTCGTGGCACACCGAAACCGTGCAGGTCAGGGTCCGCCTCAGCAATCTCATGCCAACGCCGCTCCGAATCGGACTCGTGGAGCGCATCCCGGTCTCGGAGCTCGAGAAGCTCGTCATCGAGCTCGACCACGACCGGACCCGTCCGCACGCTCTCCCCGATGACGACGGGTTCATCCACTGGTCCCTCGACCTGGCCCCGTTGGAGCGCGCGGAGGTGAAGCTCGTCTACACCGTCAAGAAACACTCGGACGTCGCTGGGATCTAGGGGACCGGGCAGGAGCTCTGCCCCAAGGCTCCGCAGCCCTTGGTGACCCAGCCTCTTCCCCTCCTCACTTGCCGCGGGTCGTGAGGTACTCCGCGCACGTCGCGTGGTAGGGCCGATCCGGGACGTAGGTCCGCCATTCCTCGGGGGTCAGGTTGCGGCCTGCGCCGCGGCAGATGACCGGAATGAGGGTCGTGGGATCCGTGAGCCAGATCCGCACAGTGCCGTCCTCCGATGCGGTGAGGATCTGCGAGCCGTCCGGGCTCCACGCCGCGGCAAGAACTCCGCCCTTGTGGCCCCGCAGGACCACAGCCTCCCCGCTCCCATCCGCATTCCACACTCGCGCCGTCTTGTCAGACGACGCCGTCACCCCCCGCCTTCCATCCGGGCTCCACGCCGCAGCATTCACCGACTCGTCGTGCCCCGCCAGGACGATGGGCTTCCCGCTCCCATCCGCATTCCACACTCGCGCCGTCTTGTCCCCAGACGCCGTCACCACCCGCCTTCCATCCGGGCTCCACTCCGCAGACACAACACGCCCCTCGTGCCCCGCCAGAACGATGGGCTGCCCGCTACCATCCGCTTTCCACACTCGCGCCGTCCCGTCATCCG
>CAYRKE010000433.1:0-4685 GCA_964424695.1 uncultured Polyangiaceae bacterium
TCGATGTCGGAGCATCCGGATAGGTGGCGCAGACGGTGGAGTCAGGGCAATCGACGGAGCATGCGCTGTCGTCATCGGGCGTCGCATTGCAGCGTCCATCGCTTCCGCACGCCTCGCAGGCGCCATCGCATGCCGATTCACAACAGATCGACTCGCCGTTGATGGCATCCGCGCAGAACCCCGACGCGCAATCCTCGTTGTCCGTGCAAGCATCGCCCGCCGCGCCAACGAGGGGGACACACTCCCCGCTGCCGTCGCAGACTAGGTCATCGCCACAGGCAGTGTCGGCCGGCTCAAACTCCGGCGTACAGGTGGCCGCTGCACTTCGGCACATGCCAAACGCGGAGCAGCGATGGGCGGTGGGGTCTTCTGGGTAAGTCACGCAAGCGCTGGAGTCAGGACAATCGATGACACATCGGGCATCGTCCTCGGCAGCCACGTTGCAGTGCCCGTCAGCACCACAGGCCTCACACCTGCCATCGCATGCGGCGTCGCAACAGATACGATCACCCGCTAGCCCTTCCACACAGCGTTGCGAGCCACATTCCGCATCTTCGCTGCACGCATCGCCAAGTCCAGCCAATCCTTCGACGACGCACTCTCCAAGGCCGTCGCACTCCCCCACCGCGGTTCCCGTCCCGCATGGGGTACCGGCCGCAGTGTCAACGACGTCACAGGAGGCCTCCTCGGCGCACTCACCCACGTCGACGCAGTTGCCCTCGCTGCCACCAGCAAGATACTCCCTGCAGTCTCCACTCTGCGGACAGACCAGCTCGTTACATGCCGAGTCGGACTCGGTCGCGACGCAGCTTCCCTCCGACCCCGGCGCGTCACATCGCGCACATACGGAATCGCAGGCGCTCTCGCAACAGACACCGTCGACGCAGCTGCCAGACTCGCACTCGCTATCAAGAGCGCATGGCGACCCAAGCTCTTCGTGAACCGTGTCGGTGCCACCGCCCGTTCCCGCAGTTACGGTGCCGTCGCCAGCGTTGCCTGAATGGCCACCCGTCTCGCCATCCGGACCCGCACCACTGCTGCCACCAGCACCAGCGCCCCCGGTTTCGGGCAGGGTGGTCGATTCATCCCGGTGACCGGCCACACCGGTATCACCGCTCGCGCCCGCGGTTTCGGTGCCATCCCCAGCGTCGCCTCCATGGCCACCCGCGCCACCGCTACCCGCACCGGCGCCCAATCCGCTGCCTCCACCAGACGCCTGGTTATGGTTTCCTCCGCTTGCCGTCGTTCCCCCGGTGTGACCCGGGCGCTGACCACCAGTGCCGTTGGCTACCTCGCTTCCGCCCGCAGCGCCGGCCGCGCCCGCGGTTTCCCGCGAGACAAAATCCTCACCGCAACCTGAAAGCACCACGATCCAGGCGCCCAAGGCACCTGCAACTTGTCCGGGTACACGCATCTGACAATTCCTCCTCTGTTCGCGTTGCGCGGGCATCTTAGCTCATCGCCTCCACACGACGAGCCACCTGCTCCCCAAAATGCATCGGCATCCTATCATTTTTCATGGTCAACGCAACTCGGCATTTTCGGGGGGCCGAACTGGCCCGGAGCTCGCCAACTCAAGTGATCGACGCGCTTCTCCTGGTGTTTATCTCCTGGTGTTTACCATCACCTCAACCCTGGCTCCGCAGTGAGATCGGGCGAGGAGTACAGCACACTCCTCAGAGGGGTCGCCTTCGTCCTTCCCTTGCCCGTCCGAGGGTGGCGCCTGGCCCTTGACGACGTCTACGTTGCCGATGAGCAGTCGCTGAGGTTCCTGACTCTGCCGACGCCGACGAGAGCGGAGGTCGCCGATAGTGGCAGGAGAAGGCTACCAGCTCGGAGTGCCCGCAGTGGCGACATTCGAGGCGAAGGCATCTGAACCTCCCCGCAACGAACGGGCGAAACGAGGGAATGAACGGTCGATTCCGTGGGGTGGGTGTCGTTGAGCGTCTGCGAGTGATCCCCTATCCTTGGTCGCGCCCCCTGGTTGGAATGAGGACCGGCATGAGCGGCATCGATGTGGCCAAGCGCGTGGTTGGTATCTCCAAAGCAGCTATCCGCTACCGGCCAGGGCGGCGTTTCCGCGCTCCTGCAGCAGGCGGGGGCCATTGCGACGTCGCGGCGCAGCCGCCGAGTTCGGCCCGCCTCGGCGCCTGGCCCTGTGCCCGCCTTTCTGGGCGGGCACAGACCTGGACCGCCCCCTCACCACGAACGAAAGACCAAACGCATGAACATCGTCGACAAGTCACAGTCCGTCCTACTCAGCGTTGGCGCCTCACCGATCCTGTATCTGATGATTGGGCTCAGCGTCGTGAGCATCGCCGTGATGCTGGAGCGCGGCTGGTTCTTCTGGAGCATCCGCGAAGATCTCAAGCGCCTAGCCATGAATCTCACCGACTGTCTGGCTCGCGGCGATACCGACGGTGCCCGATCTGTGGCGCAGAAGTCGCGTTCTGCGGAGGCCGCAATTGCCGCAGCGGGGCTCAGGGTCCTGGACCAAGGCATCGGGGCAACGGAAGAAGCCATGGCAAGCGCAACTGTGATCGAGCGGATGCGCCTCGAGCGCGGCCTGACGTTTCTGGGGACCTTGGGCAACAACGCCCCGTTCGTCGGTCTCCTCGGGACGGTCATTGGCGTCGTTCAGGCTTTTGCCCACCTGAAGACCGCAGGCATTGCCAGTAGCGGTGCCAGCGCCGAGGTCATGGGCGCCATCGCCGAGGCCCTCGTCGCCACGGCAATCGGTCTGGCGGTCGCGATACCAGCCGTCGCTGGGTTCAACTACTTCCAGCGCAAGATCAAGTTGACGCTCGGAAGCGCCGAAGCGCTGACCCACGTCCTACTCGGCTACCAGAAGGGGCGCGAGTCAGGGACAGAGGTCGCCAGCCCCAAAGAAGATCCCAGCGGCACGCTCGATTCCCGCAGCGTGAGCCGCACGCCGGGCCTCGTCGAGCCCATGCCGCCGTCGTCGAGACCCCGTACCACGCTCGTGCCGAATTGAGCAAGCCCCCGCCGAGAACCGCAACGCCGAATGAGGTACAACAATGGCAAGCGTCTCCTCGAATAGCGACGACATGATCAGCGGAATCAACGTCACACCACTCGTCGATATCATGCTGGTTCTGCTCATCGTCTTCATGGTCACGGCGCAGCTGATCGCGAGCCAGAGCGTTCCACTCGACCTGCCCAAGGCTGCAACCGCTGGCACCACCCAAACCCTGCTGACGGTCACCCTGGACGAGCAAGGTGCTCTTGCTGTCAATGGCCGCGCCCTCCCCAACGCAGACGCGCTCGGTGCCGAAGCCAAGCGCGCCCTTTCAGGGAACCGCGACCTCCGGGTCGTGATCGCCGCTTCCCGCGCAGCCAGCCACGGCATGGTCATGACGGCTCTCGACACGCTGCGGAGCGCCGGTGCCACCAAGATCGCGTTCGCCGCCGCCAAGACGCAAAGTGAGAGACACTAGGGATTTCCAACCCTGGGAGGAGAACGAGCATGGCGTCCAAGCGGAACCTTGACCCACGACCCCAAGTCGAAGCCCTCTTCGCGGGCCGCCACAAACCGGGTTGGGCAGCTGTGTGCACCTTCTGTCTAGCCGCCAGTGGTCATGCGGCGGCCGCTGTGCTCATCGCTTCCCCCCCCGCGTCGGCGGACGTCGCAGACGAGCCCATCGACGTCGACTTCTTGCTGCCTCCCGAACCGCCTCCCCCCGAGACTCCACAGCCAGTCCCCGAGCCCGCCCCTGAACCCCAGAGCGAGCAGCCCGTAGCCAAGCCCGAGCCCGCTCGAACAGCTGCCCCTCTTGCCGCTCCGCCAGTGATGACGCGCCCTTCGGAGCCATCTCCCGATGCCCGGGAAGAACTGGTGGACTTTGCAAGCGATCCCCAAGCTTCGGTCTACAGCGGGGGCATCGTCGCAGAAGGGGCGCGAGGCGCCATCGACGCGGCCCGGAAGAGCGCCTCGACTGGGCTGCCCGCCCGAAACGCTCCAGCAGCCGCTCCACCGCGCCCAGCAGTCGCCCCCGCTCTCCCGAGGCTGAGTCGCAAGCCGCGCCTCGCCGAGGCGGATCCCTGCCGAGGCTTCTTCCCGAGCGGGGCAGGCGTTGACAGCGGGACCACGACGATCCGCGTCACCCTTGCGCCGAACGGCTGTGTGCAGCGCGCGATCGGGGTGGCCGAGAGCCCCGCGGGACACGGCTTTGCGGCGGCAGCGCGCAGCTGCATGCTGACCAAGCGCTTCGAACCGGCGCGCGATGAGAGAGGAAACCCTGTCGCCTACACCATCAACGTCCATGTCCGGTTTCAGAGGTAGTGCCACCCCGCTCGCCACAGCCCCAGTCCGTACACCGCTGCAGTGGCTGCCCCTGCTCCAGACGCCGACGCTGCCCCAGCCTCCGCTCCAGACGCCGACGCTGCCGCAGCCGCTGCCCCCACGAGCTCCGCCCTCCCCGCGTTGTGCCGAGGAAGCGCTAGGTGCCCGGCCGCGATCTGTCTCGTGCGAAGGGGCCACGGCGCGGGGTCCCACTCGGGCAATGCCCGAGTGGGGGGGCGCCGGGCGAGGACAGGGGGATGCGGAGGCTACGGCTCCGGTGAAAGTGCGACGCCGCGGAATGCGGTGTCACTCTGGGCGGTCGCGATGGTGGTGGCGCCGCTTCCCGATCCTGTATCCGCGATCCTGACGATGGCGTTGGGCG
>CAYRKE010000434.1:0-4685 GCA_964424695.1 uncultured Polyangiaceae bacterium
CGCGGCAAGAGCTCAGACCATCGGGGAGCATGAACCCCGTGTCATGCCACACGACTTCCGTACCACTCACGTTGACGATCACCGAGGAGCCCTCTGGCACATCAAGGGTGATGTTGTTCTCGAGATCCGCCGCAGTCACCGAAAAGACGTTGAGCTTGTCGCTCGTTCCCGTCAGATGGAGCGTCCCGTTCGCGACGGCCGACTCCCCATTGACTGGGTAGGTCATCATCCGCTCGCTGTAGGAGATCATTTTGGCCTCGAGGGCTTCGAAGTCTACGGGCTCCTCCTCCCAGATGCCGCAAGCGGCAGTGAATCCACTGCTCGTCGTATAGGTTCCACCCACGGCGATCTTACCGGAGCTCACCGACCCACCACTAACCGTGAGGTCGCCCCCCACCACGAGACCCCAGGTCGAGCAGTCAACCTCCTCCCGCGAAGCGATGGCGTAGCCATCGAAGTTGGCGTTACCGCCGACGACCATGCGCCCCTCGGAGTCCGCCCCGGACGGCTCTGCATCGCCGAAGACGATGACGTTGACGTCGGTCATCTCAGTGGGAATGCACTCGTCGGGAACATCATCGTCGTCGGGGACGTCATCGTCGCCGGGATCCGTCGTGTCGTCGTCACCGGGATCCGTCGTGTCGTCGTCACCGGGATCCGTCGTGTCGTCGTCGCCGGGATCCGTCGTGTCGTCGTCGCCGGGATCCGTCGTGGTCCCATCCGTGCCTCCGGTGGCCGGGGGATGCGGATCCTCGGTGTAGCCACTTCCCCCGGATGGCTCCGGAATGGGGTCCGTCGTGCCAGCTCCGCCGCTGCCACCCGAGCGGGGCTCGTCGCTCGTTCCACCGGTTCCCGCCACCGATACCCTTCCGCCGCTGGCCGGGACGACAGCGCCACCACTGCCCGCTAGGGAAGCGTCGCTGCCGCCAGTCGTTCCTCCGAACGCTTGATTGGTGTCACCACCGACCCCAGAAACGGCAGTCCCTCCCGTACTCCCATCGTGGAAGCCTCCACTTCCAGGCCTTGCTGACGCCGATCCACTCGCCGTCGAGCCAACTCCGCTCGGTCCCTGAGCGGACGAGCACGCAACGGCATTCACGCTCCCGAGGAGCAAAGCAACGATGAAGCTGGTTCTGCCCATGGCAGCTATTCCTTCTCAAGGATGAGGTCTAATGCGTCCCTTCCCGGCCGCTGTTCTTGGCAGCATAGCTCAACGCGCATACTCGATCTACCGACTTCCATGAGATCTTCTCGACGATCACGCGCAGCGCCCGCGCAGCGGCGCGAAGGCTCGGGGCCTCAGTCGTTGCGGGGCCTCAGTCGTTGGCGCTTGGCCACACTCTCGACGGCGAACGCGCCAGACGACGAAAGCGCCAAGTGCGTTGGCGCCTCGCGAACCCTGGAATTGGCGGGTCTTCCGACGGCGCTGAGCGCCGCACCCGCGCCGCTCCATCATCTACCGAATCGAGAACGAACCGTGGAGCCTCAGGCGCTGAAGCCCTTGCCGACGCTCCACGCCTCAGCGACGCGGTCGCCGAGCTTCCAGTAGCTCTTGTCCGAGAAGGTGAAGAGCATTGACGCAACCTTCGACCAGTCGAGGCTGCCGTTCATCAGCACCTCTTCGTCGACCGTAACACCCACGACCTCGCCGAGGTAGACGGTGCTCGTCGACGAAGGCTTTCGTGTCGACGAGGCGCTGCCCGAAACGACAAGGACGACGTACAGCGGAAGCAGCATGAGCCCCACGCAGAGACCGCCGGAGGTCAAAGGGCATGCCACGCGCCCGCCCACTATTCCACGGAGCCGCTGGCTTCGACCTCCGGTGAAGCTGAGCGAGCGGGTCGGAGGCCCGATCCAGGCGTCGCGGGGATCTCGTCCCGTAAAGGTGGAGGGACTCTCCGAAGGCGTGCACCAGCCGAACGAGCGCGTCGGGGCTTCAGGTACACCGTCAACACCAGGCCCCCCCAAGCCGACAGGATGCTCAAGAAATGACCATCCGCGATCCACACGATTCTCGTGTGGCGCGCTTGTGGGGAGGAACCCACGGGAGTACCCATAGAGAGGGCGGCGGCGTCCAACCAAGAACGGAGGGGGGGGCATGCGATCTGGACCTTCCCTTGGACTCCCGACTGGCACGGCCGGCACAGAGGGGGAAAGGCGAAGATGAGAGCTCTGGTGTTTCTTGGAGTCTCGGCCGGAAGCGCGCTCGCTTTCGGCTGCGCATATCCCAGCTTCGGCATCACTTCGTATGGTGGTGGTGTTCGCGTGCTGGATGGCAGCGCCACGGTGCTAAACTCCACGTTTCTGGACAACGTCGCCGCCATTGCCGGGCAAGGAAGCGTCACCGCCACCCGCTGCGTCTTCGACGGCAACACCACCGGTATCTACCAGTACTTCCTTGACGCAACGGTGTCATCATGCACGTTTCGAGGAAACGAGTATGGCCTGCACATGGACGACGGGCACACCTCCATCCTCGATAGCGTCTTCGAAGCCCACACCACGTCCGCCCTCCGCATCGAAGAGGAGTCGGTCGCCACCATTGGCGCAACCCGGTTCACCGGCAGCGGCATCATGGTCCGCGGCGGCCTGAGCCTCGATAGCTGTCAGTTCAGCAACAATACTGGAACGAGCGTGGAGTGCGGCCCCGAAGCATCTTGCAGCGTCAGGGAAACCACGTTCGGGAACAACGCAGGGGTCTCGATCCTCGTCTGGTACTCTGCCACCATCGATCGCTGTCGATTCACCAACAAAACCGGCACGAGCATCAGTATCTTGGATGACGGATACGGCGCAATGACGACGATCAGCAACGACATCTTCGACGGCAACTCGGTTCCAGTCATTGATAGCTCCGAGGTTCCAGGCCATGTGCTCGTCGTCAGCTCGACGTTCTTTGGTAACCCCGCGGGCGTGGTCACGAGCGCGGACGCGGGGACCCGTCTTCTCTCCAACATCCTTTGGGGTAACGGAGCCACCCCGATCACTGGCCCGGTGACACTGGACTACAACGACATCGAGGGTAGCGCAGGGACCGGCACGAACTTCAGCGAAGACCCACTCTTCACGAGCACGACTACGGGCGCCATCGACCTCAGCTTGGCGGCAGGGTCTCCCTGCATCGATCGCGCACCGAACGACACGAACGTTCCCGCGACGGACTATCTGGGCCGGCCTCGCTACGACGATCCGGCCGTCCCCAATCGCAACACGTCAGGGACGGACATCGGTGCGTACGAACGGCAAGGAGATTGAGCGAATCGCGTCCCAGTGCCGGGTTACCGAAGCTCGAGCCCTCCTCTTCCCGACAGAACAGGAAGCCCCGACCGGTGACGCCACAGTGGCCGAGGGCATCGAATGCCATGACGCGCACGGGTATGCCTTCCGCCTCTGGAACCAGCCCGGAGCCGTGCTCTTCGGCCCCCGCCCTGCCGCGACGCACAGCGCGCCCCCAACTTCCAGACTTCGCTGAAGGTCGCCATGAGTCATGCCGACAGCGAGCGCCAGATCTGGTCTTGACGCTACCCTGAGACCATGTGACCACGAGTTCGGTCCGGAGCAAGCCAGTTGGGTAGAGGCCCCCTCAAACGGGGAGCGTCCCACACTTCGAGTAGGTCCCTACCGCTGCATCAACTCTCCCGCCTATTCTGGTCCATCATGGTGAGCGTTCGACCCACGATCATCAACTGCAGGCGATCGTTGAAGTGACGATGGGTGCGTGGAGGAGCCAACCGCCAAGGCCGCCCAGGGAGACTCAGTGTCCCCCTGCTCCGCAAGGGCATCCGCCGCGTCGCACGGAGCGGCCCACGCTATCCCGGTTTCTCTGCGGCGGTCTTGACGGTCTTCCTCTCAGGCCCTCGGCCTCAGAACTGCGAGATGAACTCCCAGGCTTCGCCGGGAACCCAACTCTTGGCCTGGCCGCTATCCTTTTCCGTTGGATTGTGGCCGCCACCGTGGGCACACCAGCGAACCGGATACCCTTCCGAGCACCCTTCATACGACGTGCAGATGTGGGTGCCGCTGTTGCCCCCTGGCTCCGGCGGGTTCTGCGGTGTGCAGCCGTTCACCTCGACGTAGTGATCGCGCATCGAACGCCCCCCCGAGATATCGAGCGTGGTGTCAGTGTTACCGTGCACATGCATGTAAGCGATCGGCGTGGTCCCACCATCACAACCGCTGAGCTGGGCGCCTGCGTACAGGACGACGCCACGGAAAACGTCCGCGCGAGCGCACGCAACCGCGTAGGACATACCCGCCCCAAAGCTAAATCCCGTGGCGAAGATGCGCGTCGTGTCGATGCACAGATCACCTTGGATCTCGTCGAGAATCGCGTCGGTGAGCGTTAGGTCCCGGCCACTCGGGTTATCCCAACCGAGGCCCTGGAAGCTTGGGAGGCCCTCCGGCGCGACGAAAATGGTGCTGTCGTCCGCGAGATCCCAAAGTCCGTAGAACGGATCCTCCGTCGACCCGCCGTTGCCACCCTCCGCGACCTGGGCGGCGTTGCCGTTCAGCCAGTGATAGGCGATGACGAGCCGGTAGGGCTTGTTGTTGTCGTAGTTGTCAGGGACCCTGAGGATGTACTCGCGGCTCTCACCGCTCTGAATCGTCTTACGGCCATTCGTCAAGGTGCGAGTCTTGCCGCAGCCGGCGCTCTGCCCAATGTCCTCGCCTCCGCCGCCATCACC
>CAYRKE010000435.1:0-4644 GCA_964424695.1 uncultured Polyangiaceae bacterium
GTGATATGCCCGCGGTAGCCTCCGCGGCGCAGCAACTTCGCCAGGACGACGAGCGCCCCAGCGCTCGGGATGGTACCGGGGCTGTTCTGGATGCCCCTGCACAATGGCTATGACACGCACCGGCTCATCCTTTCGCTCGAGGTCCGCGCCGGACTCCGCTTGAAGGCCGAGGACGACCCGAACCTCCGCGGCTTCACCACGTTGACCCTGTCGGTGGAGTGGGCCTGGGTCCCCTGCACGATCGGTCTTCACAGTTCGAGCGTCCTTGTCTCTGGTTCGAATGCCGCGAGGCGCCCCAGGGCGGGTGACCCACCGCGCGGCCTCGCCCCGTTTCCACCGACACCGTGCATTCGGGTGTGCGCGGCGTCGCGCGGGGCACGCGTGGTGCCTCTCGCCGACCAGGGTCAGTCTCCCGTTCTCGCAGGCTGGTCTCCCCGCGCGGCCCGGCAGCTCGTGGTCGGATCCATGTACGCCGACTCGCTCTTTCGCAGGCTCGGAGGGACCGAGGCGGCAGTGGTCGCCCCCGGCAGGGCTACCACTCGCGCTCGTGGTGGCTCCACTCGATGCCGCGACCCGAGCGACGCCCTAATGCGGGAGTGCCGACGAGACCCGATTCGTTCCGCCGAGCGAGAGGCGGCCATGGCGTCCCATCGCAGAAGCCGCGTTGCGGCGCGCCGAGGTCCTTCTGGTACTCGACGCCGCTTCAGGGCGTGCCCCCGGAATCCAGCCCGAGGGCCGCGCTTGCGGGCCTAGGTGCAGCACTCGCTCGCGCCCACGTCAGGCCCGTCGCCGCACGGTAACAGTGCCGAGTAGCTTCGAAATGAGCAACCTTCCCATGGCTGGCCACCCTCCGAGCAGCGGCTCCGACAGGTCGACGAACGTCCCCCGGTGCGGCATGTCTCGTGGGAGAGTCCGTGTTTTCCGGCAGCGTGTTGCCTCGCCATCTTTCTTGAACCGATTTCGATGGTCGCTGCGACACCGGCGTCTCGGCGTATCGCCGGCATTTTTCTGACCCGGTTTCGGGACTCCCCAGCGACTCTAGGGGGGGCGCGAAACCGCGCGCCAAAGGCATTCTTTCCGCGTCCGGACCTGCCGGAGAACTGATTTGCGGGTATTGATAGCAGCCAGACGTGGCTGCTGGCTCTCATAAACACTGACTCGAAGAACCCTGCTCTCTGGTACCTCACGTTCCTCAAAGAGTGCAGGTAGGGCGGGGCAGAAGCCGCGCCCTCGCGGCCAGAACCACCGGAGGAGCAACTTTCAATGGATCCCAAGCGTGGGTTGATTGGCCTCTCATTGGGTTTGATATCCGTCTGGCATACAGGTTGCCAGAGCGATAGCTCGGGTGACGAAATCGGTGTGGCCAGCGGTGGCACCGCAGAGTCCGGCGGAGCAGCCTCAAGCAGCTCCAGCGGCAGTTCCCCGGGCTTCGGCAGCGGCGGGCGTCTCGCGGGCGACGGCGGTGCCACCTTCAGTACGGGTGGGGGGGCGAACGGGAGCGAAGCCACCGTCACCGGCGGCAACAGCTCCGGAGGCGCAGCCAGCGGGGGCACCGGCACCACCAACTCGGGTGGACGCACCGCCGACGCTGGTTCCGGCGGCACCGGCACAGGCGGCGCCGGTGGGACCGGAACAGGCGAATCGACTTCGATCGCGGCAGGCGGGCTCATGCCAACGGGTGGTAGAAATGAGCCAAATTCTGGCGGTTCTGGCGGTTCTGGCGACTCAGGAGGCAGCGGTACAGGCGTGGGGGGCGTGGGGCCAGGGGGGGGCGTGGGAGGAGGCGTTGCTTCGGGCGGCACGGACGCGCAGAGCACGGGTGGGCAGGGCGCCTGTTTCGTCACCATCGCGAGCAGCACACTGAGCACGGTGATCCCGACCGTGGGTATCGTGGAATGGACGACCGACCTTCCGGGGATCACCGAGGCGGAGATTGAGTTCGGCCTCGACACGAACTACGGCATGACGGCGCCGGTCGACCTCAATGAGGCGAACTATCGGACTCTGCTTCTGGGTATGAAAGCTGGCGGAAGAATATACCACTTTCGAGTCATTGCCAGGGCCGGCGACCAGGTCTGCGTCGGGGAAGACAATGCGCTGCCTCCAACCGGTGAGCCGCCGAACAGTCTGCCGCTCCTGAGCTTCACTCCTGCGCAGGCTGAGGGTCTTGATGGGGGGTTCTTGGTGTTCGAGACCCTCAAGCAGACATTCGGCACGGGTGTACCCGATAGCCCTGTGTACATTGTCGACGGCGACGGAGACTTTGTGTGGTGGTACGTCGACACTGGCATCATAGATGTGGGGCGCGCCAGGCAGAGCTATGATGGGAAGTATATGTGGATCTCTGCTGTCAATGTCCTGAGTCAGCAGGATCGGATTATTCGCGTCAACATGGACGGGACTGGCGAGCAGGACTTCACTAGCGAATTTGCTGACCTGAATCATGACTTCGCTGTTCATTCGGATGGTACGATTGCGTTTCTTGCATATGGGGCCAACGGGTGTGACGATGTTAAAGAGCGTTCCACTGATGGAACTGTGACGACCATTATTAACAGCGGGGTCGCTGTCGGGGCGTCGGCGTGTCACTGCAATGCGATTCAGTATGATCGCAATGATGATACGATCGTATTCTCCGAGCTGGATACCAGCTCGATCGTGAAGGTCTCGCGGGATACCAAGGAAGTGGTGTGGGTCATGTCGTCACAGAACGCTGCGAATGCCACCGTGACGGGTATCGATTGGGTCAATCAACACGGTATCCACATCATCGACCCGACTCATCTGCTGTTCTTCAATAACGGTACGGGCCCCAATGCTTCGGCCATCGAGGCCGAGCTTTCGATCAGCGGCGGTACGGGCACCGCGACGCAAGTCTGGTCCTATTCCAGCGACCTCACCGTCCAGATACTCGGCGATGTTCAGCGGCTCCCGAACGGGAACACACTCGTCACGTTCTCGACGGCGGGGGAGATCCGCGAGGTCGATCCATCCGGCACGGTGCTGCAAACGATCAGGTCCCTCGGCTCTGGAAACCTCTTCGGGTTCGCCGAGAAGCGCACGTCACTGTACGGGCCGCCGCCTCGGTAGCAGCGGTCGACGGTGGCGACGAACTCGAGCAAATCGGTGTTCCAACGATCTGGCGCTCTGCCACGAATCACTCCCAACCATTCACCGTCCCCGTCACTGCTCACGCGCCGCGACTGCGAGGTCATGCTCGTGAGCCTGAGGCTTCATCGAGGCAACTTCCCGTGACAAAGACAATGATCTGCTTCGGGTGCCATGCTCTGTAGTGCCCTAACGCTCGTAGCCAGCGGCGAGGAAGACCCTGGGGGCGGCAACCCGGGCGTCGGCGGCGGGGCGGACACCACGAGTTCCTGGACTCCGTCCACTCCGGCACCGACCGGTCTTCGCGTTCTTGATCGTCGACGTGAACGCGAAGCACGTTGTGCACGTCGGTGTGACGCGCGCGCCGACGGAGCAGTGGGCGGCGCAACAGCGTGGTCGACGAGTACGCTCGGAGCTATTTCACCGAACAGCGCCCGCACCAGGGCATAGAGCAGCGCACCGACGGGTAGCCTCCCGCTGGAGTGGCCGCTCGTCTCCGCAGCGCACCGCGCCGCTGTCGCCGAAAGACGCTGACCGCATGTGGGCCACCGTGCCCTGCTCAGCGCCGCGCCCCCTTGATGAGATCGGCGATGCGCTCCACCACGATGTCGTCGATCGGGCTCGAGTGATCTTTGCCCAGCATGAAGTAGTTGGCGTAGACGAACCCGGGGTTGCAGTCGCTCCAGAGGGTCTCCACGTTCTCCCCGATCTCGCTCTCCGCCGGCGCCCCACAGCCGTTGGACGTCGGGACGTCTCCTTGGTCGATGACGGGGCCGATGTCGTCTTCGGCAGCACTGCTGATCACGGAAATGCGGTCGGCGCAGGACAGTTGTCGTCCGATGCCGCTCATGGGAAACGCGCCGACGACCCGATCAGCTAGCTCCTCCTTGCACGCGAAGGTGCTGGTGTACATCGCTCCCCACGAGTGTCCCCCCACCCACATCCCCCGAATGTCGAACTTGCCCTCTCCATCGAAGGTCTCGTAGACCCAATCGATGACCGCCATCAGGTGTGGCTCGTCCAAGCCGTCGTCCCCGTTGCCCCACTGCTCCACCACCGAGCTCGGGGTGACCACGATCATGTTGTGGGACTCGGCGTAGTCGTCGATCGAGAAGTAGTCGTAGATGTAGAGGTGTTGCTCCACCGGGGTCGTCCCGTGCAGGTTCAAGAAGAAAGTCACCGGTGCGCCAGCACCCTTGTTGCAGGGGTAGGTCACCACCAGGGGGCGGCCATCGATTTGGTAGCTCGGGGGTGCGGTCCACACGGAGCCGACCGGGCCACCACACGCGACCTCGGGGACCGATACCGGTGCATCTGGGTCGCCGTCCTCCGGACCTGCAGCGCTACCACCCGTGCTCGCTCCACCGGTGGACGGCGCTCCGCCGGTGCCAGCCGCAGCGCTGCCACCCGTACTCGTGCCGCCGGTGGGCGGCGCTCCGCCCGTGTCTGGCGTGGCGCCGCCACCCGTACTCGTGCCGCCGGTGGGCGGCGCTCCGCCCGTGTCTGGCGTGGCGCTACCGCCCGTGCTCGCTCCAC
>CAYRKE010000436.1:0-4597 GCA_964424695.1 uncultured Polyangiaceae bacterium
GCAAGATGGAACCGAGTGGCGATTCACGGAGGAGACGACCTCGTGCCGAATGAAGCGGGCGCTGCCCGCCAGTTATCGCGGCGTCCTCACCAAACAAGGCTCGATCCTCAGCATTCGGCTCAAGGACGGTCGAATGTGGGGAGCCCTCGAGGGCTTCGGAATGAAACGGGGCGACTGCTCACGGGAACCCAAAGGCTATTCCCCGTGCGGCCGCGGACACCGAGGAAGACCCGAACAAGGTTTCGACTACTGAAGTGGGAAGACGAGCAAAAGCGACACGCGACCACAGCCGTTCTGTGCGCGGGCCAGGCGGATAGAAAGAACAGACTGTGAAAACCGGGCCGGAGGGAAGCAGACCACTGGGTCAAGAGCGGTCAGAAGCGGCGGTGACCCCACCAGGTATGGCAGGGATCCTTTGTGCCGGGACCGACCCCTCGCAGCAGTGCTAGAACCGCCTTCCGGCTGCAACCACGAATCGCATCGTCGGCTTGGCGGTCATGCGCACCGCATCGCTGTTGCCCTCCTGCTCCCGAAACACGTAGAGCTGCCCGGCAGCCTCGCCGAGCAGGAAGAGCCCCTCGGGAAGGTCCCACATCACGTCGAGCAGGGCGTCGGCATGTGCGGCCGCCGTGCTTCGCGGTGGCGCCCGACCGCTGGTCTCGAAGTGTTCGCGCAGCCAAGCAGCGCCGAGACCTAGGCCTGGCCCGACGCTGAGGCCAGGGAGGTCGAAGACGTGGGTGACGGCAACGTCGAGATCGAGCTCGTCGACTCGGGCTTCGAGGGTGTCGTTCGAGAACTCCGAGCGACAGGCGCCCACCCGAGGCGTCACCGTGAGCCACGGCATGTCGACACTGAAGCCGCCCCGCAAGCCACGGCAGGCACTCGCCTCGGACCACCAGGGCAAGCGATGCTCGTAGCCGAGCCACGGGCTCTGCGCCACGCGGCGCTCGGTTCCACCTTTGCGTGCCAAGCGTGCGTACTCCACGCGACCGAGGCTGCTATCCTGCACGGTCAGACTGCTTGCTGGGCCGACCGCCACCGCCCCTTCGAGCAGATAGTCTGGGGCACGGCCGCGAACGAAGTAGACGCCCGGGGTCACGACGAGGAGGCGCACCGTGTCGTGTTCGCTCACCTCGGCGAGGACTGCGCCGTCCCCCTTCTCGGTGAACACCAGGTAGCTGCGGCCCGCGGGAAAGATCAACTCAGCACGGCGCTCGCCACGACCCGAGAGGAAGGTCAGCGGGACTGCACCGCGCCCCTTGACGTCGAACCTGAAGGTTGGATGCTGGACACCGTGAGCCGTCTCGCTGCTGGCGCGCAGGGTATGCTGGTAAGCATAACCGTAGCCTTCTTCGACGGACACGACGCCGTCCGCGTTGCGGTCCGCTGCCCCGCGCAGCCCGGAAACGAAGTAGTGGGTGAAGAAGGAGCCGCGCAGCACGTCCGACTCCTGGGCGTCTTCATTGGCAGAGCTCGAGGTGAGAAACGCCACGCCTTCTGCTGCAAGCCCACGATCGAGACGCAGGGCAAATGGCGGCGTGGGGCTACCGCCCTTCACGCGAGTGATCGCTCCGGAGCGACAAGCATCCACGAGGAGCATGCGGAAGTCTGCCGCCGACCCTTGCACGAGGGCACGTAGGCGCTCAATGTCGAGGGATTGCGCTCCCAGGTGCAGACCGGCAGCATCTGCATGGCCCGAATAGTAGACGAAGAGCATAGTCTCTGATCCGGGCGAGCGCTCGGCGCGAATCCGAGCGTTGAGCGCGATCAGCACTCGCTCGAAGGCCGCGGCCGTGTCGCCCAGCAGGAGCACCGAGTCCTCGGGGCGAAATTCGCCGAGGGCCAGGAGCACGCCGTAGATCTTCTGCGCGTCCGCTTCGGCGTAGCGCAGGCGGCCTTCATTCCCTGCGCCCACGTTGTTACCCACGATCAGGGCGTAGCGCTGGGTCCGAGCCTCAGCGCTCTTGGAGAATGCTAGCGGCACCACGGAGGCCATCACGGCCATCATGAGGATCCGCCGAACAAGCCCTGTCACGGGCGCTCCTTGACGACACTGACTCGGTCGAACTCACAGCCCTCGGGAAAGCGCGGCGCCTGCGGGGCCGCGACCACAGCGGCGCGGAGTATTTCTGGAAGGGTCGGCTCTTGACAGAACACTCCGTACAGGATCTCCCCGCCCAGGGTTCCATCGAGCTGGGTCGCGGTGGCTAGGGGATGCCCAACGCCGGACAGGGTCGCGTCGGGGGCGCCGCCCTGGGGGTGGTAGACGCTAACGACGCCGGCCGCGTCCACGCTGAGCACCGCGACGTGTCGCGGCGCAGGGGTGCTCACGGTGAAGCGCAGGGCGTCTCCGGGGTGCAGCGTCTGCCCGGGTTGCCCTTCGAACACCTGAGCGCCGCGGCGCACGAAGAAACCGAGCTTGGGGCCACCTTTGGCGCGGGTCCCGAGTGAGCGAAGCTCAGGAACGGTGGAGCTCATGGTGGCCACCCTTTCTGTCTCCGGGTTCAGTCGTGGGAGCAGCAGCGCTGCCGCCGCGGCCAGGCTCCCACAAGCTGACAGCACTACCCATCGGGTGCGGGAGTGTCGAGCGTGACGGGTGTGCAGGTCGGTATCCGCCTGGGCGCGCGCCAAGACCGCATCGAAGGCGGGCGCTTCGGCGGCGAACGCCTGGTCGTGACGGTCGAGGTCGAGGCGCCGCGCGCTGCAGAGCGGGCAGCTCTCCAGATGCTGGGCAACTGTCTCGGCATCGGTGGCCGAGAGCTCTCCGCGGCTCCACTGGTCGAGGCGCAGATCGGAGAAGCAGCCCGATTTTCGGCTTCGCTCGAGCGTCATTGCGATTCCTCCACATGCTCGTGCAGGCGAACCAGGAGCTTGCCGACCCATTGGCGCGAACAGCCGAGCACCGAAGCGATCTCATCCTGGGTCATCTCATCGAGGTAGTAGTAGACCGCGAGCTGCGCGAGGTCCTCTGGCAATCGGCGGACCAGCTCCCGAAGCTCTGAATGGGCCTCCTGACCTTGAGCCAAGACATCACGCTCGGGGTCGAGATGCCTCTCGAGCAGGCGCTGCCTGGTGCGATGGTTGCGGAGGCGTTGGAGTGCCGCGTTCGTCGTCACGCGATAGAGGAAGGTCATGATCGAGCTGTGCCCTCGGAACTGCCCGGGATTCTGCAGCAGTGACGCAAAGACGTCGTGAAGCACCTCTTGAGCCTCGGTTTCGCTGCCGAGCATCGCACGGGCGCGGCGCAAGATGGCCGAGCCATGGCTGCGATAGAGTTGGTCCAACGGGGGGATGGGCAAGGCGCCGCACTCTAGCCCAACAGACTCGGCACGGCGCTCTGAAATCACCGGCGAAGCGCTGGAGTGAGCCCAAGTGCGGCGCTCAAACTGCGGAGGCAATCCTGGGAGGGTTGTCTCAGACGAACCGCGCCCCATCAGAGGGTCGGCCACGACATTTCGTCGAGCGGTCCGACGATCAGCGCGACCTCGGCGTCGAAACCCTCCGGAGCCTCACGTGCCGCGGCGTCGGTGTCCACGCACGAGTACCCGTCTGCCCCGAAGAGGATTCCGGTACTGGTCGCTGAGGCTCCAGGCTCGGCGCAGCTGCAATCAGAGCAGTTGGCACAGGTCTCGCCACGCTCACAGACGCCATTGCCGCAGAAGTCCTGGGTATCGGCGAAGTCGGTGACGCTGTTGTCGTCTTGATCGACGATCTGGGGTTCGGTGCAGCCCAAGCATGTGGTTGGCGACACACAGGCGTTCGATCGCGTCCACTCGATGAGGTGATACCCAGGCTCGAGCGGCCCTCCCAGGAGCGACGCCCAACCCGATCCTTCGACCACTGCATCCTCGGCGTACACCAGGACGTGGGTCTCCGAGCCACCCAGGAGCCAGTCCGGGGATTGCTCGGCTCCACTGCTGATCGTCATGTCCGTCGTTCCCGATGCGAGCACGACGATGTAAGCTAGCGCGACGCGGCTGCCCTGGTCGTCCGGAAGCAGGGCTTCAGGGGGCGGCTCGACCATCAAGTCGAGGGTGTACTGGGCGGGAAACTCCCCAGTGACCGGCACGCTCTGCCCCACGGCGCTCGAGGCGCAAAGCTGGAACTCAGTCTCCATTGGGACCTCGGCGTCGACGCCGCACGCTGCCATGCACCCCTCCCAGCCCCCAATTGCCGCAGTATCCATGCAGTCCGGCGCATCGCCGCAGCCCTCGATGCATTGGGACGTCGTGGCGTCAAGTGACGCATATCCTGTTCCCTGGCTGCATACCAGCGTTGGCCCCGAGCACTCGTCCCCTGGGCTGCTCGTGAACCACAGCACGCCCACCTCTGCCGCTTGGATGACCACCGTGGCCTCGACGGCTCCCCGAAGCGTGGCAAGCGCCTCTCCTCGGTAGTCCGGATCGGCTTGTGCGTCGCAGCCGCACGTCGCGCAGAGGCCCAGGCCGAGCACCAATCCACTGATCCCTCCAAGTCGTCGCATCGTCGTCTCCTCGTCCGAATGGTTGCCAGGGCACTTGCCCCATGCCTCTTCGATGCGTGAGCTCCGAGGAGCGCTACCAGATTTCTTACGTTGCGGAAGAGCGCTCAAGAGGGC
>CAYRKE010000437.1:0-4589 GCA_964424695.1 uncultured Polyangiaceae bacterium
CTGGTTCTTGTCGGGTCTCATCATGCGATTCGCGTCCAATCGCTCCAGATTCTGAAGAAACTTATCGTACGTAATGTACGCGGCATGATGGTCCTTGATCAACACCGGCCATTCCTCGAGCGCAACCCTGCGACTGCGCTTGCGTACGCGCATAGCTCCCTGCGTATCAACATCTCGCACGATCTTCGTTCGCCCGTGCACGTATGCTCCCGCGTAGATCGGGTGGTGCAGTACCGCGTGCACAACCGCTATCGTCGGCTTGCCCCACACCACCGGATGCTTACGCGGCAGCATCCGACGCACCGGGAACAGGAGCCCTTGCTCGATCCACCAGATATAGACCTGGCGCGCAGCGCCAAGTTCATCAAATTTGCTAAACACTAGACGGATCGCGTTCGCGACTGCCTCGTCGCTCGTTATCCCAAGCCGACCTTCATCGTCGATATCGTAGCCAGCCGGCGGCGTGACAAGGAATTCCCCACGGCGCGCCTTGTTCCATCGAGCTTCGACCATCCGATGAATCGAGTTATCCAGTTCAATCTCTCCGACCTGACCACGAATACCCAGCACCATGCGATCAGTGCTGAGCGACGGGTTGTAGATCCCCGTCTCATCCGCAATGAGCGTGTCGGTCCAGCGACAGAGGTAGACAAGCTGATGCCAATCAACACTGTTCCGAGCAAGTCTAGACATCTCGAGACAGGCAACGATGCCCGCCTCGCTGCGCCCCACAGCGGCTACCAGACGTCCGAACCCGGCGCGCGCACCAGCCGTCGCGCCGCTCTTAACCTGGTCTTCGTCGACAACGACAATCCGTTCTCTCTGCCAACCAAGCTCCGCAACCTGGTCCACCAGATCATACTGGCGTCGCTGACTCTCCAGGTGATTACGAACCTGATGAATCGTCGACTGTCGAACGTAGACAAATGCAGTGCGCGCCAGATGCTGCGCGCCAACTCTGCCTCCACCATCACTTCTCTGTTGCGTCATCACGCAGCTCCTTTATGCGCATCGCGCGTACGGCCCGCACGATCAGCTCCGCAAGCAGTGTCGTCACCTGCATGCGTTGGTCTTTGGCAAGTCGCGTCCACGACTCAAAATGTGCCCTTCTGTCAGCAAACGGGAGACTCTGTTGTCGTTGCATTGCGTTGCCTCCATCTTGGAGAGTCGCACACACGACGCGAGCGATGCGACCGATACCGCACACCGCAGCAGTCCCACCCTCTGCGGTCACGAATCTCGGCCACAGACTGTGTGTGCGGCAGCGTTGATGAGCGTCGTGGACGGCTCGACTTTCGACGAGCAACGACGCAGCAGCGACGCGACCAGCGCACCGAGTTCTCGCAGCGCATCAGCCGTGAAGACGTGTTCCGGCGCGGCCGCAGTGGCACACACGCCGTCCGCGTCGGTCCATGATCGCGGGACGCGCATCGTCGAATCATCATCCAGACGGATCACAAGCTGATTCGACCCGCCCCTGACCACCGCAAACGTCTTGCCCAGCGCAGGATGGTGACGTCGCGTGATAGTGACCTCTGACGGCAAAGACTTGCTGACATACTTAGTCTGTCGCCCTGTACCCTCGCTCCAAGATGCCACAGTCCCAATACTGCTCGAGTTCGCGCACCACAGACTTGGGTAACCCTCCTTGCTCCTCCAGCGCGAACGCTTCTTCGAATTCGAGTGCTCGAAGAGCCAGGATTGTCCCCTTGGGGCCACCTGCCAGGCCGGGCTGTGCGGCTCATACTGTTCCGGCCTGGTCGACACTGCCAATGCGGTGGCGCTGTGCGAGTCTGATGGAGACTGCGCTTCCGACGGCTGCGCCTGGATCGGCAAGACCACGCCTCCTCGCTGCAAGGAGAGGCCGAGGCCCGGACTCAAGAGTTGCGACTGTGGCCAAAGTGTTGTCGCGTTGGCGTTACCGGAGCGGTGCTCTCCGTGCTCGACAGTAGCGCACGTGGACAGGGCGGCGCACCTGGAGTGCAAGCCGCCGAGACGCTCCGGTAGCTTTCCTGGGAAGACCGTGGCAACGTCCGACGTCATGGCCTTTCGCGACCCATTTGCTCTCCGTGTTTCCGTTCCGATGTTTGTCGGCGCCGCGGCTTTGGCAGGCTGTGGCGCTGCAGCAACTCCCAAGCCCCGGACCTATCTCCCGAATAGCGACGTCCGCATCACCGAGATTCACTTCGATCCTTCGCCCACGCAAGGTCAGGTGGAGTTCATCGAGCTTGCCAACGTCGGAACAGCGCCGGCCCAGCTCGGTGGGTGGGAAGTGACCGGCGCGGGGCGAATCGCACTCCCGGCGGGGACGACACTCAACCCCGGCGACGTGGCTGTCCTGTGCAAGGATGCTGCGGCGCTGAAGCGCGCGTTTGGCAAGGAGCTCGCTCCGATAGTCACGTTTCGTGGCAAGCTCAGGAGCTCCGGCGAAACTGTGCGTCTGGAAGATCCGACGGGCAAGATAGCCGATGAGGTCAGCTACAGCGAGGCCCAACCCGCAGCGAAGGAGGCATCCGATACGGGGCGTTCGCTCCATCGAACAAGCTTTGACCGTGACGGCAGCTGGAACGCGGCGGATCCCACGCCTGGGATGTGGAAGCCAAACCAGTAGCGGCATCAGCGCTCGCTTGGCTCGCCAGATTGCGAGCCTGTGCTGCCGCTTCCGGTGTGTCCTCCGCCAGCTCCTGGGATGCCGCACGGTCTACTCCCCTCCGGTCTACTCCCGTTCGGCCCGGTTTTCAGCGCCAATCCGCCGCAGAAGTCAGCTTGGACCGAGCTCGTCCGCCCCGATGTCCGGATGGTCGTCCCGGCTCAGACCGTCGATGTCGTCAGGGCAGAGGTCGCGAAGATCGAGGCCGGCGTCGACCACCTCGGGTGAGCCTGGCTCCGCCAGCCTGAGGAACTCGGGAGAACTCGGATCGGTCGAGGCAAAGAGCGACAAATCGGTCGCGGTGGTGTTGCTCGAAGCTTCGCACCCCGAGCTACCCATCAGATCCCGCGCCGAACCCATGAAGATGTTGTTGGCGATCTGCCCGGTGTCGCTCTCGCGCCGCTGGTTGAGACCGATGAGCACGGCACCCGCCACCGTGTTGTGGATTACTCGAACGTTCGAAACGCCCTCGAGCTCGATGCCCGTGTCGAACCCCGCGAATCCAGCACTCGCGAAAATCAGGTTATTGCGAACCACGGAGTCCGGCTGGGTGCTATTGCCCATGCCCAAGCCGACCCCGCGGGAGCAGTCCAGAATGACGTTATTCTGCACCAGGATGTTCCACGAGGTCGACCAGAAGTGCACGCCATGCTCCGCGATGTCGACCTCCCGCCCCTCGCAATAGAGCCCGGAGATGACGTTGTTCTCCACCACCCAGTCGAATGCGACATGACCATCGACTCCGCCGGTATAGCACGAGGAATAGCCGCCATAGTCCGCCACCTCGGCGCGCCCCGACTCGGTGAGCTCGAGGAGGCTGCAGGCGATCCGGCCTCGCCGGGGTCCATATGCGGTGCTGCCGTCGGCATTCAGCTTGATCTGCTGCTCCCGCGAGTCCTGGATGTGCAGGTTGTAGAGCAGGGTATCGGTAGTGTCTCCAGTCTCGGTGCCGGAGACATGCACCCCGTGGTTGTAGGCGCGCACCAGGGTCAAGTCGGCAATCGTCACCCCCGAGGCCCATACGTTGAAGATGGTCCCGTTATCGAAGGAGTTGGGGGTGTAGTCGAGATCGAGGGTCACGCTGTCACGATCACTCGACGCGGAACGGATGGTGATATTCGGCACTCCCACCGCCATGGGTACTACCAGATAGGTTCCGTCCTCGATGAAGATGGTCTCACCGGGTTCGGCGTCTCCCTCTACGGCCGCCCTGAGCTCCTCTGCGCTCGCGACACTGCGGGTAGCTGCAGACGGCTCGGGAGGCGGCAGTGGAGCACAGTCCTCCGCCACGGGCAGGGTGCCACCGGAGCCTGCCGAGGCGCCACCGGCGGGTTGTCCAGCCATGGGGGCTTCCCCTCCCACGGACTGCCCGCCACCCCCGGCTCCGGCTCCACCTCCTACTCCAGGCTCGCCGGCAACGGGCTCGTCTCCACCAGAGCCTGGGCTCTCGCCACCGCGACCTTGCCGCCCGCCGCTGCCCGGGCTTTCGCCGCCTTGGTTGTTCTGGCCACCATTGCCCGAGCTCTGACCGCCGCGAGCCTCAGTACCTCCACGCCCTCGCGGTGCGCCACCTTCGGCTTCCGCCCCCCCCTCGCCTCGCATTTCGTCACTCCCAGCGATTGAGCTCTCGCGCGCCGCGGAGCTCCCACCCGCCGCCGCAGGGCTTCCGGCACGCGCCGTCTTCCCCGCGGCAGAATCGTCTGACAGCCCCGAGCTGCCGGCGGTCGAGCCGCCCCCACCCCCATCGTCACCGCAGGAGACCGCACCCAAACCAACCAACAAGCACCAACACCAACCGAGCCGGGTTCTCTTGCCGTGGGTCATCCTGCCTCTCCTCCGTCCGTGATCGAAAGGGTCCGGCCGCGAAGGATACCCGAGTTCTGCCGAAAATGCGCGACCGTTGATGCGGATACGGATGGACGTCTGCAGGTTCGGATGG
>CAYRKE010000438.1:0-4585 GCA_964424695.1 uncultured Polyangiaceae bacterium
AAGTGAAGCGTTTGCGTCGCTCGGACCGGAGCTGCACCTCGACGACGATGCCGAGCACGGGCTTGCCGTGCCGGAGGAGGATGACCACATCGGCCCGGTACTCTGCGGGTTTGATGTCGGTGAGAGTTGCCGACTCGACCTTGACCTTCGAATAGCGAGGCAGCGCGACGCCCAAGGAACGCTCGAGGAGCAGAGGGGCAAGCTCGGGTCTCTCAGTGAAGAAGCTGACGATGACTTCGTGGAGCTCGGAGGGCACGCCGGAGCAGTGTGCAAGAGCCGTGACAACGTAGGAGTCGGGAAGCGAGTCCCAAATTCTCCAAGGAATCGAGGTGGTCGCGTCGTCGTCGAGCGCCGAAGAGCCGGCGAAGGGGTGGCGAGGTGGCGGCCAGGTGCCGAGGCAGCCGCCGATGCCGAGGCTGCCGCAGGTGCCGGGGCTGCCGCAGGTGCCGGGGCGGCCGCAGGTGCCGGGTCCGCCGCAGACGCCGAGGCAGCCGCCGATGCCGATTCTGCCGCAGATGCTGCAGCCTCCAGCTGAACTCGTTTAGCTCAATGGAGCTGTTGAGGCGGACGAGGACCTCTACCGCTTCGGTCCCATCCTCAACAGTTTCCCTCGGCCTCCGCCTCCCTCATTGCTGATGATGAGGTCGCCACTGGGGAGAAAGGTGAGACCTTCGGGCTGAGGGTATAGGTGCATGTCCATTTGACGGCGCTCGAGCAGGTGCCCTTCGCGGTCGAAGACCGCCAGGTTCCTATCCTCGGCGGACACCACGAAGATGTGTCCAGTGGAAGGCTGGATGGCGACCGCAGACGGCATGAAGCGATACACCGGGCGCTCGGCTTTGCTCTTCTTCTTGCCACCTTTGCCCTTCTTGGCGGCGCGTGCCGCAGTCTGGCGGTCATCGATCACGTTCGAGGTGTCGAGGACCAGCGCGTTGCTGCTTGCCACCTTGCGGGTCGCGAGGTCGACGACGAAGAGCGGACGAGCTTCTTTTGCCGCCGATCCCTTCCCGAAACGGCTCTTTGGCGCGATCAGGAGCCGGTTGCCTCGCGGATCGTGACAGAGCCCCTCATTGTCCTTGGTCGGGACCCCGACGCTCAGCGTCTGCACCTTGGGCGTGGTGGCGTAGTCCGCAATCTCGAAGAGAGTACCGTCGGAACGAAGCACATACAGCGCTGAGCCCGCCCAAGCGATGCCCTCGTAGTCTCCCGGGCCCCCGAAGCGGATCTGATTCTCGATGGCTCGCTTCTCGAGATCGTAGAAGAACACGGTCCCCTCTTCGTCCTGGACGCACGCAAGCTTGGTCTCAGAGAGGGCGGTAATACCCGAGACCTCGCGCAGCACCATGGGTAGCGTGTACTCCTCGTCGGGACGATCGACGGCGTACCCGGCGAGAAGCTGCTCCGCACCCGAGGGTTGGACCGTCTGCGCGATTCCCCCCGTACTCGGGCTCGGGCTCGGGCTTGGGTTCGGGCTCGACGTTGATACGTCGTCGCGCGATGAATGGGAACCCCTCTTTTCGCACGACGCTGCCCCCAGGAGTAACGGGGTACTCGCGATGAGTGCCATGAGACCAGATGCTGCGAAATATCGTGGGTATTGGTTCACTGGGGTACTCCGCGTGTGGTGGACGAGTGAGTAGCTCTCGAGCTACCCGTTGACTTGGCTCCGCTCGACCACGGAGGAAGCCGCACCGCCAGATGGGCGCCCGCCTCCGCGTCCAGAAACTCAGCGTGGCCTCCGTGTGCCCGCGCGACGTGCGCGATCAGAGCCAGCCCGAGGCCGTGACCGCGGGAGGCTCCTCCGCCCAACCTGAAGAAGGGTTCGAAGACCTGCGTCCGGAACTCGCGCGGGATGCCGGTGCCCTCATCGCGAACCTCGAGACGCACCCACGGTTCCGCGTCGGTTGGCTCAGCAAGTGTCACGGCAACCCGTCCCTGGCCTCCGTGCTCGAGGGCGTTCTCGATGGCGTTGCCTACCATCGATCGCAGCAGGGCTTGATCCCCGCTCACCAGACCCTCACCGCTGGCGGGCTCCATATCGATTCGTTGGGCCGCCTCCCCGTCGAGGGCGGCGATCACATCCGAAACAACCTCTTCCAGGGATACAGGCTCGAAGCCCTGTGCAATCCGCCCTTCAGGAAGGGCCAGCATCAGGAGCCTCTCGACGAGGTTCGAGAGCCGAACGGCATTGGCGTGCGCGCGTTGGACGGCCTCGCGATGGGGTGCGTCGAGCGTCTCCGCAGTGAGCTCTAGTTCGGCGCAGAGCGCTGCGAGCGGTGTCTTGAGCTCGTGTGAAGCATCACCGGCGAAGCGCTCAGCTTGGAGCAGCAGCCCTCGAATGCGGTCCATCAGGTCGGCAAGCGCGCTGCGAATGGCCTCGACCTCGGCGCACTCAGTCGGCGCGCCAAGCGCCGACCCTTCGCCGGTTGCAGGATTGAGCTGCCTCAGACGTCGGGTGATCCAGACCAGTGGCCGAACTACGGAGCGTGCCGCAAAGAACCCGAGAATGCCGCCGGTGACCGCGCCTGCCGAGCACGCCCCGAGGGCTGCGAGGAGGTACAGCCAGCGAAGCTCGGGACCATCACTCCGTTGCGAAGCGACGAGCACCCAATCACCGTAGGTTTGCGAACACGACCGGATTCGCACCCCAAGCATGCCTTGGGTTTCGCAATCGTCGATGTCCGGTGTTCGGTCGGGCCCAAGGCCAGCGATCTTCCGCTTACCACTAAAGACACCCAGCTCGATGCCACTCGGCGCCATTTCCCCATTTTCGTCTTGGAGTTCGGCCTCGAGCCAACCGAGATCGCGCTGTCGGTGGTCTTCATCCAGCTCATCCGCGAGCGTGGCCACGGCACCCATGAGCCGCTCGTCGGCCTTGTCGGCAAGAAGCGAGTCGACCGAAGCGATGGCGACGACGGCAGCGACGAGTGCGCCAACCAGCGCGCTGGCGATCGCGACCAGCACCACCCGATGCGCCAGTCCACGCCCGGAACGATCCTGGGAACCCGACTTCATTCCCCCCCGTCCTGGTGATCGAGCACGTACCCCTCGCCGCGGACGGTGCGCACGATCTCGGGACCCAGTTTGCGACGGATGCGTCCGATCAGCACCTCGAGGCTGGCGCCCGTGGCCCTGTCCTCGACCTGGTTCCAGACCCGGGACAGGATCTCTCGCCTGTCCACGACCTCCCCGGGGTGATTTGCCAAGGCCTCCAGAATGCCCCACTCGCGGGCGGTGATCGGCGCGGGCACCCCCGCGACGGTTGCCCGCCGCGCGGCGAAATCCAGAGCCACGTCCCGCGCAATCCAAATCGAGGGGCGTGCTTGCGAAGGAACGCGCCGCGACAGTGCCCGCACTCTGGCCCGAAGCTCCGCAATGGCAAACGGCTTGGTGAGGTAGTCATCCGCTCCGTCGTCGAGACACTGCACCCGAGAGGAGACCGCCGTCTTGGCGGTGAGGACCAAGATCGCAGTCGATTCTCCGCTGGTCCGTATCCTCCGACAGAGCTCCTCCCCTGGCATGTCTGGAAGGCCGAGATCCAATACAGCAAGCTCGGGCTTCACGCTTGAGATCATCTCCAGGGCCTGCTGGGCGCTGCTACTGAGCCACACCTCGTGCCCGTCCCGCGTGAGGGCGCGTTGGACGAGCCCTAGCAGCTCGGTATCGTCGTCCACAACCAGTATCCGCATCGTTTCGGCCCAGGGCGACTCTACCGCACATCGGCGAGCATCGCAGGGGGCGTTTGAGATTCGTTTGGGATTCGTTTGGTTTTGTCTGGAGGGGTGGCTTGAAGTCGAGCGCCCCTTCTGCCAGCGTAGTGGGCGCGGAGCGCAGCGACGTTCCGCGTCACCGGAAATGCCCATGAACGACTCCCGCGCTTCGACCTCATGGTTCGCCTCTTGGCTGGTGCCGTTGCTCGCGGGGTCGTTGTCGGGGTTTCTGGGCGGATGGGGCGCGTTCTGGTGGTTCCAGGAGCCGTCCGACCCGCGGCCTCGCAGCACCGCGGCAGCGCCATCGGACTCCGAAACGAGCGACGAGCTCGAGCGACGGATCGGGCAACTCGAGGAGGCCTGCTCGCTTGCCATGGGGCAGCGCGCACGCCCAAGTGGCGGCAGCCGGCCCCAGGTTGAAGCCGTGGTCGCGGCGCTGGCCTCCAGTGGTGGGTCTGCTGCGCCAGCCGGTCCGGCACTCGAAGCGGCCGTCCGCGATGTCCTCACTCGGCTCGAGGACGAGGAGTATCAGAGTCGCGAAGCGCGTCGCGCCCAACGGGAGGAGGGGCGCATCCGAGGTTTCGTCGGCGTGCTCGCCCAGAGAGCAGGCCTCGATGAATCGACGAGCCATGAGGTCGCGGCAGTTCTCATCGCGAAGCGCGAGGAGCTGCGGGCGGAGAAGGACTCCTTCGCGAGCTCGGACGCCACCGCCTCACTCACCCCCAGAGGGCGCAAAGAGAAGCGCCGGCAGCTCGAGGAGAAGGTGGGAGCTGAGCTCGACCGCGCCCTGCTCGAGGTGCTGGGTGCGGAGCGCTTGGAGACGTACCGCGCCGTTGCCAAGGAGGAGCGCTTCGAATTGGACGACTGAAGCCGGC
>CAYRKE010000439.1:0-4582 GCA_964424695.1 uncultured Polyangiaceae bacterium
GCATCGAGGCGTGGGGGGCATCGAGGCGTGGGGGGCATCGAGGCGTGGGAACCTACGCTGTGCTCATCGGTGGTCGGGTTGCTTCGCAAAGTGGCGTAAGGTAGAGCACGCTCGGCTGCGTTTGCAGTCTCTCATGATATATTGGCGAGTGGATGGTCATCGCGTCGCGATTCAAGCTACTTCGTTCCGTTGCGCAGACCGCGGTTGCGAGGGATCCCTCGATGCGTCGCGCGGTGAGGCCTGCGCTCGTCGCCTTCCTGCTACTGTTCGTGGCCCCTCCCGTTGAAGCCCTCACGGCAACCAGTCAGTTTACGATGAGTGCGACGGTTTTTTCGGGATGCTCCCTCACGACGTCCCGACTCGAAATCGCGCTCGCTCGGGGTCAGGCTACTCCCGGTCTGGGGAGGACGAGCTTCATCGTGACCTGCCCCGCCGCGTCGGCGGCGAATCCCCTGCCGATCCGCTTCACCTTCGAGCCGCAGGGGGCAGGAGGTCAGTTCATCCTCAAGGATCAGGTCCCATGGAAGTCCATGCCATATCAGCTCTGCAATGACTCCGCTTGTGCCGAGGTCTATGGAGCTGGCGTGCCGGGCCCCGTGGTTGCGGTAGACAGACCTTCCTTCTCCTACTCGCTGTGGGGGCAGGCCTTCCCACCCGCGAGCGGGGTAAGGCCGGGCAACTATCGACAACGGGTCACTGTGACGCTCACGTACTGAGCGGCTCCGTGGGCAGCGGCGCACATCGTTCGTATCCGCTCACGCCCTGCATTGAGGACCGGCCGCGATCCGCCTCGCGCGTAGGGGCCACGGCGCGGGGTCCCACTCGGGCCTGGCCCGAGTGGGGGGCGCCCGGGGAGTTGCTGCTGCGCTCCGGTGCTCACGTACCCACGTACGCTCCGCTCCGGTGCTCGCTGCGCCTTGCGCGCAAGGCGGCTTGCGGCCGGGGCTTTCTGGGGCCGTGAACGTATACCATCGTCCGATGGACCTCTGCGGGTGCCGAGTGGAGCGACTCCGTTGTTATCCCATAGGTCGGGAATAGCTCAGGTTCCGCACAGAGTCATCGGGCTCACCGTACCGTTCGAGCGTGTCTGTCTTGTGGCAAGTGTCCCGGGCACCAGATCACGTGATGGTCGCGGCCCGGGCGAGACTACTGGTCAGAACGTCACCGTCGCTATAACCGTGCCGCTGCTGGATGTGGTTGACAGAGCCGTCGCGGACGTCGCGTTCGAGGTGCTGACGAGCGTCACCACGCCGGTGGCGCCATTTGAACATGTCGTCGCGACCGATTGGGCGCTGTTCGAGTTGATGCTGCAGCTTGCCACCACGGACACACTCACACCGAAGTCGCCAGAGCTCGTTTCGGCGTTAGCGGAACCCGATGCCAGGAGCCCTGCGACCGTCACGACCAAACCAACAAGACTCGTGCGAGCGGTGCGGAGGAAGCTGGTTCGCGTCATGACCACCCCCGCTGCAGCAATGATGCCAGTGTCTAATAGTCCGTATTAATTGGCAAATCTTCTGTGATGGGAAGGCCTTGGGGGTTGGGTGTCCAATTCTGGATGTCCAGGGACTGTACAAGTGCCAGGACTCTGGACACCCTAGGATCCGCTGTGGCAATGCGGCCGACTCCTCAGCTCCCCATCACGACGGAGGATGATGTCTGAACGACCCAATCTGCGTGATCCCATCGAACTGGTGAGGAGCCTCGAGTCTCCGCTCCGTCTGCGGCTGGTGGGCATACTCCTCGAGATGCCGGAGCAAGCCTTGCCGCTTCGTGACCTCGTGCTTCGAAGCAGCCGCCACGAGCAAGACGTCAAGGCATGCCTTCGCCCCATGGTGCAGGATCAGGTTCTCGACGTCGTAGACGACGGTACTGCGTTCCGGTTCCACCCCGAACTGCCCCGGGGAGTCATTGACGCGCTGCGCGCCGGTGTGGACGCGCGCGCTGACCTACTGGGCAGAGAACGGCACGTTCGCGAACGCGTTCTGGCCGGCATGATCGGCGTCGATCCGAAGATGCAACTCATCTTCGAGATGATTCGACAGGTATGTCGGCTCGACGTCCCCGTGCTGATCACCGGTGAGACCGGGACGGGGAAGGACATGGTGGCGCGAGCGATCCACGATCTCGGCGGGCGGAGACAGCAGTACTTCGGAGCTGTGAACTGCGCTACCCTCACCGAACAGCTTTTCGAGTCACAGGTTTTCGGGCACGCGAGGGGAGCATTTACCGGCGCCGTTCGCGAGCATGTCGGGCTCGTGGAACGCTGTGATGGGGGAACGCTGTTTCTTGACGAAATCGGTGAGTTGTCCATCGCTAGTCAGGTCAAGCTGCTGCGCGTGCTACAGGACCGTACGTTCAATCGGGTGGGGGAGACCACCACGCGCCGATCGCAGTTTCGGCTCATTGCCGCAACCAATCGGGATCTGCCCGCAATGATCGTGGCCAAGACGTTCAGAGAGGATCTCTACTATCGACTGAATGTCTTCTCGATTCGCATTCCTTCCCTGCGAGAACGGAAAGAAGATGTGCCGTACTTGGCTGTGGAACTCCTGAAGTCCAACGCCGAAAAAGTGGGCGCTCAAGGGGCGGACTGTCGCATTGCGCCCGATGCCATGCGCTTACTGACCGAGTATGACTGGCCGGGTAACGTGCGGGAGCTGGAGAACGTGGTTGTGCGCGCCGCGATCATGGCGGGGAGCGGGGATATCCGTGCAGAACACATACCGGCGCTGATCCCCACACGTCCGAGTGAGCAGGAGCCTTCCGAGGGGCAGGTCTCTCGCGAGCAACGTCCGCTGCGCACACTCGCGGAAGTCGAGTCGGAGTACATTGCCTACGTGGTTCAGTCGCTCGACGGGAACATGGTCGCCGCCGCGAAGACCCTCGGGATCTCTCGCACGACTCTCTACAAGAAGCTCAAGGACGCGGGCGTCAGCAGTTAGCTGAGCCTCCGGGCTGCCACCCCGCCCCTCGGGCGAGGTGCTCGTGACGTCGCCGTTTGCGTCGCGGTGCACGTTTCATCAGCATGCTGGTCGCAGTCGGAATGTGATGCGAACCCAAAGAGCGCTACAGAAAAACCCCGCCCTTCGCGCAGGAAGCGTGCTCGGGAGGGGAGGCTGAGTTCCTCTCGCGGGCGGGGCCGTGCCGTGGTACTCGACTGGTGGGCCTTGTTGGAACCGACGGCCCACCTCCCAGTGACCAAGGGGCGCCCAATGCATGCGATGAATCAGTCACGATGGCATTTGATGACCGTCCTTCATGCTGGACTAGCGCTGGGCCTTCTGCTCCTTGTGCCAGCCTGCGACGACGACAGCAAGGGCTCGAGCGAATCCGTTTCGACGGGCGGTGTCAGCTCGGGTTTCGGTGGTTCTGGCTCAACCTTCCCGTCGACGGGGGGCAGCGCTCCCCTTGGCGGGGCACGCGGGGAGGACATGAGCGGCACAGGAGGGGAGTCATCACGTGCCACGGGTGGGTCTGTTGCGACGGGGGGGGCGCCGACTACGGGAGGTGCGTCAACCGAGCCAATCCCGGCTGGAGGTGCGTTCACCAGCGAAGGCGGGACCGCGAGTGGAGGGAACCTGGCCGGCATTGGCGCCACGGGTGGAGTAACGAGCGGGGGCTCTCATCACGCTGGCGGTTCCCTCGATTCAGCGACGAACGGCGGCATGCCGAACGCTGGCGGCAGCTCGGACCAAGTGACGAGCGGTGGTTCTGCGAATGGCGGCGCGACTCCAGCGGGAGGAGGGGGCGGCGAGGGGCCACTTGGCGGGGTGAGCGAAACGGGAACTGGAGGCGACGCAGCAGGTGGGGCGGCTACGGGTGGCGAGGAGAACGGTGGAACATCCGCCGGAGGTGCTGCCGGGGCAAACGGTTGCACGGAGGCGTCGTGCGAGACCCCCACGGTCGTTAGCTACCCCGACCTTCCGGGGGCACAACGAAGTCCACTCTACACGGTCACGGTTGATGGTGCCCCGCTCTTTGTCGAGAAGCTCACCAAGTTCTCGCCAGAAATGCAGGTTCACTACGCTCACTGCTCAGTGTCGAGCACTGCGAGAATCGAGGTTGCCGTCAGCGAGCCCTTCAACTCGTACAGAGTGAGTCCATTGAGCCGAAACCTGTCCGTAACGAAGGATGGCAACACGATAGCGTTCGACAGTGGCCCCAACTACCTCATCGTTCAAATCGACACGAAGGAGTTGTTATTCATCCTTCTCGATCCCCCGGAAACAGACGCGCCTCAGCTCGGCGATCCCGACGTTCGGAACATTGCCGACTACGGAATAGACGACACGGGGGCGACGCTGGTGACGTCGGAGGTCCAATCGGCGATCGACGAGGCTGCCGGGTCGACGCAGAACGTGCTCTACTTCCCGCCTGGAAAGTACCTGGTTGGAGAGCTGTGGTTACGAAGCGATATGACCATGTATCTTGCAGGTGGCGCCATTCTCTATGGTTCGAATAGTCCAGAAGATTTTGCGACTGGGAACGGTGGAGTCAATATCGAGGGTTGTGCGCATGGCGTAATCCGGATGTATCAGATCAGCAACGCGAAGATCCTCGGACGAGGCGTCATTGATGG
>CAYRKE010000440.1:0-4522 GCA_964424695.1 uncultured Polyangiaceae bacterium
GCAGGGGCAGCAGCAGAGGCAGAGGCGGGGGCTGCAGCGGCGGCTGCCATGGAGGGCGAGCTGCGCGATTCCAAGCGTGAGCTGGGAGGTCCCAGGGGCGAACTGCTGGATTCCAAGGTCGAGCTGTTGGATCTACCGGTGCGCACCCTCAACTGGGCGAGTAACCACGGGCTCGAGACCCTGCGTGAGCTGGTGGCTTGGCGGCCCGAGGACTTCGCCAAGGAACGCAACATCGGGCGGAGGACGGTTCGCGAGACCCGCGAGCTCATCGAGTCGCTGCTGGGGTGCACGTGGGAAGCCGCTTGGGCATCGGTTCGCGGGAGCGTCTTTGCTGGGGCCGAGGCGGGCGAGGGCGCGGACGGCGAGGGCGACGACGAGGCGGTCGATAGCGCAACCGAGACCCTGACCGCGGGCGGGGCCAAGGGGTGGGCCCGCGTCGCGGCATTCCTTTCCGACGCGGAGCGCGCCATCCCCCTCCGCGACGTCTCGCTCCCGACGCGCATGAGGAACCTGGTGGAACGAGAGGGCATGACGACGCTCGGAGACCTCTTGGGGCGTTCCCACGAGGCGCTCATGGCCCAGGGCAATATCGGCAGAAAGTCACTCAACGATACCCTCGACGCGGTGAGGGATCACCTGAGCGAACGCGCGTCGCCACCCGTGTTCGCCTCCTTCCTCGAGTCGTGGCAGGCCCAGCTCGGCTCCTTCGAGCCGATTCCGCGGATGATCGTGACGCGCCGCGCGGGGATGCATGGCGCGCGGGAGACCCTCGAGGAGCTGGGGACCATGCTGGGAGTGAGCCGGGAGCGGGTGCGGCAGATCGAGGCGCAGGTGGTGGATCGGTTGCGCCAGCGCTCGCACTGGCGGAAGGTCCTCGACGCGCACCTTGCCGCGGCCTTTGGCAGCGGCCGCGCCGTTCCCCTGGAGCTCCTCGGGCAAGATCCTTGGTGGAATGGGATCGAGCGCCAGGAGCACCTGCTCGGCTTCGTGGTTCGGCACATCCTCGATGGGGAGATCACCGTCCTGGAGGCGCCGAGCGGGAAGCCGTACCTGATACGATTCGAAGAAGAGGAGTTTGAGGAGCGCCTCGAGGCGGCCCGCCTCAGGGTCGAGAAGCTGGAGTTCCCCATCGAGATGAGCGCCATCGACGCCATCCTCCGCTCCGAGGCAGCGCCCCTGGATCCCATCCTATTCTCAGAGCTCCAGCTCGCGGTGGGCGAGCGGTTGCTTCTGGATCCCGAGCGTCCGGGCCTGGCCCTGGGGGTCGGTCGGTCCCGCGCTGACGAAGTGATCGGGTTCCTCGGCGCGCAGCCGGAGCCTGTCCACGTCTCCGTCATCGAGGAGCGCTTCGGGCGAGGCGCGATGCCGGCCGAGGTCCTCTACTTCAAGCGGGGCGTGGTGGGGCTCCGGCGTCACTTCCCGGACCTCGACGCTTGGATGGAGCGGCTCGTTCCTGCGGCCATCGAGGTCATGGCCGAACGCCCCGCGGGGCGCCAATGGCTCGTTCCCGAGATCCACGACGCGCTCACCGAGCGCGGGCTGGTGCCGGAGTGGCTCGGCCACTGGCATCTGGCGAGCCTTCTGCGCCTGAGCGGGCGAGTCGAGTACCTGGGGCGGCTCCGCGTTGCGACCCAGGGCAGCGGCGTTGAGGAGCGCCTCCAATACGAGCAGCTCCTCGAGCGCCTCCTCCGAGAGGCGGGCGGCCCCCTGCCCTTCCATGAGCTGTTGAGTCTCGCCCGGGTTCGCACGGACATTTCCGACGGCGCGGCGACCTTGCTGGTCGGTTCGGCCCCCTTCGTCCGCCTCGACGAGGAGCGGATCGGCCTCGTCGAGCGCGACGTGCCCGGCGGGGCGCCAGCCGTGGCGGCCGCCGTGGAAGCGGTGACCCAGCACTTGAAGGAGACCGAGCGCGGGCTCACGCCTCACCTGGCGACGCGCCTCGTCCAGGGGCTCTCGGAGCTCCACGCGTCTTGGAGCCGGCAGCTCGTGACGTCGCTGCTCCGAAGCGAGGCGAGCGTGCGCATCGATCGCTCCAAGAACATCGGCCTCGACGCTTGGGACGATGCTCGCTGCCCGGCGCGCGCCGAGTTCTTGCGCCGCGAAGTGCAGAAGGCCGGCGGTAGGCTCGCCATCAGCGAGCTCAATACGGCCATGGAGGCCTTCTACGGCCGCGCGCCGGATCGCGGCTCCCTCGGCGTCCTCGCCCAGCAAGTCGGGGTGACCCTCTCGGGGGACGAGCTGGTGCGGCCCGTGAGCATCGTGCCCCAGGCACCGCCGGCTCGCGTTGGGATCAGTCTCGCGGGTATCCCGGCCGAGCTGCGGGAGATGTTCGAGGACCTCGTGCAACAGCCGCTCTCGGATCCCGCCGCACTCAGGGAGCAAGTCGCCCAGCATCAACAGATCATCGAAGACGAGCACCACGTCAATGAGTTCGTCGACGTCGAAGGAGCACGCGCCCTCGCGAGGCAGTGCCACGCGCTTCTCGACCGCTGGGACGACCTAGCCATTCCGGACCGGCACGTGGCCCATGCGGCGGTCTGCTACTTCGTCAGCTTCGAGGACGTCGAGCACGATCTCGACATTGGCGGCCTGGACGACGATAAGCAGATCATGAACGCTGCCTGGGCCTACCTCGGAATGCAGGAAGAAGACCATGTCGCTGGCGCGAGCTGAGGCCCGACCCTCGCCGGCTCTACCTCGAGACCCTGCTGCGCCAATCGCCCCCCACGGACGCCCGGCTCTACCGCGGGCACCGAGGGGCCATGGATCCGGCAGAATACCAGCTCGTGCCGGCAGCCAAGACGCTCGGTTCAACCGCTGGCTCACCGAAACCATGAGCACCCTCGATCGGCCGTACCTGCGCATCGCGGCGGTGATGGTGGGCACGAGTGCGGGCGCGGGCACGGGGCTCGGGCTCGGGCTCGGGCTCGGTGGGGAGCCGAAGCCATGAGCGCGGTCCTGCCCGTCTTTCTTACGGCCTATGATCCTGCGGAGCTCCCCGGCGGCACGGTGGATCCCCTGGGCTTCACCGCGGGGTACTTGGCGCTCGCTGACGCGCTCTTTCCGGGCATGACGGCGGCTGCTGGCCAAGCCACCTACTTTCCCATGCTCTGCGCCGGGCTCACCCTGGCTGGAACTGACGGAGCCCTCGGCAGCCTCGCCGCAGACGCGGCCCGCAAGCGGCGGATTGAGGTGGCGCTCCGTTTCGAGCGGCTCTGGGCCCTCGCCTCTGCCCTCCACAGCGCAGCCGTGAGCGCATCGGTCGCCGACGGGGCGGGGGACGAAGGGGACGAAGGGGCAGAGGCCCGAGAGGGCGATTCCGGTGGCTCGCGGGTACAGGGCCTTCGCGGCATCACCTACGTGCAGCGGGAGGCTCAACGGCTCACCCAGGCCCGAGCCACCAAGGCTGGAACTGGCTTCGCCCTCCTTGCCCAACAGTATCGCTACGGCGCCTTGGGCATCTATGGCGCCGTGGCCAGCGCGCTGCGCCTCCTCGACAAGTCGACCCTGCTCCCCACCCCGGGGTTTGGGGACGCCATCGGGGAGAGTTTCCTCGAGACCACCACGACCCGTAGCGCCCGCAAGGAGCTCGAAGCCGCGGCCCTGAACGAGTCGGCCACGGTGCGCCTCGACACCCTCCGCTCCTGGGGAGAGAGCGCCTCCCCTGGAGTCGAGCTCGAGGGGGACGCCAGGGAGCTCCTCCGCGAGGCCTTCCTCCATGACGCTCGGCGCGCGCGCATGCTGGCGCTCCTCGATGAGGTGACGCGCGAAGGACCCGACGAATGGTCCGACACCGAACTCATCCGCGCGGGCCTTGCCGCACTCAGTGCCGACCAGGAGCCCGAGCTCGATTCGGCGCTCGAGGCCGCGCTCGCCTACGACGCTTTCCTGCGGAGCGTCACCCTGGTCTTCGAGCGAGTCCTGTGGCTCTGTCGCACCCAGAATGATGCGGAAAAGTGCGGCCGCGTATTTGCCGATCCCGTCATCGAGGCTGCGGCGCGCGAGCTCCCCGGTCGCTCGCGCGAGCTCCTCGAAGCGTTTCGGAGGCGCTTGGGGCTCGGAAGGGACGAGCTCTTCACGCGCGGCCGAGGGATCCTCAAGGTGGCCGAGCTTCTGGCTCAGGCCCATGAGGGAGTGAACAGTCCCGAGTCGGTGGTGCGCGCCGTGCTGCGGCGGCACGCGGAGATCCAGAGCGGTAAGTTCGAACAGGGCCGGCCCAAGCTCGCCTGGATCGAGGAGCGTGGCGCGGAGTTCGTCCTCACCGGGGCACGAATCGGGACCCGGGTGAGCGAGCCCACGTCTCCAGACGAGATCCGGGCTCCAGACTGGCGCTTCGGAGCGGCGCTGAACTTCTTGAACGCCGTGGGCGGCCTACCGAACGAGGCTTCGGCATGAGCAACGCGCCCCAGCGTCGCGGCATGAGCAACGCGCCCCAGCGCCGCCTCCTCGACCGCCTGCGCCCGGATACGGCGCGCACTGGTCGGGTGCAGCGCCTCCTGGCGACGACCCACGATCTCCAGGC